>DASRZY010000209.1:0-6487 GCA_035685905.1 Syntrophales bacterium
CGCCTGAGCCTCCAGAAGCATCGGCATCGAGACGAGCACTGGCTGATCGTCTCCGGGGAGGCCGTGTTCACGTTGAACACCGACGAGATCACCCTTGGAAAAGGTCAGTCCATCGATATTCCCCGGGGTGCGCTTCACCGGGTCAGGAACACGGGGGAAAAGGAACTGGTGATTGTTGAGGTCCAGACGGGGGACTATTTCGACGAAAACGACATTGAACGGGTGGAAGACGATTACGGAAGAGTTTAGGCAGACCGAATGCGTGTCTTGGTTGAAAGGGAGCTCGGAGAAGATTGATGGCAGATCTTGACAGGAAACTGGTGGCCGTCATCATGGCGGGGGGGATGGGGACGCGTTTCTGGCCGCTCAGCACCCGGCAGAAACCAAAACAGTTCATTACCCTCTTCGGCGAGCGGAGCCTGCTGCAGATGAGTTTCGACCGGCTTCGCGGGCTGGTTCCTCCCGAGAGGATCCTGGTTCTCACCAATGCCGCCCACGTTGCGCTGGTCGAGGAACAGCTCCCGGAGCTTCCGGCCGGGCACGTCATCGGGGAGCCGATCCGCCGCGACACGGCGGCTGCAGTGGCACTGGCCGCTGTTCTCGTGCAAAAGCGTTTCGGGGACAGCGTCATCCTCACGCTCACGGCCGACCATCTGATCGAGCCCAGAGACCTTTTCCAGAGAAACCTGATATCGGCAGCCAGGCAGGTCGCCGAGAAAAATGTCTTTTATACCTTCGGGATCAAACCCGCCTTCCCGGCTACCGCTTACGGCTATCTCGAGACCGGCGCTCGCATTGCCGATGACGGCGGGATTGAGCACTTCGAGCTCAGGCAGTTCAGGGAAAAGCCGGACGCGGAGACTGCCAGGCAGTATGTCGAGTCGGGCCGTTTCCTCTGGAACTCGGGAATGTTCGTCTGGCGAGCCGCCACGATCCTCGGGGAAGTGCGCAAATGGCTGCCGAAACACTTTGAAGCTCTCTCCCCGCTGGGCCTCCACGATGCAACACCCGGCTGGCAGAAAGCGCTCGAAGACGCCTTCTCCGCCATCCAGCCCATCTCCATCGATTACGGGGTCATGGAAAAGACAGAGACGCCGCTGCGATGCGTGGCATCTCTTTTCTCCTGGACGGATGTGGGCGGATGGCCGGCCATGTGGGATTTCCTCACACGCGATGCCCGGGGAAATGCCACCCGGGGGGATGTGAAGGCCCTCGACTCGTCGGGAAATCTTGTATTCTGCGAGATGCCGGATGAGACGGTTGCCCTCATCGGCGTCGATGGCCTCATCGTCGTCCGGTCGGGGAACCGGACCCTGGTGGCCAGGAAGGACCAGGTGGACAGGCTGAAGGAACTGGGTGAGATCTAGCCGGTCTTCTCGAGGGCGCGCACCGCTTCCATGGAAAGCGCCCAGGCCGGCATGGCAAGCGTTCCATCGGCCCGGCCCGACAACCTTCCGGGAAACCCCTCGATGACAGTGCCGTCCGGGAACTCATCGCGCTGCTTGACAAGGCTCCCCGCCGTCACGACGCAATTCTTCCCCAGCCTGCTGTAGTCGCAGACGATGGCGCCCGGCTCGACGATGCATCCGCTGCCGATGTGGCAGCCGTGGATCATGGTGCCCGGGCCGATGATGACGTCGTCCTCGATGATCAGACTGGTGTCGGGCAGCAGGTGAAGGACGGCATTCTCGAGGATCTGGACCCGATTGCCGATCCGGACCGGACCGTGGCTGTCACCGATGATCTTGACCCCCGCCCCGATGATGCAACCCTCCCCGATGATCACGTCTCCCGTGATTTCGGCCGAGTCGAACAGATAGGCCGTGGAATGAACCCGGGGATGCTTGTTCCCATAGGCATAAAGTCTTCCCATCGCGTGATCCCTCCTGAGCGGGTAATCGTATCGAGTCAGCTCACCGTCGGGCAGCGAGAAGTCCCCGCCCCGGAGTCGGAGCACCCGTTCAATATCCGCGTCCGAGGTCCTGCGGATCATTCTCCCGGGGCGGCCGACCACGACCGAGTCATCGGGGATGACCGTGCCCTGTGTAATGAGCGTCCCTTCACCGGTCATGCAACGGGCGCCGAGCCGTGCCCCCGTCATGAGGATGGTGCTGTTGCCCACCTCGCAGAGGTCCCCCACAAAGGCGCCGATGACAAGGCAACGATGGCCGAAGACGACTTTCGATCCGATCGCAACCGGGAGCCGGGGCCCCCCGACGATGACCCCGTTCTCCAGAAACAGACTTCCGTGCCCGATCCGGACCTGGCCGTCCTCGGAACGAACGACAGCGCCTTGTGCCAGGGTGCAGCCCTGGCCTGCCATCAGCGTCCCGAACAGAGATGCTGATTGCCTGACGATCATGCCCATACAAACCGTGTCTACCCGGACCGGGTTTAGGTCCTGTCTGTTTCTTTTATGCGACTCTGACCTTGGACTCTATCAGGTCTTGTCAAACTTCATCATGCCGCTCTCCACGTGGTTTCGCAGCTCCTTGAGCAGCATCTCGAGTTCCTTCTGGCGCTGCTGATGGAATTCCTGCCACAGCTTCCGGCAGGTCTCGCACTTCACCTTGTCCAGGTCTTTCATGTAGGTGTCGTACCGGTAAACGCTGCGGGCGATGACGGTGATCGTTTCCATGAGATTGTAGTCGTGATTCTCCAACATGGCGGAAACCTCCTTTGGGCGTGCTGATGTTTTGAATGGGGTGATAAAACCGGTATGCTCTGCCCAGGAATCGGTTGAACGAGCAGGAGATGGGGCTTGCGGAGAAGTTCGGCAATCGAGAGGCAGACGATTCCTTGCAATAAATCTACACCCGCCCGGGAAATGGGGTCAAGTATTTTCCGCCCGGATTGGCCGTAAACATTGATTTTCCGGCCGTTTTCAGGTATAAGATTCATGCTCATCGCTGAAAGCCGGAGACTCATGATTGCCATCGTAGACTATCGAGCGGGAAACCTCACAAGCGTTGCCCGCGCCCTTCAATATCTGGGTGTTCCCTGCGTCATCACGGATCGCGCCGAAGAGCTGCGCCGTGCCGATCGCGTCATCTTCCCGGGGGTGGGCGCAGCCGGGGAGGCCATGCGGAATATCGAGGAGAAAGGCCTTGCCGGGTGCATCCGTGAGATTTACGATGCGGGAACGCCTCTCCTGGGTATCTGCCTTGGCACCCAGGTCATCTTCGAGTACAGCGAAGAGGACAACAGGACAACGTGCCTTGGAATCATCCCGGGCGGCGTCAAGCGTTTTCCCGAGGGTATGTCAGAAAAAGGCGATCCCCTCAAGATCCCGCACATGGGCTGGAACCGCGTCGCGTTCAGAGAGAATCACCCGCTGTTTGCCGGCATCCCCGGAAATGCCGAGTTCTATTTTGTGCATTCCTATTACCCCGCGCCCTCGGAGAGTTCCGACGTTGCCGGCGAGACGGACTACGGGATCCGGTTCGCTTCCGCTGTGGCCCGGCGCAACCTGGTGGCGGTCCAGTTCCACCCCGAAAAGAGCGGGCGTTTCGGTCTCAAGATTCTGGAAAACTTCAGCCGTTGGGATGGCAGTCATGCTCAGTAAACGGATCATCCCCTGCCTGGACGTGAGAGACGGAAAGCTGACCAAGGGGATCAAGTTCAAGGGCAACATCGACATCGGCGATCCCGTGGAAGTCGCGCGCCGTTATTACGAGCAGGGTGCCGACGAGATTGTCTTTTATGATATCACTGCATCGTCCGAGGGGCGCGACATCATGATCGACGTCGTGAAGCGCGTAGCCGAGACGATTTTCATCCCCTTCTCCGTCGGAGGCGGCATCCGGACCCTCGAGCACATGCGGAAGGTGATCCTCGCCGGCGCGGAGAAAGTCAGCGTCAACTCCGGGGCGGTGGAGAATCCCCGAATCATCACAGAAGGCGCTGTTGCCTTCGGCTGCCAGTGCATCGTCCTGGGGATGGATGTGAAGAAGGTCGAAAAGAGCGCAAAAATCCCCTCGGGCTACGAAATCGTCATCCAGGGCGGCCGGAAATACATGGGCATCGATGCCCTCTGGTGGGCCAGGGAGGCTGAAAATCTCGGCGCAGGCGAGATCTGCCTCAACAGCATCGATGCCGACGGGACGCTGGAGGGATACGAGCTGGAACTGACCCACCTGATCACGACGAATGTGAAGATCCCGGTCATCGCATCGGGAGGAGCGGGGAAGAAGGAGCATCTTCTGGACGTGCTGACGGCAGCCAAGGCCGATGCGGCCCTCATCGCTTCCATCGTTCACTACGGAACGTATACGATCGCCGAGTTGAAGGAGTTTCTGTCCGGCAGCGGCGTCAAGATGAGGGAGGTCTGGTAACGCGCCTCTGGCGCAGGATCGAGGATCAAGGCTCTAGGATCGAGGTTTTTTCTTTGTACCTCGGTCCTCGTTCCTCGGACCTCGAACCTAGAATTCAAGAAAGTGGTAACCCCAGGGCTTGAGGTCGACGAACAGACCCGGATCTGTCATTTCATTCCCGTCCCGTTCGAATGCATCCCCGGATAAAAGATCGACGAGTTGCCAGGATCGCCCGGAAAGATTCAGACCCGGTATGCGGACGCGACCCTGTGATTGCCGGTCCGAAAGGTTCACGATGATGAGGTGGCGGCTGTCGGTACCCACCCATCTCCAGGCCACGAGATTCCTGAAGCTATCGTTGTCCGGCCAACCGGACAGCTCGCAGAGACTCCACGTATCTTCTCGCAGTCGCGCATCCCTGACGGATTCGAGCAACGTCCTGTAGAAACATCGAAGCTCGCGATCCGGATGTTCCTCGGGCTGCCGTCCGAGCTGGACGGGAAGCCTCACCTTCCGGCCCTCGAACTGACCATCGTAAAACAGCCTTGCCCCCGGAAGGGTTGCGATCATCATGGATGCTGCCCTCGCTTTCTCCGGGTCGAAGGTCGCTGCCGCCCGCGGTTCATCGTGATTCTCGATGAATCGGACGAGTTTGTGCTGATAGGCCGGCTCCCCCGAAAGGTGAAGCCGGATCGTGTCGGCGGACTCGTGAATGAGCCGATCGTAGAGGCGCTTGTCGTAGCAGTAATCGAAGCCCTGCTGTTGAAGCTCCCATTCCAGGTCCCAATAGGCCTCTGCAATGAAGGCAAAGTCCCGGTATCGTTCCCGGGTCTCCTCGATGACCTGCACCCAGTATTCACGCTGTGGTTCTTTCCCTGAGCGGCTTCCCCAGGTCTTTCGGAAGATCCGGTTGATGAGCAGAATGGACATGTCGCACCGTACGCCGTCGCATTGGTCTGCAATGCCGAGAAGTGTCCCGACGGCGGCATCCCTCAACCCGGGGTGAAAGGCATTCAACTGGGCCACGTCCTGCCAGGGCGGGTAGTTTGGGTCCCGCCCGCAGGCAAAGACCCGTCCTCCCGATTGGAAAAACTCTTTTGGCGCCCTGATCAGATCGGTTGCATCGCCCTGAATGATGAATTCGGGGTGCTCGAGAACCCAGTGGTGATCCAGAGCCACGTGGTTCGGCACGAAATCCAGGATGAGGCCGAGCCCGCAATCGGCAAGAGCCCTGCGAGCCTTGTAGAGCCCTTCGGGTCCCCCGAGATGCTCGTCCACGCTGTAATCCTGGATGCAGTAGGGGGACCCCTGGATGTCCTCCAGGGTGAAGTCGGGAAGGGCCCTGCGATATTCGTCGAGAAGGGGAGCAAGACTCCGGGCGAGCCTTGTGCCGATGGGACTTCGTTGCCAGACCCCCATGAGCCAGACGGCGTCAAAGCCGAAGGATGCGATGGCAGCCCATTCCTCGGCCGGGACGGTCGCCAGCGTGATGGGACTCTTGTGCTTGCCGCTGAGTTCGTTGAGCCAGACCCAGGTGTTGATCTCGTAGACCAGGGGCTGCTTGGGCAAAACAGGCATGAGGGCCTCCTCGGGAAGCAGTAAATGGTAATTCGGTAACTAAGTAATTGGGGAATGTAAAGAAGAATGCCCCAATCAACCAATTACCCAATTACCGGTTACTTCAGCCCAAGGACGTCCTGCATGTCATAGAGCCCATTCTTCTGCTTCACAATCCACTTCGCGGCGGCGATGGCTTCGCGGGCAAAAGTGTCCCGTATGAAGGAGCGGTATATCAATTCAACGCCTGCGCCCATTTCGCTGAAAAGAGCGGGGCTCACATTCGGCACCAGGACGCAGCGCGTCTTTTTTGTCAACTCGCGGATGCGTTCCATCTCGTCGAGCATAAATCCCATGGTACCGATGACCACCGATGTTTTGTGCTCCGCGGCAATTTTAAGATGATCCAGAGTGGATTCCTTGTCCGTGAAATCAATTATCACGCAGCTGTTCTTGATGCAGTCCCGGAGGTCATCCACGACGGGTACGCCGAAGAAACCCATGTGATTCAGCTCACCGGCATCCTGCCCCACATGATGGCTTCCCTTGACATCCACGGCCCCGACGAGCTCAATGCCCTCCATCTCGGTGATGAACTGCATGAGCCGTGCGCCCAT
>DASRZY010000210.1:0-11516 GCA_035685905.1 Syntrophales bacterium
AAATCACATGAAGGACTTTTTCAATCTGTACAATCACGGCTTCATCCGGGCCGCCGTCTGCGTCCCCGAGGTCCGAGTCGCCGATGTGGGCTTCAACGCGGAACAGACGATTGGCCTTGCAAAGCAGGCCTCGGCGAAAAAGGCAGTGCTTGCCCTTTTCCCGGAGCTGGGCCTCTCGGCCTACTCCAACGAGGATCTCTTTCACCAGGAAGCTCTGCTGAAACGCGTCCAGGATGCTCTGAACCTTGTCTTGGAGAAGACAAAAAGCCTCAACACGATTTTCGTCGTGGGTGCGCCGCTCCGGGTTGACTCGTTTCTCTTCAACGGCGGAGTCGTCATGTACCGGGCAAAGATCCTTGGTGTCACCCTGAAATCCTACCTGCCCAACTACAGGGAGTTCTATGAGGGCAGGCAGTTCCGCCCGGCCGAGGATGCGTTGTCGAAGACGATCTGTCTTTGCGGACAGAAAGATATCCCCTTCGGACCGGATCTGCTCTTCGAGGTGGAAAACGTCCAAGGGTTTACGTTCTACATCGAAACCTGCGAGGACCTTTGGGTCCCCGTCCCTCCTTCAAGCTTTGCAGCGCTGGCTGGCGCCACCGTGCTCGCCAACCTCTCCGCCTCGAACATCACCATCGGCAAATCCGAGTATCGGCACAGCCTCGTCGCCAACCAGTCGGCGCGGTGCGTGGCGGCCTACCTGTATGCGGCGGCCGGCCCCGGCGAGTCGACAACGGACCTGGCCTGGGACGGCCAGGCCATCGCTTACGAGAACGGCACGCTGCTGGCTGAATCGAAGCGCTTCGCGCCCAGGGCGCAGATGGTCCTTGCCGACATCGACCTCGACCGGCTCGTCCAGGACCGGATGCGGCTCACGAGTTTCAGCCAGAACGCCCGGATCCTCCGGGACCGGGTAGATCGTCTCCGGAAGATACCATTCCCCGTGGAGATCCCGCAGGGGCACATTCCGCTTGCCCGTGAGGTTGCCCGCTTCCCTTACGTGCCGGCCGACCCTGCAAAGCGCGACGAGCGCTGCTACGAAGCTTACAACATCCAGGTACAGGGGTTGGCCAAGCGATTGAAGACCTCCGGGATCAAAAATGTTGTCATCGGGGTTTCCGGCGGCCTGGACTCGACCCATGCCCTCATCGTGGCGGCCAGGGCAATGGATTTGCTGGGCTACCCGCGCTCCAACGTGAAGGCCTACACGATGCCGGGTTTTGCCACGACGGACAAGACCTACCGGAACGCCCATCGACTGATGAAGGCCCTCGGCGTGGAAGCCAACGAGATCGACATCCGCGAGAGCTGCATGCAGATGTTCCGCGACATCGGGCACCCCTTTGCGAAGGGGAAGAAAATCTATGACATCACCTTCGAGAACGTCCAAGCCGGCGAGAGGACCTCGCACCTCTTCAGACTGGCAAACCTGAGAGATGCCATCGTCATGGGGACAGGGGATCTCAGCGAGCTGGCCCTCGGCTGGTGCACCTACGGGGTTGGCGACCACATGTCTCACTACAACGTCAACGTGAGCGTGCCCAAGACCCTGATCCAGTACCTGATCCGGTGGGTGGCTTCCACGGACCAGTTCGACAGGATAACCTCGGACACGCTCCTGGATATCCTCGAAACGGAAATCAGCCCCGAGTTGGTGCCGGGCCTCAACGGGGACCAGCCCGCGCAGTGCACCGAGGCAACCATCGGCCCCTACGAGCT
Organism: Syntrophales bacterium; assembly: GCA_035685905.1. Classification (GTDB taxonomy): domain Bacteria; phylum Desulfobacterota; class Syntrophia; order Syntrophales; family UBA2192; genus UBA2192. The sequence goes on from DASRZY010000210.1 coordinate 1,720, forward strand.
TCAGGATTTTCACAACTTCTACACGACTCGTTTCGGATACCTGCCCACGAAGATCGCCTTTATGGCCTGGCACGCCTGGAAGGACAAGAAGGAAGGGGCCTGGCCCGACGTGCCGGAGCACAGGCGAAACGAGTACACGATCGGGGATATCAAGCGATGGCTCACGGTCTACGTGGAGCGATTCTTCAGGACAAGCCAGTTCAAGCGCTCCTGCATCCCCAACGGCCCCAAGGTGGGCTCGGGCGGGTCGCTCTCGCCGCGCGGCGATTGGCGCGCGCCCAGCGACAGCGAAGCCGCCGTGTGGCTGGAGAATGCGGCCCTCATCCCGGATCGGAAAGAGACAGGAGCCCGAAGAGGAAAATCGACGAGGCAAAAGAAAAGGTAAGCAGGGGTTAAACCCTGCACCCTTATTATGAAACGGGAATCGTACAAGGACTTTGACGCGACCGAGCTTTACTGTCCCCGGTGCAAAAGGGCGGTACGGGTGCGAAAACGCCTTCTTCTCATCCTGCCCCAGGGCGAGAAGTACGATTACTCCTGCGTTTTCTGCAGTACGTCCGTGGGGGATAAACTCGTCACAATGCGAGATAACGCCCGGATTGTCTTGAAGTAATGCAGGCGGTCCGGTCTCTTTCACGGCAGGAATAATCTCTTGTCAGGATGATTCGAGAGAGGTAAAATCGCCGGACTTCAGAAGGAGGAGATGTCATGAAACGTATTGCGATCCTGATGGCCCTGGTGTTCTGCATGAGTCTGGCCCTTACCGCCTGCGGAGGCGGTGATGCCCCCAAGCCCGCCGCCAAGAAAGGCGACCGGAGCGAATCGGACTTCTCGGCCTCGGGCATGGTCAAGGAGGTCGAGGAGATGCAGAAGGCGGGGCAGAAGGCCGCGCCCGCCCCGGAAAAGAGTGCACCGGCTCCCGCTCCCGCACCGGCACAACCCAAGAAATAAGATTTACTGCAACTGTTTCACCGACGCATCAGGGGTGAGGTACGGCTGCCGTCTCCGCCCCTTTGCTTTTTCGCACCTGCTCATGCCGGGATGAAAAAGGGGCCATGGCAAAACGCGCCACGGCCCCTTATCATTTGAACACTTACCTTCGACGTTATCTTCCTATAACATACCGGTAAGGATCAATTTCTTCTCTCAGGATCGTCAGTTCGTGCTTCGTGGGCGGCTTGTTCTCTACGATCTTCTTTGCCTTCAGAAGCTCGAAGCCGCAGTTGTCCTGGACGTCCTTCTCCGCGTAGCCCGGGTTGATCGCGATGATTCTCATGCGCTTGCTCTCGGGCTCGAAGTCCATGACGGCCATATTCGTGATGATCTTGTAGGGGCCCGCCCCGAGGGGAAGACCGCTCTTGGCCCGGGAGTCGCCGCCCTGGAGCCAGCCGGGAGTCGTAATGTAGCTGCACTTCTCGGCGAAACGCTTGGGGTCCTGGGGCGTCATGACCATCATCCGCCAGCAGAAGGAGCCGAAGTCGTTGGCGCCGCCGCTGCCCGGGAAGCGGACCTTGGGCTTCTGGTGGTCCGGCCCGATGCGGGTCGAGTTGAGGTTGCCGTACATGTCGATCTGGGCGCCGCCGAGGAAGGTGTAGTCCAGCATGCCGCGGCATGCCGTCTCCATGATCTCGCACATGCCGCTGGCCATGACGGCCTTCCAGGTTGTCCTGGAGTCGCCGACGGAGATGGGCATTTCGGGAATCAGGGGGGCTGCGCCACCCGCCTCAAACAGAATCACCAGGTTCGGTGAATGGGCTTTCTGGGAAAGCATCGCCGCCGCACAGGGTGCTCCGGTGCCCACGCCAACGCACGCACCATCCTCAAGCTCCCTGGCTGCGGTACAAATCATCAATTCCATGGTATTATAGTCAGCCATACGCTCAGTCATCCTCCTTTCTAGTCTCTCGCCTTCGAGAACATGAATTCTTTCTCCCGAAGCTTCAGGAGCTTGTGCATCCCGCCGTTGCGCTCGATGTATTCGAAGTGATCCTTGCAGCTGTAGATGTTCTTTTCGAGGAACTTCTTGAACTCCTCGGGGTTTTCCTCCACCTTGAGCCACTCCTTGATGTGCTCTTCGTCGGAGAAGTACTCGCCGTACATGTTGCCGGGATAGCTGCCGTAGGGCACTTCGCAGACGGCGTCGACACACCAGTAGGGGATCGACGTAAAGCTGGGATCCCTGCGGATCTCGTCGTTCTGGATCAGCCGCTCGCAGGTGATGATGAGGTGCTTGGATGCGCGGGCCAGGTCGAGGTCCGAAACGGTGATGCCGCGGATGCGGCAGTTGCCGTAGATGTCCGCCTCGTGAACGTGGATGGCAGACACGTCGGGCCAGATGGCGGGCATGGCCGCGTACTTGGTGCCCGTGAAGGGGCACTCGATGATCTTGGCACCGCTGTACTGGAAGGTGTCGGTGCCCATGATGTTACGGGACGGATAGAAGGACACGCCGGCAGCGGCGGCCTTGAACCGGACCGACAGCGAGTAGTTCGTCCACTCGGAGACGTTTACCTTCCCGCTCTCCATGTACTTTCTGGCATTGGCGGAAAGACCGCGGGCCTCGAGGCCGACGATGTAGGCCACGTCGAGCTTGTTGAAAACCTCTCCCGCGCAGAGGATCTGGAAATCGTGGGTTGACGTGTGACCGGCAAACCCCATGTTCTTGCGGCCCTGCCTCACGATCTCATGGCAAACCGCCGCGGGGATCCTGTTCGCGCCAAAACCGCCGATGCAGAGATACTCGCCGTCGTGGACGAATTTCTCGACCGCTTCCTTCACGGACATCACCTTGGGCTTCAGTGCGCGGCTCTTCTTCCTGAAAAACGCTCTTGCCTTGTCGGCATCCGGATCTGTAAAGATCGGGCCAATTCCCTGTGCTAAGACTTCCACTGAATCTACCTCCTCTCTTTGTATTAGAACCCCTTACGCCCTGTCGATACGAATCGGGGGCACTTCATTGAATCGGGAAACAGGGTGATGGGGTCTAGCAACACGTCTTGAAAAACCGGGCCGGTACATACCACAGGCCTTCCCGAAAATCAAGTGAATTCAATGAGGTCCCGCCCAAAGAGGTAAACCTGCAGCGGCTTTCAGCTATTTGCGGTTTTTCCCCTTGTCCTCGAGCGCCTTCCGGAGCTTTTCCCCCAGGCCCGAAAGTACTGGACCGGACTGCTCCGGGACGCCGCTCGAGTGAACGAGGTGTTTCTCTTTCGACCCCTGCCCGCCGTAGTAGTCGCCCAGCAGCTCCCGGCTGTGAGCATCGTCGTGGCAGTAGACGCAGAGGTTCTCCCAGTTGCTTCCGTCGGGGGGATTATTGTGGTGATTGCCGTCCTTGTGATGCACCGTGAGAAGATGTCGGTTCGAGGCGTCGAATTCACGGGCGCAGCGCGCGCAGATCAGGCCGTGGATGGCGAGTGATCGCTCCCGGTAATCCTCCCCAGGGGGCTTCTGCATCCCTTCCTTCATCTCCCGGACGACATCCTCGACAGGCCTCGCCCCCGCGGGTTTCGGCCCCGTTGTGGCCGCACGCACCCGATTTCCCTTTTTGCCGAAAGACATCCTGGCCATAAAAAAATCCGTTCTGTTGGTCTGGTTGGTTCTATGGGTTCAAAAGACTCATTCCGATACGCTTATGGAGTCTCTTTGCTCAAGGCACGTTACTGAACGCATCTCTTCAGCAACGCCCCGGCAAACTCCAGGGCGGCATCCCGGTCATCAAGGCGTCCCTCCAGCCTCGCCTCCTCTACTTCATCAAGCAATTCTCCGATGATAGGTCCCTCTTCGAGACCGAAACGATCCATCAGGTCCCGCCCGGAAATCAGCGGCGGCATCTGAAGCCGCGGCCGGATCTCGCCCTCGAACTGCGCAAGCATCTCATTCATTGCTTCACCGATCCGGAGCACCATCTCCGCCGTCATCCTGGGACCGACGGTGGCCTTTGTATCGGCCAGGAAGAGAATGAATTGGGCCCGGTAATCTTCGCCGGATTTCCTGAAAAAGCGCAAGACCGATCTTTTCGAGCGGCTCGCCTGGGCCGTGAGGTGAATGAGGTGCATGTGGTGGACAACGAGGGCCGCCAAAAACTCCGACTCGGCCCGCGCAAGGCGGAGCCTTTCAGCCAGACCCTTGACGATGAGCCCCCCTCCGGCGGCATGGCCGTAGAAGTGGGGCTGACCCTCCCCGTCCCTGCTTGCCTTTCCGGGCTTGCCGCTGTCATGGAAGAGAACGGCCAGTTTGATGAGCGACGATCGGCTGCGCCCGTTGACGAACCCCGATGCCAGATAAGCGGCAAACCCCTCGGAGAAAGGCCCGAAAGCCGAATCCGGGCGATCCAGGATCGGCTCTGCCTCCTCGAGGGCCCTCAGCGAGTGGGACCAGACGTCGAGTGAGTGGTAGCCGCCCTGCTCAATGCCTTTCATCGCTGCGATCTCGGGAAACACGACCTCGAGGATCCCCTGTCGATCCATGGACTCGATGAAGGGGTGGCAGGGATTGACCCCGAGGATGCGAAAGATCTCGTCACGGATGCGCTCACCCGACACGGAGCCGAGAAGAGCCCGGTCCCGGGCTACTTTCGAAAGTGTCTCCCCCTCGATGGCAAAACCGAGGTCGGCGGCCAGGCGGAAGGCCCGCAGGATCCTCAGGGGGTCCTGCCGGAATGACTCGTCAGAGAGAACCCTGATCTCCTTGCCGAGGATGGCCGCCCGCCCGCCGAAGGGATCGACGAGACGGGAGAGATCCCCGTTCACGAAGGCAGCAAGCGGCAGCGCCATGGCCGTCAGGGTGAAATCGCGGCCGGCAAGGTCGCCCTCAATGCCGGGTCCCCGGAGCACGGTGAAATCGAAGACCAGGGATTTGTCCCCCGCCCGGACGACGACCCGCTCGGTCATCTTGTCCGGCTCATCCTCGCGCAGGGCGATTCGCGTCGCCCCCGTCCGATCGGCAAAACGGGAGGCGATACCGGCCGCCCCGGGCGGGAAAACGATATCCACGTCGAACAATGAACGCCCCAGAAGGCAATCCTTGACAGCGCCCCCCGCAACGTAAAGGCCCGGCTCGAGTTCGAGAAGAATGTCCAGGTATGGTCGGTAACTCGAAAGCATGGATCGAAATGATTCCCCGGCGTTCGGCATGTTATAGCGCATAACGGACCTGATGAAAAGACCAAGGATGGATGATTTGACGGGACGATGGGCATGTGTTAGGCTCGCGCAAGCTCTTGAGGCCTTAGGCATCAGAAACGGGCTTAGGTTACAGCCAAAAGCCGACAGCAGACAGCCACAAAGAGATCTTCACTGTGGACTGTAAACTGTTTACTGCTACCCGCCATCTGTCACCTGCCACCTGTCACCTGATACCTGAATCATGGCCGTTGGAGGCCATCATGATTCTCGGCATTGACGTCGGGGGCACCCATACGGATGCCGTCCTCCTCGAGAATTTCAAGGTCAAAAAGAAAACAAAAGTCCCGACGAACCAGCTGCACCTCGTCTCGTCGCTCATCGGCGTCATGGACGCCATTCTCCTGGACGAGGACCCGGGGAAGCTCGAACGGGTCGTTTTCAGCACCACGATTTCCACCAATGCCATCGTCCAGGGAAAAGCCGATCGCGTCGGCATGATCGTGGCAAGCGGCCCGGGGCTTGCGCCGGAGAGCGTCCGCGTCAACGAGGACACGCGGTTCGTCTCGGGCTACATGAGCAACCGCGGCATCGAAGTTGCCCCGGTGAAGAAGGGCGAGATCACCGAGGCCCTATCGGAGCTCAAGGAGGCCGGGATCGGCCACCTGGGCGTCGTGGGGAAGTTCAGCACCCGCAACCCGGCACAGGAAAACGAGATCGATGCGCTCACCCGAAGCGACTTCAAGCATGTCTCTCTCGGCCACCGGATGTCGGGAAATCTCAACTTTCGCAGGCGCATCGCCACGACCTATCTCAACGCCTCGATATACGACCTGTACAACCGGTTCGTAGCCGAAATCCTCGATTTCGCGCAACGCACGGGTCTTGCGGCCCCCGTCTACATCCTGAAGGCCGACGGCGGAACCATCGAGATTCGCCAGTCGGCCGACCAGCCCGTCCTGACGATCCTCTCGGGACCCGCGGCAAGCATCCTGGGGATCATGAGCCTTGCCGACTGCTCCGGCTCCGATGCCATCGCCATGGACATGGGCGGCACGACGACGGATATCGCCCTTCTGGCCGACGGCGTGCCCCTTCTGGAACCCCTGGGCGTGACCATCGAGGGGCACAAGACGCTCATCCGCGGGCTGAAAACGAGATCCATCGGCCTCGGGGGCGACAGCCGCGTCCGCGTGGATCAGGGGGAACTCTGTATCGGACCCCGCCGGGAAGGGTCTGCGGCGGCCTTCGGGGGGCCGTACCCCACCCCGACGGATGCCATGATCATCCTGGGATTGACGGAAATCGGCGATCGGGCCAAGGCGGAATCGGCCGTCGCGGAAATCGCCGGGAAGATGAATCTGTCCGTCCCGGAGACCGCCCGTGCGATCTTCGAAAAGACCTGCCAGGGCGTTGCGTCGGCCGTGACGACGATGATCGAGGAGATCAACAACAAGCCCGTTTACACGATCCACGAGCTCCTGGAGGAAAAGAAGCTCAGGCCCTCGCGGCTCTTCCTCGTCGGCGGTCCCGCGGCGGCCGTGGCGCCGCGGCTGGGCGAGATCCTGGGATGCGAGTACATCATCCCGCAGGATGCCGAGGTGGCCAACGCCTTCGGCGCGGCCCTGGCCAGGACGACGGCGGAGATCACCCTCACGGCCGAAACGGAGCGGGGCAATCTCACCATCGCAGAGGAAGGGCTCCAGATGAAGATCCCCGCCCACTTCACCCGCAAAGACATTCTCAAAATAGGCACGGAAAAGCTCCGGGAGAGGGCCCGCAAACTGGGCGCGCGCGAAGAGGACATCGAGGTGGAGATCGTCGAAGACCAGGAGTTCAACATGGTGAGGGGTTTTTACACCACCGGGAAGAACATCCGCCTCAAGGCCCAGGTCAAACCGGGCCTGATCGCGGGGTTCGCGAGAGGAGGGGCGCGCTCATGAAACCGCTCAGGAAAACAGGGCTCATCTTCTTCCCCGCCTTCGACTGGGCCATCTCGACCACCCACCCGGAGAGGGAGGAGCGCCTGCTCTACACGCAGGACCAGGTCTTCGAGGAGGGGCTTCTCGATTTCGAGAACATCGTGGAATACAAGCCGGGACTGGCCACGATCGAGGACATCAACCGGATTCACATCTGCGTCCCCGACGCAAAGAGCGTCATCACGGAATCCCACCTGATCTCGGCAGGCGGCGCCATCACGGCAGCCGAGAAGGTGCTCACCGGGGAGGTGGACAACGCCTTTGCACTGGTTCGCCCCCCCGGGCATCACGCCATGCGCGTCGTCCACGGGGCCCGCGGCTTCTGCAACATCAACATCGAGGCCGTCATGATCGAGCACTTCCGGCGGAAATTCGGCCACAGGCGCGTTGCCGTCATCGATACCGATTGCCACCACGGCGACGGAACGCAGGACATCTACTGGCACGACCCCGAGACCCTGTACATCTCTATCCACCAGGATGGCAGGACCCTCTACCCGGGCTCGGGCTTCCCCGACGAGTTCGGCGGCCCCAATGCACTGGGAACGACCATCAACGTCCCCCTCCCGCCGGAGACCTCCGACGAAGGATTCCTCTACGTGCTGGAGGAGCTGATCCTGCCCATCGTCGGGGAGTTCAAACCCGACCTCATCATCAACTCGGCAGGTCAGGACAACCACTACACGGATCCCATCACAAACATGCGCTTTTCCGCCCAGGGCTATGCAAAGCTCAACGAGCGGCTCAACCCCGACATCGCCGTCCTCGAGGGCGGCTACTCCATCGAGGGGGCACTGCCCTACGTCAACGTGGGGATCATCCTGGCCATGGCGGGGCTCGATTACAGCCATGTCCGCGAGCCGGACTACAGCCCCGAATCGATCCGCCAGTCCGACGAGAACACACGGTACATCCGGGAGCTGTCGAAAGACATCGTCGATCTCTGGAAGAAGCGCCACTCCTTCAAGGCCGAGATCGTCAAGGGCGCCAAGTATGCACGGCGCAGCCGCAACATCTACTACGACACGGACGGCATCCGGGAGCAGCAGGAGGAGACGGTGCGGATCTGCAATGACTGCGGCGGCTTCATCGCCATCGACTCCACGGCCAGCACGGGTAAACGCGTCTACGCCGTTGTGATCCCCAGCCGAAGCTGCGACCTCTGCAGACTCGAGGGCGAAAAGCACTTCAGAAGCATCGACAAGAAGAAGCTGGGTGCGCACTACCTGGTGCTGCAGGACCGGGACAGGGACGAGTACATCGCACAGTGACCGGTAAAGAAAGTGTCTGAGTGCCTGAGTGAAGAGGAGAAGGGACCAGGGACGGGGGTGTAGGGACGAAAAGAAATATCCAGGCCGCGTCGAGGCCTCCATAGGCCTGAAGCCTGTTGCCTGTTGCCTGTTGCCTGCAGCCTTCATTTGCCCTTGACAGCATCGCACCGTTCATTTACAAACGGCAAAAATTGAACGCATCGAATATCAAGAGGAGGAGGTAGGATCGTGAGCGACGACATCAACAAAAGGACACAGGAAACGGCATCGAAACTGTTCGGGAAAGGCATCAAGATGGACCCGCCCTTCCTGATGTGGCGGCAATTCGACAAGGAGCTGGCCAATGAGCTCTCCCGGCACATCACCGGCAACCTTTACTCCCGCACCGTGCTGACCCTGCCCGAGCGGCAGTACGCGGCCATTGCCATGCTGGCGGCCCTGCGCGCAAAAGAGGAGTTCAAGCTCCACGTCAACGCGGCCCTCAACGTCGGCTGCGACCCGAGGAAGATCGCCGAGATCATCTTCCAGCTTTCGACCTACGCCGGCATGCCCGCCGTCAACGACGCCCTCGATGTGTACCGCGAGGTGCTGAAGGAAAGAGGGGAGTGGCCTATCAAATAAGGGTCGAGAACCAACCCTGATCTTCCTCTCCCTATGAAAACCCTTTCCTCTGTTCTCCTCCCCTAGTGGGAGGAGGAAGTGGAGGAGGGGGAATGATATTCGTTCCATTCCCGGGGAGAGGATTGAGGTGAGGGTGAATAATCCCCTTCCTCTCTGGATCAGGTTCGAGGACCGAGGTGCGAGGTCCGAGGACCAGCCTTCAGGCTCCCTCTCCCCGCCGAGGGAGAGGGTCGGGGTGAGGGGGAAAAGCTGTAAAGCAAGAACAAAAGGGGGCGGTCGGAATGACCGCCCCCTTTCTTATTTCCTCATCACGCTCCCGCTGGCCTCGATGCGCGGTGATGATCCGCCTGGGCGAGGCCCGGACGTCAGCTCGAGGATCCAGATATTCGAGGAGGTCCTGTCGCTCCAGCGGTTCTTCCATTCTTTATCTTCGATTGTCCCCACATCGACATTTCATCAGCTACGAGGACGTCGGATCGAAAGAGAGGGAATGCTGCGGATACCGTGCGGCTACTTGCCATCGCCGGAATCCGGATTGTCGGCCGATGCTATTCCGAGCCATCCGAGAGCGTCGTCGAAATTGTCGAATGCCTTGACATGCATGCCCCGGTTCACCGCGACGGTTTCGCCGAACCTCCTGGGGTCGAGCACTGGAGGTTTGAGAACGTACGCAAACCGAGTCGTACGGGAAACGCCGCGATCTGCGTATTTCCCGACTGTCTCCGCCGCAAACATGCCATAGTAAAAGCGTTCCATGCTTCCGGGATTTCCCGTGAGTCCCCTGCCGTCGAAGAGGACTTTTC
>DASRZY010000211.1:0-4415 GCA_035685905.1 Syntrophales bacterium
CGGTAGTCGAACCGCGAAGGAACAAAGGCCTGCAGGCGGCCCGCCGGGGCGATGGACTTGTCAGTCTTGAGTTCACGCTTGAGCTCACGCCAGGCCTTCACAATGTCCAGGAAGGCCTCGATCCGTGTCTCCAGGCCCGCGTCGGCCACGTGGCTGTCGAGCTCCAGTGTAAGCGACGGTTTGCCCCCCATGATATCCCGGAAAAACCCGAGCAGAAACGAGTCGGGTCCGCAGGAGAAGTTCGCAATGTAGCAGCCGAAGAGCCGGGGGTGCCGTTCCACAAAGCGTGCCGCCTTGAGGATGGTCTGCCCCGCCGACCAGTACATCTGTTCATGGACCGGCTCGTCGTCAATGGGAAGCATGTCGATCGGGATGACGCGGATGCCGCGCGTGGCGAACTTCTGGGGAATCCCCATGTGGGCTTCGGAAACGAATGCATTGTAGGAGCGCCCGAAGACGGCCACACCGTAAGCTCCGGGATCGGCTTCCAGTTCCTCCAGGGCACTCCGGCCTGCCTGGCGCAGGGACTCCGCCACGGCCTTCTGGGCCTCGAGAGCTGCGCCATAGGCCCGCCTGCCCTCCCGGACCGTCCTGCCGAGGGCGCGGGCCATCTCCAGGAAGGCCTCTTCCGCTGCCGCATACCCCTTCGAGAAGTCGATGACCGGGGACAGGATGCGCCCGGAGTCTTTCAACGCACGGTATGCCGGGTGGTCCTTGAAGGCCGTGCCCAGGTAGTAGGGCTCGCCCTGGGAGATCGGGCAGGTGATGCTCTTTGCCGGGGCCTGCCCGTTGCCGTTTCCTTGATGCGGCCCGGTGCCCTTGAAGTGGGGCAGGAAGAGCCAGTCGATCCGTCGGTTCAACAGATCTTCCATAAAGCCGTGGGAGATCTCGACGGGATAGCAGAAGGCGGCGCCCCTGCGATCCACGCCCTCCTGCCGGACCGTTCCGGGCACGGCGACGGCAACGCCCAACTCCTCGAAGAACCGCCGGTAGAGCGGGAAATACGTGTCGGTGAAGAAGGACTTGTTGATCCCGATCGCACCGGCAGGCCGGCTTTCAGGGCCGGACGTGCCGTCGAAGACAAGGCGCTCCCGGGCGTGGACGAGGTCGAGGCCTTCCGTATCCGTCCTGCGGGAAAGGCGCAGGTTGTACCAGCGGTTGCAGGCCCCGCCGAAAGGGTGGGTCCTCCCCTCGATACGAATCCGTGCGATCTCGCACTTGCGGTCGCATCGGCCGGCTCCGCCGTTGCAGGTAAAGGACTGTCCAACCTCCAGCTCCCTGTCCCGAAGCAGGGCAAGCGAATACGATTGCTCTCGCATCAGGCCGAGCTCGAGCCGGCGCTTGATCTCCAGGGCCACCCCGAAGGCGCCCATGAGGCCCGGGTCCGGCGGGACGATGATGTTCCTGCCCGTCACGGCCGCCATGGCCAGCGGCACTGCGCGGTTGTAGCAAACACCGCCCTGCATGAAAACCTTTTGGCCGACGGCGCGGTTTCCTTTTACGCGCTTGTGGTAATTCATGCAGATCGAGTAGACAAGCCCTGCGACGACATCCTCCCTCGCGATTCCCTCTTGAAAGGCCCGCTTGATGTCGCTGTTGATGAAGGCGGCGCACTGGTCGTTGAAGTTGGGGGGCCGCCTGCCTTCGAGGGCGATCCCGGCAATTTCTTCCATGCCGATGTTCAGCGATTCCCGTGCCGCCTCCTCCAGGAAGGATCCCGTTCCGGCGCTGCAGGCCTCGTTCATGGCATAATCCGATGGCACCCCGTTCGCGATAAAGGTGTACTTGGCGTCCTGGCCGCCGATCTCGAAAATCGTGTCAACCTCCGGGTCGAACCACACGGCCGCCGCCGCATGGGCGGCAATCTCGTTGACGATCCCTTCCGTCATGGCGTGCAGGCCGGCAATCTGGCGGCCCGAGCCCGTCACACCAAGACCGGTAATGCGAACCGATCCGGCGAGTGAACCCAACTGCTCGTGAAGAGCGCGGTAACACTGTCGCGAGGCCCGCACGGGATCGCCGCTTGTACGGAGGTAGATGGAGGCCACGACAACGTCATCCCCTTCTCGAACGAGGACGGCCTTCGTCGTCGTCGAGCCCACGTCAAGGCCGAGAATCAGCCGATCCCCTGCCCTTGCCGTGCCGCGCAGCGGGGGCTTGAATTCCACCCGGTCCTGGAAGTCGGCCAGCGGCTGAAGGTACGCAAAGGAGCTTTCCTCGCCGAGGAAGAGCCGCTCCAGTCCCGGGAAGGGCATCGTGTCGTTGTCGAGCGCCCACAGGGCCGCGCCCAGGGCTTCGAAGTAGGGCGCCTCGCCGGGGACCCTGAGGTCTTGGATCTTTTCCCTCAGGTGATCCATGACGACACCGTTGAGAGCCGTACCGCCGATGACCATGATGTCGCGCCGGGGTACCTGGTTGAGGATCTCCAGGATCTTTCCCGCCATCATTTCGCAAAGGCCCGCTACGATCCTCCCCTTCGGCACGCCCTTGTTGGCCGCATGGGTGCAGTCGCTCTTGCAGAAGACGCTGCAGCGGCCCGAGACGCGGTAAGGGCTCTCCGAGCGGGCAAGACCCGTCGCCTCGCCCACGTCCAGACCGAGGCGTTTGATCTGCTGGAGGAAGAACTCACCGGTCCCCGATGCGCACTTGTTTCCGGTGTGGACCGTCGAAATGCGGCCGTCCTTTCCCAGGGCGTAGACGAGAAACGTCTCTCCGCCGGCACTGACGACCGCCTCGATATTCTCGCCCCGGCCATTCAGATAGCCGAGGGCGCGCTCCACGGCCTGCGGCTCCGGGATGGAGGAGAGGTTCAGGAACTCTCGGATGCGCCTCCCCGTGACGCTCACTCGATCGTAACGGTGCATCTCGAGGCGGTTCAGCATCTCGATGAGGTAGCGGCGGGGGTTACCGTGGTGGGGTTCGATGCAGACCTCGACAGTCTCGATCTTGCCGCTTCCGTTGCGCTCGAGACCGGCCATGGAAATCGTGGAAGCCCCGACGCAGATACCAAGCGCTCTCATGGTGAATCCCCACGAAAAGAGTTCTTGCCGAAAGCTCGGGATGGACCGTCTATGGGGTCAATCGGTGAAATGTACGACTACGTCAGCTGATGATAGAAAGGACGGATAAAATTATGAACAAAAGGGCAAGCGATTGCAAGGGGCAAAGCAGACCGGTGAAGAAGTGGCCAGTGACCGGTGGAAGAGAATGAGGGACCAGGGACAAGGGTGTAGGGACGAAAAAAAGTGACTGAGTGTTTGAGTGTCTGAGTGTTTGAGTGAAGATAAAAAATGAAGCAGCGCAAAGACCGCAGCACACATCTTTCTTTTCACTCAGGCACTTTTACACGTAGACACTCCGTCACTTTTTTTTGCCTCGCGGCTTGGGGCTTGCGGCTTGTGGCTTTTACCTCAACACCGAAAAATTCTTTACCTCTATATAGGGAGCGTGTATATGGTGGCGCCGGGCGCATCATTCACCCTCACCTCGATCCTCTCCCCTCAAGGGAGAGGAAGACTAAGGAAGGTTCCTCAAAGGCGCCGGAGCACGATACCATGGAATCATCGGCGGGCAAAAACCAGATGGACAAGCGACCCGGGGTCATCCGGTCTCTCTTCAACCGGATGGCGACGACGTATGATCGGGGGAACCGGACCCTGTCGCTGATGATCGACCAGGTCTGGCGGCGCAGAACCGTGAGCGCGCTGGGCATCCTTGACGGCGATCGTGTCCTGGACATCGCCACGGGGACGGCCGATATGGCCATCGAGGCGGCCCGCCAGGCCGACTGCCGGGTCGCAGGCATCGATCTGTCCGAGGAAATGCTCCGCGTCGCCCTGAAAAAAAATGCTCAGAGTGCCCATTCAGGCCGCTGTTTATTCGTACAGGGAGACGGCACCCGGACACCATTCCGGGATGGCAGCTTCCACCATGCCATGATCAGCTTCGGCATCCGCAACGTCCAGGACATGGACAGCCTCTTCCAGGAAACACTGCGTGTCCTCAAACCGGGCGGGCGTTTTGCCATCCTGGAGTTTTCCCTCCCCGAAACCCCCGTGATCCGCGACGTCTACCTCTTCTACTTCAAAAAGATCCTGCCTTTCATCGGCGCTGCAGTGGCCGGGAAGAAAGAGCCCTACTTCTATCTTCGCGACTCCGTCCTGGACTTCGAGCCGCCTGACGCGCTGGAGGAACGGATCAGGCGCAACGGATTTCTCCTGGCCCTGTCACGCCCGTTCACCTTCGGCATCTGCCATCTCTACGTGGCGCAGAAACCCGCTGAAAGCAAAGAGTAATTGGTAATTGGGAATTAGTAACTGGAATACCCGATACCCCAGTTCGCCGCGAAGCGGCTTAGTCCCGAAGCCCTTCTTCTCTTTATCTTCACTCAGACACTCAAACACTCAGTCACTTTT
>DASRZY010000212.1:0-3801 GCA_035685905.1 Syntrophales bacterium
ATCGTCTATAATGGCTCACTTCCAAGGAGGGCTTGTACCGTTGAACACCCTTAAGGATATCCATGCCGAAGTAAGGCGGCTGGCCGACCCCGAAAGGGCGAAGAACCTGCAGCGCTTCTTCAAGACCGGCCCCGGCCAGTACGGAGAAGGCGATGTCTTTGCAGGGATCACGGTACCCGAGATCCGGAAGCTGGTGAGGAAACACAGGGACATCCCTCTGGGGGACACGGAAGAGTTGCTGCAATCGCCCGTCCACGAGGAAAGGCTTCTGGCGCTTTTCATTCTCGTCGAAAAATGCCGCAGGGGCGATGATGCAACCCGCAAGCTAATCTACGGCCTCTACTTGAAAAACACCCGCGTCATCAACAACTGGGATCTCGTCGATCTCTCCGCGGAGCACATTGTGGGGGCGTACCTCGACGGGACCGACCGTGCGCCCCTGCACCGGCTGGCCCGCTCGAACAGTCTATGGGAGCGCAGGATCGCGATTCTCGCCACTTTTTACGACATCAAGCGGGGAATCCCCGATCACACCCTCTCCCTGGCGGACGTGCTCCTTTCGGACCGGCATGATCTCATCCACAAGGCCGTGGGCTGGATGCTCCGCGAGGTGGGAAAGCGATGCAGCACCGACACGTTGAGGGAATTCCTGCGGACGCGCTATCGCAGAATGCCGCGGACAATGCTTCGTTATGCCATCGAGCGCTTCCCCGCGGAAGAGAGAGCGGCCTATCTTTCCGGAACCATTGAGTAATTAAAAAAATCGCCTTGCCTATATTTTTTTCTTGACAAATAGAACGATCGTTCTATAAACTACAGGCACGAGGTCCGAGAATGAAAGACAGGAACGAGGTTCGAGGAACGAGGACCGAGGAACAAAGAAAAAACCTCGATCCTAGATCCTTTATCCTCGATCCTAAGACCTCGAGCCTCGTACCCCGATCCTCGATCCTGCGAATGGAAATGAGCACATGAGAGGAAACAGGACCCTCAAGATGGTGGAGAAGGAAATCGCCGGGTTTTACCGCGATCGGCGGCGGATGCCCACCTACTCGGAGATGATGGCGGTCCTGGGGGTGCGCTCCAAGGCAGTCGTCTATTTCTGGGTTCAGAAGCTCCTCGCTGCGGGCGTTCTGGAGAAAGATGCCCGGGGATATCTGCACCCGGCCCGGCGCGCCTTCGGCCTTCCCATGGTGGGCGCTGTGGCAGCCGGGTTCCCCTCCCCTGCCGAGGAAGAGCTCCGGGACGTCATCTCCTTCGACGAGTACCTCGTCACGAAGCCCGGCACATCCTTTCTCCTGCGGGTGTCGGGAGACTCCATGATCGACGAGGGGATCCATGAAGGCGACCTGGTCGTTATCGAGAAAGGCCGCGAGCCGAAATCGGGCGATATCGTGATCGCCGAAGTCGACGGCGAGTGGACACTGAAATTTTTCCGCAAGAAAGGCAAGGACGTTTTCCTGGAAGCGGCCAACGCAAAGTACCCGCCTATCCGCGCCCGGTCGGAGTTGCGCGTGGGCGGCGTGGTGAGCGCTGTGATCCGCAAGTACCCGGGCTGACAGTCATCCGACCGATCGGTACCGGTGACCGACCAAAAGGATCAACGAAGAATAAACACGACAGGAGAATCGGTGATGAATACGCAAGTGATCGATCATGTAAACGGCGCTGAAGACTTCAGAGGGCTTCGTGTTAAAGCGGCATCGCGCCGGCTCTCCCCGATCCGCCGCTTCAGAAATCTCATTGAACTGGGTGACTGGGACGAGACAATTCTACAGCATGGCAGGGAGATCGACGTTTTCTGCTGGCTGCTCGCCGGGGGAGCGGCGGCACTGCTGCTGCCGGTTTGCTTCCTCGTCCTGAAGGGCTAGCAGGCTGTTGAAAAGCAACCGTCTGCGGCGTTTCCCTCATCCCTCGTCCCTGCGGCGTACCACCAGTACGCCTCAGTCCTCGGGATTTCGGGAGCCTTGCATCCGGCCGCTTTTGAACAGCCTGGCATGTCATGTGCGGCCAACTGGCGCAATTTGCTGGTGACCAGAAAAACGAAAATCCCCCTTTGATTCCCCCTTTCATAAAGGGGGATGGAGGGGGATTTCTTCCCGCGAGCCGCTGATCACTGAATACCAGCCACTTCTTCCCGGGTCACTTGCGGAAAAAGAAATACTCGTGGCAGTCTTTGGGGTCATCAAGCCCTCGCTTTGAACCCAACAGCGTAAAGCCCGCCTCAGCTAGCAGTGCCGAGAACTCCTCCGTGGTGAAGGACGTCATGTAGATGACATTCTTCGCGTAGTCGCCCTCTTTCTGTCTGAGCTTCTCGGACCCGTCAAAGTAGCGCACCTGCACAAGGCCATGGCCCCCTTCGCGCATCAGGGCTGCTGCGACATCAAGGATGTCTTTTGTGTAGGCCTTCGAGGGAAAGTGCTGGAATACGGCCGCAGAAAAGAAAAAATCGATTGTATCCCGCCCCAGCCGCTCCGCGACCTGCCCCGGAGATGACGCGTCCACGAAAACCATCTCATGATTGGAACAGCCGCAGCGGTCAAGCTGCCTTGCGCATTCCTCCAGGGTGGGGGTTGAAATATCGATGCCGATGACCCGGAGGAACCGGCGGCACAGGGCGTTCATGTTGGCCCCTCCACCGCATCCCCAGTCCAGTGCGGTCTTTGACGCAAACCCTTCCTCACGTTCTGATGTTGCAAACTGCTGAAAGAAGCTCCGGACCAGTCCGAAATTGAACTCCCCGTACTCGAGCCACCGCTTCCGCGGCCATCGGGCCGAACCGGCCCAGTGGGACTGGTCCTGCACCCGTTCGTCATGGCGGCTCAGGCTCCAGTACAGACCAGCATCCTTCTCAAGATTGCGTTTCATTCAAAAACTCGTTGAATAGTTGACAGGTTGATGCGTTGATTGGGGAAACTGGGAACTGGGTATTGGGTACTGGAAAATCCCGAATCCTGAATCCCCTCTTTCTTCACTCAAACACCCAGACACTCAGACACTTCTTAAACTCGTCCCTGGTCCCTTGTCCCTTTTCTTTCACTGGTCACTGCTTTTGTCCCCTCGTCCCTACCCCCCAGTCCCTGGTCCCTATCCTTTCACTGGTCACTATTTTAGTACAAGATAATCCGCATCCTCCACTGTCAGCTTCTCTCGACCTGCCTTCCCGTCCGGAGCCTGCAGGATGACCGAGACAGTCACGTCGGGCCTCATTGTCGCGATCTGCCTGGGGATGGCCTGCTTGCGCGCGTGAGCCGACCCCGTCAGAATAACCATTCGGCTGCCCGGATTCTTGTCCAGGTATTCCAGGGCATAGATCGCCATGGCCGTATCCCAGACCATCTGGGCTTCGCAGAAATGATCGAAAGAGCGTCCCGATGATTGAGCGTGCTCCGCGAAGGTCTTCCGGATGTACGACCGGTAGGCTTCGTCCAGGGTGCAGGTGATCCCCGGCGGCAGCTTCTTTCTCTCGGCCTCCGTGAGCGAGCCGTATCCTTCACGGGCCGCCTTCGAGACGATCTCACGGGGCACGTTCAAGCCTACCAGCGGGATCCTCTTCTGCCTTGAATAAATGAAGATGTCCCTGTAGAGCGGCCAGGGCAACCCCCAGTTTTCGCGGTAAAGCACCTCGAACTGCTCCGTCGACATTCCCCAGCGCCACCACTTCTCCAGGAGATCCTGGCTTTCGGCCCTGAACATCTCGAGACCCACGGCAATGGTCAGACCCCCTTCATGCAGCGTCCGGATGATCTTCAGCTGCAGGTCGTGATCAGCCTGACTGTCATGGGTCTCACCGACAACGAT
>DASRZY010000213.1:0-6520 GCA_035685905.1 Syntrophales bacterium
GGGCTTCCACGTGCACGAAGACAAAGTCCTTCTCACGGAGGGCCTCGAGGGCCTTCTCGGCCTTCCCGACATAATTTGTGTCGATGTAGCCCGTGGCCCCCTCCACGTTCAGGGTCTCGAGCCCTGCATAGACACCAAGACCGTTGAGGAGATCCACCGCGGAAATCATGCCCCCTCGAAGATTGAATTTCCTCGAGATGGGCTCCATGGACGGCTTCCCGCCCTGGCCCCAGAGCCAGATCGAGGTCACGTTCTTCTTCCCCTTGTCACTCCTGGCGCGGTTTACGGGATGATCCTTCAGCACCTTGCCCGACCTCAGCATCAGGTCGAGCACCTCCTCGGCCCCGGTCCCTTTCGGCAGGTACTGTGTTACGGCCTGCCCCGTGATGTCGTGGGGCGGAGTCGTCTCCACCACGGGCCCGCCGCCCTTCCAGACGAGCAGATGTCGATAGCCCACCCCGGGGTAGAATTTCAGTCGATCAGTGCCCAGCTCACGGTCTATATGCAGGATGATCTCCCGGGCCTCTGCCGTGGTGATATGCCCGGCCGTGAAGTCCTCCATGACCGGGTCCGGCCCCTCTCCCAGGGTGACGAGATTGCACCGGAAGGCAAGATCCCCCGGGTCCATCTCGATACCCATGCTGGCCGCTTCCAGCGGGCCCCGCCCCGTATAGCATCGTACAGGGTCGTAGCCAAGCACCGACAGGATGGCGACGTCGCTTCCCGGCTTGCACCCTTCGGGGACCGTGTCGATCAGCCCGAGGGTCCCCTCCTGGGCGATCCGGTCCATGTTGGGGATCTTCGCGAATTCCAGCGGTGTTTTCCCGCCCAGGCTCTCGACGGCCCAGTCAGCCATGCCGTCGCCAAGAAGCACTACGTATTTCATCTCAGTCTGTCGTCCTCGATGCGGATCCGCACCGTTTTCCCCTTCAGCACGGCAAGACGGTCGATTTCCCGGAGAGCCGTCCGAACGTCTTTTTCACGGGACTCGTGGGTTGTCATGACGACGGGCACCGAGCCCGCCTTGTCCTGCGCCCTGCCCTTCTGGATCACCGTGGCGATGCTGATGTTATGTTTCCCGAGGATTCCCGAGATCCTCGACAGCACACCGGGCCGATCAAGGGCCGAAAAGCGGAAATAGTAATTGGTCACGATATCGTCTATCGGCAACAGCTCGATGTCTTCGATTTTGTCCTCCGAGAGCGACCGAGACGGCACCCGGCGCGACACCCCTTTCTGGATGTCCCGGGCGATGTCGATCAGGTCTGCAACAACGGCGCTTGCTGTGGGCATCATGCCCGAGCCCTGCCCGTAGAGAAATACGGGGCCCGAGGCGTCGCCGCGGATGTGCAGGGCGTTGTAGTTGCTGTTCACGCTTGAAAGCAGATGATCGAAGGGAATCATGGTCGGGTGAATACGCGCCTCGACGGCCTCTCCCCGCTGGATGGCAATGGCGAGCAGCTTGATTTTGTATCCCAGTTCCTTGGCAAACTCGATGTCCTGCTGACTCACCCCCGTGATCCCTTCCCGGTAGATATCCTCCAGTTTCACCTTCTTCCCGTAGGACAATGCAAGCACGATCCCCAGCTTGTGGGCAGTGTCGATCCCCTCGACATCGAAGGTTGGGTCCGCTTCCGCGAAACCCAGATTCTGGGCCTCGCGCAGTACCGTCTTGTAATTTTTCCCCTCGTCGGTCATCTTGGTGAGAATGTAGTTCGTGGTCCCGTTCAGGATGCTGAAGATGGACCGTATCCGGTTGGCTGCCAGGCTCTCCCGAAGGGACTTGATGATGGGGATGGTGCCGCCGACGCTGGCCTCGAAACCGATATTCACGCCGCATTGTTCGGCGGCCTTGAAGATCTCGTTGCCGTAAGTGGCCAGCAGGGCCTTGTTTGCCGTCACCACGTGCTTTCCCTGCCGGATGGCCTCCAGGATGAAGCTCTTTGCAGGTTCGTAGCCTCCGACGAGTTCGATGACAATGGAGATCTCCGGGTCCCGCAGGATGGCCTGGGCGTCCTTCGTCAGGATTTTCCTGTCCACCTGCACCGGCCGCTGCGTTTTCAGATCGAGATCGGCGATCTTCTTGATGACAATCTTCGATCCCAGACGCGACTCGATGAGGCTGCCGTTTTCCATGAGCAGCTTCACTGCGCCGGACCCGATGTTGCCGAATCCGATCAAACCGGCGTAGATGGTCTTCATTATTTGTGCTCCCGTGATGAAAGAGGCTGACGGCTAACGGTAAATACCAGGAAGCCTTACGCTTATCTTCTCTCGCAACCGCCCGCCGCCGGCGGGGATGTGAGAGGCGAAAAAACGAAGCATCTGATTATAGTGATAATCGTTGTTTTGTCAAAACATTTCAGGGGGGTTCACGCTGTCCGGGCAAGGTCCAGTCTCCCCTCCCACTTCCAGAGCAGGACCTCCCTCAGGGCGGCATGTTCTGCACGCTCGAGCCGCGGGTCTTTTTCCACCAGCCGGAAGGCCTCCGTACGGGCATCGTTGAGCAACCTGCCGTCCCGCAGGATGTTGGCGACACGGAAATCGGGGAAGCCGGACTGGCGGATACCCATGAGCTCCCCCGGCCCGCGTATCTCGAGATCCGCTTCGGCGATCCGGAAGCCGTCGTTTGTCTGTTCCATGATCCGAAGGCGTTTGCGGGCGTTTTCAGAGCCCCGGTAATCGGTCATCAGAACACAGTAGGACGGGATGTCGCTCCGGCCCACCCGGCCCCGCAGCTGGTGCAGCTGGGCAAGGCCGAATCGTTCGGCATGCTCGATCACCATGAGAGACGCCTGGGGAATGTCGATCCCGACCTCGATGACGGTCGTCGACACCAGAATGTCCAGTTGGCCGTCATTAAAGGATTTCATGATGACGTCTTTTTCCTGACCCTTCATCCTGCCGTGGATCAGGCCGACACGGAGCTCCGGGAAGATATCTTTCTGGAGATGCTCGGCCATCCGGCTGGCATCCTTGAGGTCCAGCGCCTCCGATTCTTCGACCAGGGGATAGACGATGAAGACCTGGTTTCCCTTGACAACCTCTTTCCGGATGATTTCATACATCCGGGCTCGCTCCTTCTCGTAAAATACCTTCGTCTTGACGGGCTTTTTGCCGGGAGGCATCTCGTCGATGACGGAGATGTCCAGATCCCCGTACACGGTCATGGCCAGCGTGCGCGGGATGGGGGTTGCCGTCATGACCAGCACGTCCGGGTTTGACCCCTTGGCGCGCAGGGCTGCGCGCTGCACAACGCCGAATCGGTGCTGTTCGTCCACGACGACAAACCCGAGTTTTCTGAACGCCACCCCTTCCTGGATGAGAGCGTGCGTCCCGACGACGATATGAATCTCGCCGGTTTCAATCCGGCGAGCGAGGTCCTTTTTCTCCGAGGGACGGGTGCTCCCCAAAAGCAGGACGGCTTTCAATCCCAGGGCCTCGACCCATCGCCGAATGTTCCGGAAGTGCTGCTCTGCGAGGATTTCCGTCGGCGCCATCATGGCGGCCTGGTATCCGTTCTCACAGGCCGTCAGCATCGCCGCCATGGACACGACGGTCTTGCCGCTCCCCACGTCCCCCTGCAGCAGGCGGTGCATCGGTGAGGGCCTCGCCATGTCCCACTGGATTTCATCGATCACTCTCTTTTGTGCCGCAGTCAGACCAAAGGGCAGGATGGAAAGGAATCGACTCGACAATTCACCGGCCGCCTGAAACGCGATGCCCTCTTCGAGAACGTTGCCCTTGTGCTTGAGGGCCATGGCCAGTTCGAAATAGAAGAACTCGTCGAAAATGAGCCTCTTGTGCGCCGCCGAGCGCATGCCGTCAAGCAACTGAATGTCCTCTCCCTGGCCCGGGAAATGGACGGTGCGGACGGCCTCGATGATGTCGATGAGCCCCTGCCGTTCGCAGATGTCACGTGGGATCGGCCCCGGGACATAACGCGCGTAGTCCTCGACGGCATGCAGGACGATTCGGCGCAGGTGTTTCTGACCGAGGCTTTCCGTTTCCGAGTAGACGGGAACGATCCGCTTGAAATTCAGGTGAGTGTCTTCGCCTTCTTCGAGAATCTCGAAGTCAGGGTGGATCATCTCGAGTTCGTGCTGATAGAGGCGGGCATCGCCGGTGAGGATGACCCGAAGGCCCGGGTTGAACGTGCTGCGCAGATAGGCGAAGCTGCCTTTGAACCACTTGGCCTTCATCGTGCTCGAGCTGTCCCGGAGCACGACTTCGAATACTTTCCGTTTCCGGTACGGATGGATCTCCGCCCTGACAACCTCGCCGACGACGGTTTCTTTCCTGCCGATTTCCACAGTGGCTATGGTTTTGACGAAGCGCCTGTCCTCGTATTTCCTGGGGAGGAAATAGAGAATGTCCTCGACCGTCTTGAGGCCCTTGCGCGCGAGAAGTTGCCCGACCTTGGGCCCCACACCCTTTACGAACTGGGCCTGAAGCGACATCTTTCCGATTGCCGTGTCCAGGGACTCCCGCACTTCCCGCGGGATGCCCGCGAGGGGCCGCCTGGAATCGGGATCGGAGCATTCGGCCAGCATGGTTTTCAGCGCTTCGATCCGGGCGAGCCCCCCGGAGACCCGTTTCTGCTTGTCCTCGAGGGATGCCTTCTCAAAGCCTGAAAAAAGATCATCCATCTGGGCCAGGAGATCATCGAGCCGGGAGGCATCCTTCGGGTGAGCCACCTTCTGCCGGACCCCCTCTCGAAGATCGATGATTTTATTCCGCACAGATCCCTCGAGGTCCCGGACAATGGTCAGATTCCGATAGGAATTCCCGGCCGAGAACTTCAGGGGGTTTTCGATCTTTTCCAGGGCCTGTCTCAGGGTTTCCATGGGCTTCTTTTCCCGGCCAATCCCATTATCGCCGCTCTCTTGATTTCTGTCTTTTTCCCGAGCGGGACAGTGACAACATCAAAATTGGAACTTCCCGATATAGCTATCAAATTTCATTTCTTTTCACAAGGACCGAGTTGCTTTTGCCATGTCAAAACAAGCCCCGTCCGCTCAGGATCACGTTGACTTATTCGACTTTTTCGGATATGGTGCAACCGTTTTTATCGAATGGTCTCAATCCATCCATTCTATCATATCTTTCAATACAACAGGAGAGCTCATGGGGGGGCAGATTTCCTACAAGGACTCCGGAGTCGACATTGACAAGGGCAACCGGTTCGTTGACGTGATCAAACCGCTCGTCAAGACGACCTTCCGCAAGGAAGTGATGGGAGGGCTGGGCGGTTTCGGGGGCCTCTTTCATCTCGACAAGGTCAAATACCGTGACCCCATCCTCGTCGCGTCGACGGATGGAGTAGGGACCAAGCTCAACATCGCCCGCATGATGAACCGATACGGCACCATCGGAATCGATCTGGTCGCCATGTCGGTCAATGACGTGATCGTCCAGGGTGCGGAGCCCCTCTTTTTCCTCGACTACATCGCCTCCGGCTCAATCGACATCGACACGGGCAGGCAGCTGGTCGAAGGGGTCGTGAAGGGCTGCCGGGACGCCGGATGCGCCCTGCTGGGCGGTGAAACAGCCGAAATGCCCGGGTTCTATGGCGAGGGGGATTACGAACTGGTGGGCTTCTGTGTCGGCATCGTCGAAGCGGACAAGCTGATCGACGGCTCCCGGGTGGGCATCGGCGACAAGATCATCGGTCTTGCATCGAGCGGCATCCACAGCAACGGGCTCTCTCTGGCCAGGAAAGTATTTTTCGATCGCCTGGGGCTGAAGGCGAACGACCCGGTGGAAGGTCTCCTTCTTCCGGTCGGCGAGGAGCTGCTCACACCGACGAAGATCTATGTCCGGAGCATCCTGAACCTGATCAAGAACTTCAGTGTGAAGGGGATCGTCCATATTACCGGCGGCGGTTTCACCGAAAACATCCCGCGCATTCTTCCCGAGCGCTGCTCGGCGGTCATCCACCGGGGATCCTGGCCCGAGCTGCCGATCTTCCAGGCCATCCGCAAACAGGGGCAGATCGAGGATGAGGAGATGTTCCGCGTGTTCAACATGGGAATCGGGTTGATGATCATCGTGGACAGCGAAATCGTTCCGGAGGCGATCGAGCGACTGGGCGCCCTGGGGGAGAAAGCCTATCTGATCGGGTCCATTGAGAAGCGTCAGAAGGATTCCCAGCCGGTGATCATTTCCTGAAGAGGTATTCCGGGAGCCTTCCATGTCGAAAATCGTAAACCTTGGCGTCCTCGTTTCAGGGAGCGGCTCCAACCTCCAGTCCATCATCGACAACATCGAGAAGGGCACCCTGCCTGCCAGGATCCGGATCATCATCAGCAACAACCCCGAGGCCTTCGCCATCGAGCGCGCCAGGAAGCACGGCATCCCGTCCGTTGTCATCGAGCCGGGGGGCTTCGGCAGCCGGGAGAAGTTCGATCAGGAACTCGTGGACACCCTGAAGTCTCATAACGTGGAGCTGGTGGTGCTCGCCGGGTTCATGAGGGTCCTCTCGCCCCTCTTTCTTCGGGCGTTCCCCATGCGCATCATG
>DASRZY010000214.1:0-11290 GCA_035685905.1 Syntrophales bacterium
GGACGGCCGGGCCATGATGAAATTGGCCTGAGACGGCCAGATCCTGAACTTCATCTGCTCCAGCGCCGCTGCAAGTTTTTTCCTTGAGGCCTTGATCTTCCCTGCATTGGCTCTCATCCATTCCTGGTCGTTCATGGCGGCAGCAGCGAGCCTCAGCGCCACGGAGTCTATGTTGTAGCTGTCCTTGATCTTGATGAGCCCTTCCAGCAGCCTTGGCTGCGCCACCCCGAAGCCCACGCGAAGCCCTGCCAGGGAGTACCCCTTTGAGAGCGTCCTGAGCACGATGACATTCTCATGCCTGGAAACCAGCTCCAGGGCATTGCCATCGGAAAAGTCCGTATAAGCCTCGTCGATGACCAGCACGCCTTTGAGGCCCGAGGCAAGCTTTTCCAGGTCTGCGACGGGAGCCACTGTCGCCGAGGGATTGTTCGGCGTGCAGATGAAGGTCAGGTCCGCCTGGGCCGCCAGCAACCCCTCGACGGGCAAATTGTAGTCTTCGTCGTACGCAACCTCCACCGTAGTGGCGTCCTGCATCTCGGCCAGCGTGATGTAGAGCGAATAGGTCGGCATGGGATAGGCGATCCTGCGGCCCCGCTCCAGGAAAGCCCGGGCGAGAAGCGCAAGCATTTCGTCGCTTCCGTTTGCCGCCATGATCCAGTCCGCAGGAATACCATAGACCCCCGAGGCAGCCTCCCTGGCCATCGTTGCCATCGGGTCGGGGTAACGCCGGAGCCACTCCCCGTCGAACCCATGCAGGACTTTCATCACTTCCGGTGAGGGCATGTAGGGATTCTCGTTGGTGTTGAGCTTGATGACCCTTGAGCCCGGCGGTGGCTGCTCGCCCGGCATGTAGCCTTCCATTTTTTTCACATTGTCTCGAAAATTGATCATTGAAACTCCAGATGCGTGTTATGTCTATGTACCTTGTGTTATGTGTCATGTGTTATGTAAAGAAGTCGTCGGGAATCTCCCTATACCCTATACCCTAGTCCCTGCCCGCGAAGCGGGCGCCCTGCCACGTATCCCTTTTTTCGAGTTCCCTGTCAATCGCATTCAAAACGTCGAGCTTGTTCGCCGCCCATTCCGGCCCGAGGAAGATATCCCGGTAGCCTTCAGCGGTCAGCCTCTGTATCACCATCGCAGGCGGCAGGACCTCGAGGATGTCGCAAACCGTTGAGACATAGTCTTCCTTCCCCAGGAGTTTGAGTTTCCCCTGCTCATAAAGGCGTCCCCCTTCCGTCCCGCGCAGCGCGAGCAGGGAGTGGATCTTGATGCCGTCAATGGGAAGCGCGGCCAGGGCTTTCGCCGTGTCGAGCATCTGTTCGCGGCTCTCGCCGGGAAGGCCCACGATGATGTGTGTGCAGATAAACAGCCCCCTGCCCGCCGTCTGACCTATCGCTTCCAGGAAGGTCGCGGCATCGTGGCCGCGATGGATCCGCTTCAGCGTTTCGTCATGCATGGACTGCAGCCCGTACTCGATCCAGACGTGCGAGCGTTTCGCGTAATCCTGCAGCAGCCGGATTTTCTCCTCGTCCACGCAATCCGGCCTCGTGCCGATGGACAGGCCGATGACATCGTCCTGCATGAGCGCCTCGTCGTAGAGTTCCCGGAGCTTGTCGATGGGGCCGTAGGTGTTCGTAAACGTCTGGAAGTAGGCGATGTATTTCACCGCGCTCCGGAGTCTGCGGTAGAGACCCTTTCCGGAGCGGACCTGTTCTGCAACCGGGGGCAGCGGTCCCCGTTGCCGGAGAGTCGATCCACGGCCGTCGCAGTAGATGCATCCGCCCACGGCGAGTTTGCCGTCGCGGTTCGGGCAGGTAAATCCCGCATCGATCTGGAGCTTGTAAACCCTGCAGCCGAATCGATTGACGAGGAAGCTCTTGAAGTCGTAGTAGCGCTTCCGATTTTTCCAGAACTCAGGCTTTGGCATGGAAAGACATAACGATTGTTTTTTTGAAGGGATGTTATAGAATCGCCTGTGCAAAAGCAAGGGCCATCGTGCCGAACCCATCGTCCCTGCACCACGGTGCCTCGTCCCTTGCACACGCGATTGCAACTGAGTGAATAAAGGTGTCAAACAGGCATGCCGAAGGGTTATGACGTCATCGTGGTCGGCGGAGGGCATGCAGGCTGCGAAGCAGCGCTGGCTGCTGCCCGCATGGGCTGCAGAACCCTTCTTTTCAACATCAATCTCGACTCCATCGCGCTGATGTCCTGCAACCCCGCCATCGGGGGACTTGCCAAGGGACAGCTCGTCAAGGAGATCGACGCCCTCGGCGGCGAGATGGGCAAGATCGCCGACCGGACGGCCGTTCATTTCCGGCTGTTGAACTCTTCCAAGGGCCCTGCCGTCCAGTCTTCCCGAGTCCAGTGCGACAAACAGCTCTACCGCCTGGCCATGAAGGCCGTCGTGGAGCATCAGCAGAACCTGCAGCTCCGCCAGGGCCTCGTGGACAGCATTGCCATCGAGGGAGGCCGGGTTACCGGCGTCGTGGACAGCACGGGGTTCTTCTATCCCGGGGCATCGGTCGTGATCACCACGGGCACCTTTCTCAACGGGCTGATCCACATCGGGACCTTCCGGACGCCCGCAGGGCGTGCCGGCGAGATCGCCTCCGTCGACCTGGCCGAATCGCTGCGCGGGCTGGGTTTCGAGATGGGACGGATGAAGACGGGAACGCCGCCACGGCTCAAGGCATCCACCATCGATTTCGACCGGCTCGAGCGCCAGGACAGCGACCCCGGCCCGGAACCATTCTCCCACACCACCGAAAAGCTGCGCGAGGAGCGCCTCCCCTCATTCTTCTCACACACGACGGAGGAAACTCACAAGCTGATGAGGGAGAACATTTTGCTCTCACCGCTTTACTCGGGGGTCATCACGGGGGTCAGCGCCCGGTACTGCCCGTCGCTGGAGGACAAGGTGGTGCGTTTTGCCGATAAAGGGCGCCACCCGGTCACCCTGGAGTTCGAGGGGCTCGACACGGAAGAGGTCTACGCCAAGGGGCTCGGCAACTGCCTCCCGCTGGAGTTGCAGGAAAAGATCGTACACAGCGTACCCGGACTGGAGCATGCAGAAATCATGCGCCCTGCCTACGCCATCGAATACGACTATGTCCAGCCGACGGAACTGAGACAGACCCTGGAGACGAAACGGATCGCAGGCCTTTTCCTTGCCGGCCAGATCAACGGCACCTCCGGCTACGAGGAAGCCGCCGCCCAGGGCCTCTGGGCCGGGATTAACGCCGCACTGCAGGTGCAGGGAAGGCCACCCTTCGTCCTGGAGAGATCCGAAGCCTACATGGCTGTCATGGTCGACGATCTCGTGACGCGCGGCGTCGACGAGCCCTACCGGATGTTCACATCCCGCGCAGAATACCGCCTCCTGCTCCGGGAGGACAATGCCGCGATCCGCCTCATGGGCAGGGGCCACGATCTGGGGCTGGTTCCCGATGATTCGTACAGGGAGTTGCAGGACAGGATCCGGCAGATCGAGGACGGAATGCGCTATCTCTTGTCCAAAACCATCTACCCCTCAAACGAAACCAACACAACCCTGGCGGAGCGGGGGTCACTGCCGATCCGCAAGCCCCTGTCGCTTTTCCACCTCCTCAAGCGGCCCGACATGGGTTATGATGATCTCGCGATGTTCGATGCGGAGCTGCCCGCTGTCGGAAAGCCCGTGAAGAAGCAGATCGAGATCGAGGCGCGCTACGAGGAGTACATTCGCCGCCAGAACGAGGCGGTCGGGAAGTTCCGCGAGATGGAGCGGAAAAAGATCCCCCCCGGCATCGACTATTTCGGGATCCCCAGTCTCTCCAACGAGCTCAAGTGCAAACTCGACGCGATCCGCCCCGACAGCTTCGGCCAGGCCCAGCGGATGCCGGGCATGACACAGGCGGCGCTTGCGGCGATCCTCGTTTATCTCAAGAAGAAAGAACTGGAGCAGACCGCCAGTCGTTAAACATCGGCACTGAGCCGAAAAGACAAGATGCACGCAGCAGGAGTGTCCAATGCGATGGGAAGACGAGGAGAGAAGCGGCAATGTTGAGGACCGGCGGGGAATGCCCGTCTCCCGGGGGATAGTGGGAGGCGGTATCGGGACGGTGATCCTGGTGCTCGTGGCCCTCTATTTCGGCATCGATCCCTCTGTCATTCTTCAAACGGCGCAGGAAAGCGTGCCGCCGGCCGCAACGCAGCAGCACCAGCAGCGTCCCGCCGGCAAAGACCCGATGGTCGATTTCGTCTCCGTGGTGCTTGCCGACACGGAAAAAACCTGGCACGGCGTTTTCCGCAGTTACGGCAGAACCTACGAGGAGCCGAAACTCGTCCTGTTCACCGGGGCCGTCCAGTCGGCATGCGGCTTCGCCCAGGAGGCCATGGGCCCCTTCTATTGCCCCGAGGATCACAAGGTCTACATCGACCTCGCGTTTTACGAAGACCTGAAGAACCGTTTCAAGGCGCCGGGCGATTTTGCCCAGGCCTATGTGATCGCCCACGAAGTGGGCCATCACGTGCAAAATCAGCTGGGGATCACTCAGAAGGTTCAGTCCGCGATGCAGCGCGCGAGCCGTGCCGATGCCAACCGCCTCTCCGTGAGGATGGAACTGCAGGCCGACTGCCTGGCGGGCGTCTGGGGATACAACGCAGACAAATCCCGCCATATCCTGGAGGCGGGCGACCTGGAAGAGGCACTGCGGGCCGCAAGCGCCATCGGCGATGACCGAATCATGAAGCAGACCCGCGGAACGGTTGTCCCCGACGCGTTCACCCACGGCACATCGGAACAGAGGGTGCGCTGGTTCAAACGAGGCTTCGAGACGGGCGATCTGAATCAGTGCGACACGTTCAAGGCCAATCCTCTATGAAGCCCGGGACAGAGCAAAACGAGAAGGCGGGGGCTTGAGCCCTGTCTTCTCGCTTACTGCCATGAGAACTTGCGGGATTCGCGCATGGGCATGACATAGGAATCAAACCCCTGCCCGCTTACCGAATTCGCCTCAGGATGCCTTACGAGAATCCTCAACCCGGAACATCGACATGACCGACGCCAGTTCTTCCGCATTGGCTGCGTTCTGCTGGGTCACTTGATTCATGTCCGCAACGGCACTGTTTATCTGATGAATCCCGTCGGATTGCTCCTTTGAGGCCGCAGCAATCTCAGCCATCAATTCCTGAACCTTTTTTGCGCTGCTGATGACGCTGCCGAAGGCATCGTTTGTGACGGAGACGAGTTTTTCCCCTCCACGGACCTTGTTGACAATGTCTTGAATGAGATTCGCCGTGTTCTTGGCTGAATCTGTTGCCCTGAGGGCAAGGTTCCGCACCTCGTCGGCCACCACGGCAAAGCCCGCCCCGGCTTCTCCGGCCCTCGCTGCCTCGACAGCCGCATTGAGTGCCAGGAGATTCGTCTGGAAGGCCACTTCGTCTATGTTCTTGATGATCTTCTGGGTCTCTTCGCTTGACCGGGCGATATCGGTCATGGACTGGGTCAACTCCGTCATCGCGTTATTGGACTTCTCAATGGCTTCACGGACCGCCAGCATGAGGCTGTTCGCCTCGGAGGTATTGTCCGCATTCCTCTTCGTCATGGAAGCCATCTCGTCCAGGGAGGCCGATGTCTCCTCGATGGAGGCTGCCTGCTGCGACGACGAATCGGACAGCACGCTGGAAATGGCCATAGACTGCCCTACCGCTTCCCCCATCTTCTTGCGCATGGTATTGACCGACTCGGCCAACTCGCCGATTTCATCCCTCGAAAGTACCCGGATATCCTGGGTCAGGTCTCCTTCGGCAACCTTCTTGATGACCTCTACCGACTCCTTCACGGGTTTTGTGATGAGCCGGGCCATGATCAGGTTGATAGCGATGGCCGACATGATCACCACGACGAGCACCACGGCAAAAACGCTCATCAGCTGATTGGAGCTTCTGATGGAACTCTCGTAATTTTCCTTGCTCAGCCGGTTCTCCAGGGCCATAAGATCCGACAGGGTCTTGCCGAGCGCCAAGTACTTCTCATCGGTCACCGTCATGAACAGGGCCGCCCCGTTCACATCCGCCGCGGCTATGTCGAGGAGGCCAAGAGCCGGTTCCTGATATGCCTTGAGCTGTGCCAGGGTGGTTTCGTAAAGCTTCTTTTCCTCCGGGGTGACCTGATCGCTCTTCTGGAGATTCTGCACGAAGGCGATGCTCTTCTCGATGGAGGCCTTCTGCTCCTTTCCCAATGCCTCGACTTTGGCAGCCTCGTAATTCGCACCGGCCCAGCTGACCACCTTGTAGAGATTGGCATGGACGTTTGCGATCGTGCGGCTGATTTCGGAGCTGTTCTGATACCCCTGGAACCGGTTGTTGTAGATGTCGTCCATGGCCTCCTTCTGGCTGGTCAGGCCATGATAGGTGCCTCCGGCCAGCAGCAGAAGAAACAGGGAAACCGCTACGGGTCCGATCAGGAGTTTTTTTGCCAGCTTCAGGTTGCGAAGGATTTTATTCATCTTCCCGTCCCCTTTGGTGATGCGGAGGGCCGGACGGGTGGAATGCCCGCCCGGCCCGACTCATGTTGTGTGTTTCCGGTTGGGGAGGATTCCCCGCCCTGTCAGTCTGTCACGGCTGATTTACTTATAGGCTCCGCAAACGAGGATCACGTCGCCCACTTTCTGGTAGAAAACCGTCTTGGCCTCAACCTTCTTGCTCGTGGGGTTTGTCCACTTGTAATCGACTGATCCGCTGGGCGTGGTCTTTGCCTTGTCGACCAGTTCCTTCATGAACAGCTTGCCGTCCGTGTCCTTCAGTTCGATGAGATTCTTTCCGATCAGCGCAGGATTTGCACCGTGGGAGAGGATCTTCGCGTTCATGTCGGAAACATAGATATAGAGGTCCCGATCCACGAACTTGCCCTTGGTGTCATCGAAGGCCGCGAATGCCTTGGCCTGGCCGTTTGCCTTGTAGAATTCGACAGCCTTGGCCAACATCGCCTGTGCCTCCTTCGGCGTCCCCTTGGCCTGCGCAAATGCAAAGCCTGCAGTCAACGCAACGATCAACAACCCGATCCATACTTTCTTCATGTTCTCTCTACCTCCTCTTTTTTTGAAGTTGAATTCCATGATGCCTCCTTTCCGCCATGAGAGACTGAACAAAACACGCTGTCTCCCTTTCTCCGATTGCCGGCAACGCTTCGGGCAGGTAACGCAGACGAGTCGCATGCACGCACCCCGCCATCGTCGCTGTTGCCTCACCGGCATAATTTGCAAAATCCGCACCAGGTACAACAAGCCCCGTTATGCGAACGTTCCATCCTCTGGAACCATTGTCATTGCCGGATTCCGGACATCGGGCTGGGAGGTGCAGGAACGGGACGGTTCAGGGTCCCGTCCCTGCCTTTGCGGCATGGGAGGGACATCGGCGGCCGGAACGATGACACCCGCCGAAATGGCTGATTCGCCTGGCGTTAGACGGGTGAAGAGAAGGGGATGCGGTTCCTGCATGTCTACAATTGTCTCACTCAGGAAGGATATCAATGCGGATGGACAGTGCGCCTGCAGGGAGCGGGGATGCGGACGGTTTCTCCTCGATCTTCCCGAGGCCCTTCAGTTTCTCCCGGAAGGCCTCGAGTTTGTCAGACTGGATCGTTGCCGAAAGAGTTTCCCGGCCTTCCAGGGTCTGTCTTCTGACGGCCTGGCCCCCGTGCTTTTTCAGCAGATCCTCCACATCTCCGGCAGCCGCACCGGGATGACGGGAATGCAGGATCATGGTCAGAAGGGGTTGGGCAGGCGCTGTCGCAGACAGCATGGGCGATGCGGCAGACGGGGCTTCCTGTTTTCCCGACTCCTTGGCCATGGCGCCGACCGGTGCTTTCAGAGCTTTCTGTCTTTGGTCTCTCGCCGGGGCCTGAGCGGCCCGGTCCATTTCCGGCTGTCTCATGGCTCCTGCACCCCTCAGGGCTTCCTCGTCCTTCGGAGGCGCGGCGGCAGGTCTTGCCGCATTCATCGATTCGGCAGGTTTTGCGAAATCGGCCTTTGCCTCTTCCCGAACGGTCGGTTCCTGCCGCATTTTTTGATCTTCAACTTGCGCGGGGGAAGGAGCGCGGGCTTTCTTTTCCCGGATTCCTGCTCGTTCACCGGACTCTTTTTTCAGAGCAGGCTGCACAGGAGCCGGCTCCTGCGTCTTCACGGGCTCAGATGGAGCCTGGGTGCGAGGCACCTCCTGCACCGCTGCCGGCGGCGGCGCAATCTGCCTGAATTCGGGCTCGCCTGTCTTGTAGACATTCCATGCGGCAACGGCGATGAGGGCCGTGGCCAGGGCCTGGATGGGAATCTTGATGTGAAGCGGATAGAAGAGCTTCCGGAAAATGCTTTCTTTCTGCCCCGCCTCTTCCCGAACCCGGGCCATGACCCTTGTTTTCAGCCAGGGCGGCGGTTCCACCTCTTCGAGGTTCCTGACGATCTCGCCCGATGCCTTGAGATTCTCGAGCGCCTTGCTGCAGGAGGGGCATTTCACCAGATGATCCCTGACGCGCCTCGATTCGTCATCGGAAAGCTCTCCCTCGAGCAGGGCGGGAAGCAGGATTTCAATCTCTTTGCACGTCATCTCAAATCACCCAAAACATTGACAAGACAGTCTTTCAGCGCGGCTCTCGCCCTGAAGAGCCGTGATTTTACGGTTCCTTCGGGCAGCTTCAGCATATCGCCGATCTCTTCATACGAAAACCCCTGGATATCCCGCAAAACAAGGACCTCCCGCTGTTCCCTTTCAAGTGTCCGGATGCACGCCTGTACCCGGGCTTCGATTTC
Source organism: Syntrophales bacterium (assembly GCA_035685905.1). Taxonomy (GTDB): domain Bacteria; phylum Desulfobacterota; class Syntrophia; order Syntrophales; family UBA2192; genus UBA2192. The sequence continues at coordinate 8,790 of DASRZY010000214.1, forward strand.
CTTTTTCTCCAACTGTTCAACGGCCGATTCCCCGCAATCCGGGATCTCGCGCTGCTGGCTGCCGTCTCTTAGCTCGACGGGGTCGTCGATCAACCGCGTCCCGTGCCGCAACCGGCTCTGCGCCTGTTTCATCCGGTTTCTTGCATGATTCACGACGATCCCGTAGAGCCAGGTGGAAAACTTCGATTCCCCCCTGAAGGTCCGGATTGAGCGGTATGCGGAGAGAAAGGCTTCCTGTACGACATCGCACGCCTCATCGTAGTCCGCCAGCATCCGATAGGCAAGATTGAGCATGCGCTTCTGATGACGCTCGACGAGGACTTCGAAGGCGTCCGTATTGCCCTGCTGGCACAGAAGGACGTACGCCGCATCCTCGTCATCGCTCATCCGGTTTATGGCAGCAGCCACGGGGTCCATCATCTCTGGTAATTTCGTTCTCCCGATTTCCCGTTACATGCACCATCTTGTCAAGAAAAAACTTCCCGGCCGGAGCTGCGGCGCCCGCGGAACGCCGGCACCGGCCGGGTCGACCATGCCTGACAGGCTCATGCAGACAGAGTCACCACTGCCCTGCCCTCCTTGCCGTCCACCGTGGAGGGTAACCTGATCTTCTTGAACTGATCTGCCGCGCATTGGGCCGCTTTGACGGTCTTGAACGTGCTGGAGAGGATCCGCACACTCTTCACGGTGCCGTCGGGGTTGATCGTCAGCCTGAGCACCAGCTTCCCCTTCGCCCCGTCAAGGCAGGATTCCAGTTCCCCAGTATGCTCGGCTAGCTTCTTGAGAACTTCCTCTTTCGAGAGACCCTGCGACACTGCGACATCGGCGATGACGACAGCCGCCTTTTTGTCTTTCTCTTCATCCCGTGCCAATTTCTCTTTCACGGAAGCCTTGCTCTCGGAGGGCAAGGATTCCCTCTTGGCCATGGCGGCCATGGGTGCATAGGCCCGCATCGTGTTGCCGCCCACGGCAGTGTCGGAAACGCCTTCAGGTAGCGGCAGGGGCTGCTTCACCGTCGTGGATTTCCCGTCTGTGTTGCACACTTCCGAGTCGACGGCCACGAAGGATGTGTACGCCGTCAGGAGATTGTACTGAAGACCAAGCTCCGTCACCTCCCGGATCCGCTTGTCATCGCTTCGCAGCCTGTTGTAGTCCGAAAGGAGCGTGATCCGGTGGCGCGCCCAGAAGTAGCGCAGGGCCGAGTTGGCCCCCGAGGGTTTCACCTTCGCCACATCGATGGATTCCTTGTATGCGCCTTCGCCGGTAATCCCGCTCACGGCAATGGTTCCTTTTGCCTTCCCCCGCCACTTGCCGAAAACGATGACGGGGCGATCGGCCAGGATATCGGGAACAGTGAGCGGCTCGACATCGTAGACCTCGAATCCCTTAAAGTCGACCTTCACCTGCGTGAGAACCGGCGACTGGATCATGTTGCGGAAGGCAGCCGCCCTGGCCCGGGCCTCGTCGGCCTTCGAGATCACGAAGGGCTCTCCCATTCCAACACGGGCCATTCCCTCGATGATGTGGCGGTTGACGGCCGTGCCGATGCCGAAGGCAAACATGTTTGCATTGCCCAGGTTGTTCCGGATCAGGTCAAAGACCTCTTCCTCGACGGTCACATAGCCGTCGGTGGCAATGACGATCGTTCGGGAGAAGTTTTCCGCTTTCTTGAGGGAGAGGGCCCGTTGCAGCGCCGGCAGCAGTTCCGTTCCGCCGCCGCCTTTCTGGCTCTCGATGAGCTGGATAGCCCGTGCGACGTTCTCCCGGGTGGCCGGCAGCGATTCCTCGGCCAGAACCGATGACCCTCCCGAGAAGAGGAGCACGTTGAAACGATCCGTGGGCCTCAGGTTCCCGAGCAGGTCGGCCAGGAGCTTCTTGGAGATTTCCAGCGGGAAGCCGTACATGGATCCCGATACATCTACGATGAATATGTACTCCCGGCCGGGGATGTCCGCTTTCGCGATTCGCTTCGGGGGCTGCATCATGAGAAGAAAGAAGTTCTCCTTCTTCCCCTCGAAAAGCGTGAGTCCCGACTGGACCCGGTCCCCGTCAAGACGGTAGCTCAGGATATAATCCCGGTTGCCTCCCGAAGTCTCTGCCGGGTCGAGGGCCACCGTTACCATCGAAGGGCTGCTCCAGGCGGTTTTTATTTTGTGAGATGTGGAAGCAAGTTCCCGGATCGGCATCCCCGCGGCAATCTCCACTGTCATGTCGAACGAATAGGAGGGAGCCTCCTCCTGGTGCAGGTACGGGTTCCGGACCCAGTTCTCCGAGGCAGGCGCCGTCCCGGCATCCTGGTTGGAGAAACGCGGGCCGGCGACAGCGGGATAGACGAACTCATAGACACGGTCCGTCGGGACGATCAATTCCGTGTATTGCATCTCCACGCGTATCTCGTCGCCGGGCATGATATTGGCCACATTCATCTGGAAGACGTTGGGCCGCTGTTGTTCCAGCAGCGAAGCGGTCTTGCCGTCATCCTTGGCCTGATTATAGGTCTG
>DASRZY010000215.1:0-4291 GCA_035685905.1 Syntrophales bacterium
CCGGTGTATTGGCTGCGCCGAATGCTCTTACAGCAAAGCCCGTGCCAGGAATGTATGCCGCCTTCGGCGGCGGGATCCGGCATCGGGGTTCGGGATTCCGGAAACCAGGAAGAACGGATCGCCCCCCCCTGTTTCGGCCAGCGGGGCAAGGAGGTTTTATTTGGTCTTGAAAAGGCCGGCCGAGTGTTCTATGTTTCGGCCTCATCGCTCGAACACCGGAGAAACCGGCATGAAGGAAAAACAGGATCTGCATTTCGGAAGACTCGTCGTTGAATTTGCAAACGCACCGACGCCGGAAGAGGCCGGCACGGCTTTCATTCGCAGCGCGGCAAAGGCCTTTGGTTTCGGCCCCGGGTTCCTGGATCAGGCCCTCGGCGGGTACCCGACCCGGAAACTCTTCGAGGACACGCTCTCGCCGGGCAGCAGGGAGCTGGTGGATCATCTTCTCGAGCAGAGGCGGCTGCTTTCGGCCATCAACAACCTGCCCTGCAACATCTCGCTTGCATCCTACGACTATGACGGTGCGCGGACCCTGACGTTCAAGATCCTGCCCCTGGAGCCGAAATGGGAAAAAGAAAACCCCTACGAGGAGGATCTCTTCCGGGTTGACGTCGGTGCCGGGGGAACGGCCTGGCTGGAGGAGGTGTCGGAGATGTTTGATGACCGTGCCCCCCTCACGACGGACATGGACGAGGTGAAGGAGCAGCTGCTTGCCTGCATGAAAGAGGTTGTCGACTTGGGCGATCGGATCCTCGAGATCCAGTGCGCCATCCCCGCCGAGAGAATGCACGAGGCCCAGAAGATGGCTGCATATTACAGCCGGATCCAGGCTGAGCAGGAGGTTCTCGCCGAACTGCAGGAACGCTGGAAGATGATCCTCGGGGAGATCCTGGAGGCGCAAGACCTGCCCCGGAGCCAGACCCTGCTCGACCTCCTGCTGGTCTACAATACGATCAACAGGCAAGAGCTGGCCATGAGCGATGAAGGGATCCTTCACATGAAGCCTCTCTTCGAAGAGAGCTACTTCACGGAGCGGGCGGGCCTTGCCGACGAGTACTACCACAACGTGCTGGTCTATGCCTTCATCGGGTTCTTGAAGACCCCCGGCAACCGGGAAAAGCTGGGGAAATGTCCCGACTGCGCGATCTTTTTCATCGCTGAATCCGGCCGGTCGGCAGGCAAGCATTGCCGCCAATGCCGCCGCCCGCGGTCTGACTGAAATCCCTCTCGATCAATATATCAAACCATTTCAAGGCGATATCGCCATGATCGCCCGGGCCGCCCCTGCCCGGGCGCGGATGCGCTCGAGGGGTGCATGAAACTTGCAGGTCCTGTTTGGCCATCGGTGTGCTCGAGACGCCGGTGAGAATCCCACATTCCTGATTGGATATAATGATGACTCTTCTTGAAAAAATCGCAACAAAGCAGGCCCGGGTCGGCGTCATCGGACTCGGCTACGTCGGGCTTCCCCTCGTGATCGAATTCTGCCGTGCCGGTTTCAAGGTCACGGGTTTTGACGTGGACGAGCGAAAAGTCGAGATGCTGAGTCGGGGCGAGAGTTACATCCGGCACATCGACTCTTCCATTTTATCCCACGAGGTCAACAGCCGGTTCTCGGCCACGGCCGACTGCTCGCTTCTGGCCCGGATGGACTGCATCCTCATCTGCGTGCCGACGCCCCTGAACAAGAACCGCGAACCGGACATGCGCTTCGTGTTCAACACGGGCAGGACCATCGCGAAAACCCTGCGGAGGGATCAGCTCGTCATCCTCGAGTCCACCACGTACCCGGGCACGACCGACGGGGATCTGCGGCAGATCCTGGAAGCCTCCGGCCTGAAGGCGGGCGAGGACTTTCACCTGGCCTTCTCCCCCGAGCGGGAGGACCCGAACAACAAGAATTTCACCCTTCGGACCGTGCCGAAGGTCGTCGGCGGCTTGACGCCGGCCTGCCTGGCCGCCGCGAAAGCCCTCTACGACCATGTTGTCGAGAGGACCGTCCCCGTGTCCTCCACGAAGGTGGCCGAGTCGGCAAAGCTTCTCGAGAACATCTACCGCTCCGTCAACATCGCGCTGGTCAACGAACTGAAGATCTGTTTCGACCGGATGGGGATCGACGTCTGGGAGGTCATCGAGGCGGCAGCAACCAAGCCCTTCGGTTTCCAGCCCTTCTATCCCGGCCCGGGGCTGGGAGGGCACTGCATCCCCATCGACCCGTTCTACCTCACGTGGAAGGCGCGGGAATACGAGTTCAACACGCGGTTCATCGAGCTGGCCGGCGAGATCAACACGGCCATGCCGGACTACGTGGTCTCGAAGGTCATGGAAGCCCTGAACGAGCAGGGGAAACACGTGAAGGGCTCGAGGATCCTGCTCCTGGGGCTTGCCTACAAGGCCAACGTCGACGACGAGCGCGAATCCCCCTCGTACCGCCTCATGGAGAAGCTCGAGCACATGGGGGCGAAGGTGAGCTACAACGATCCCTACATACCGTCGATACGCCCCACGCGCGAATACGCGAAGTTTGCCGGCCGCAAATCCGTTGCCGTCGGCGGGGACTTCGACCTGATCCTGATTGCAACCCCCCATGACGAATACAGGAAGATCGATTTTGCCGCCCTGGGCGTGCCGGTGGTGGACACGCGCAACGTTGTGAAACAGAAAGGGGATTTCCTCTACCGGGCCTAAGAAAGATCACTTCCTTGATCTTCCTCTCCCTCGAGGGGAGAGGATTGAGGTGAGGGTGAATTATTCCTTTCCATTGATGAGAGGGCCGGTGTGAGGGTGGATGTTCCCCTTCCTCAAAGTGCCCCCTTCCTTGATCTCCCTCTCCCTTGAGAGACTGTGTCGCAATTCCAATTTTGTCATTCCGTGCAAGCGAAGCGCGACACGGAATCCAGTATTTTCAATATGTTCTGGATTCCCGCTTTCGCGGGAATGGCCGTATTTCTGCGTCTTTCATAATTGCGACACAGTCTCTGAGGGGAGAGGGCCAGGGTCAGGGTGACTGATGGAGCAAACAAAATATTCCTAAAGGTTGCCCGCGGAAACGCCGATCACGTGAATAAGGTGTATCTTACGTTTCCTTTCTTTCGCCTTCCCGACGATAAAATCCGCCCGACGGGGTGACTTTGGTCAAAACAGGTTCGAATAAGAACACAGGAGGTTCATCATGAAGAAAGGTGTATTTTTCCTATTTGCGGCGCTGCTGGTAGTGGCAATCCCGCTGGGCGCCATGGCGGGGACACAGGTATTCAAGGCCAAGGATATGGACGTGGACTACTGGGAAGTCTGTCCTTATTATCCCGATAATTATGGATTCTGGCCCATTGGACCATCGTACGAATTCGGGAAAGATGTCCTTATACACTATGTAGGCACGGAGAAGTTCAACGCCCGCACAAAGGGAGTCGATGTCGGCTGGAACCGCAACGTTCACGGCACGGCAACTATCTACGACTACAACGAGGTCGTCAGCGGCGGCGGAAACATGATGATGGCGGCGTTCAGCGCGCTGCCGAAGCTGAATTTCACAACTTCTGCGGGCACGGTCCAATCCATGTATCCGTTTTCCTGCCAGCGTTCCTGGCTGACGCCTTCCGCATCGGATTTGGCCGGCGTTGCCCCGCTCTATGATGGACCTTTCCAGGTCGAAGAAGTCCTCCAGGATGACGGCGGCGATTTCGGCTGCTACAATCCAGCTTCGCCTGCAGCCGTCAATTTCCAGGACTGCTATGGTAATGGCTATTTCCAGGACCTGTCAAAGGTCGACTATCTCATGCTGCACGTGAAGATCACGGGCAACCATATCTATTTCTGGAAGGCGACGATTCATCAGCCCGGCGTGCTCCAGATCGAGGACAAGAGGGGATTCGACCAGATCTGGACATATTAACTCCAGTAAATGATCGGTTGATGGACTGTTCTCATATTCGATGTGGCCGGGGCTACGAGGCCCCGGCCTTTCTTTATGAATCTCAGGGATATTTACGATTGCAAACACTTGAGAATATTACACAGCGACGTAGTTTTCGTCATGGAATCGACGCAAAGATCTCAACCGTAGATCGCCACGCCGCGCGAGGCTTGGCTCGCGATGACTATTTTTCAGAAACCATTCAGCCTCAGGTATGTGCCCGCCTTGCAGGCGCACGGAAGCGGATGGCTTTCACGGAGATCTGTCGTTGAATTCCCTCGAGGCTTGCAGGGGGCCTTGCGCCGTTCACGGCATGGCGTGAAACTCGTTGTCAATGTCCTCTTCGGCTGTATGTGCCTGCGCCTTGGCATCATC
>DASRZY010000216.1:0-4789 GCA_035685905.1 Syntrophales bacterium
AGGGACGAGGGACGAGGGGGTAGGGACGAGTAGAAAGAGCTGCAAGGCAAGAAAAATCCCCCTTTCATCCCCCTTTGTAAAAGGGGGACAGAGGGGGATTTGTTTTATTCATGATGCCTTGTCCCTACACCCTGGTCCCTCGTCCCAAGGCAAAAAAGAGAGGCAGCCTTTTTGGGGCTGCCTCTCTTTTTGCCTAAGCCCTTCGGGCTTACTTCAGTCCGCTCAAAATGTCCCTTGCGATGATGAGGCGCTGGACCTGGTTGGTGCCCTCGTAGATCGAGGTGATGCGCACGTCGCGGGCATAGCGCTCGACGGGGAACTCGTTGGTGTAGCCGTAGCCGCCCAGCATCTGGATGGCCTTGTGGCAGGCCCTCTCGGCCGCTTCCGTGGCGTAGTACTTGGCCATGGAGGCCTCGCGGGCGAAGAACTTGCCGTTCTCCTTTTTGAAGGCGGCGTTCATGAGCAGCAGCCGGGCCGCCTCGAGTTCGGTGTAGCTCTCGGCGATCATCCACTGGATGGCCTGGAAGTTGGTGATGGGCTGGTCGAACTGGAAGCGGTTCATGGCGTACTTGGTGGCGTACTCAATGGCCGCCTGGCCGATGCCGAGCCCCAGCGACCCGATGCCGATGCGGCCGCCCGCCAGCTCGCCGACGGCCGTGCGGAATCCGTCGTTCACCTTGCCCATGAGGGCTGTCTTCGGGATGCGGCAATCCTCGAAGAGAAGCTCGTTGGTGGCCGAGGCATGCTGGCCCATCTTGTGCTCGGCGCGGCCCACGCTGAATCCCTTCACACCGTTTTCCACGAGGAAGGTGCTGATGCCCTTGCCCTTGGGGGCCTTGGGGTCCGTGACGGCCCAGACGACAAAGACGCCGGCGTACTCGGCGCTCGTGATGAAAATCTTCGTGCCGTTGAGGACCCAGGAGTCGCCGTCGAGAACGGCCGTGGTCTTCATCCCCGACGGGTCGGAGCCCGCCATCGTTTCCGTCAGACCGAAACCGCCTGCATAGTACTCGCCGGAGGCGATCTTCGGGATGTAGGCATTTTTCTGCTCATCCGTGCCGATGGCCTGGATGACTTCGCAGACCATGTTGTTGACGGACATGGTCACGCCCGTCGAGGCGCAGGCCTTTCCGATCTCGGTGATGGCCAGGCTGAAGGCGATCACGCCGGCCTCGGAGCCGCCGTATTGCTCTTTGCAGTTGATGGCCATCAGGCCGAGCTCGCCAAGCTTCCGAAGGTTCTTCAGGAATGTCTCCCTGTCTCCCTGCTGGTCCATCTTTGCGGCGACGGGATCAAGCTCCGCCTTGGCGAAGTTGCGCGCCGTGTCCTGTATCATTTTCTGGGTTTCCGTCAGTTCCATGTTCATAAGACTCTTGCCTCCCCTTCTCCAGAATTTAAGCTAAATGGTCATTGCAAGGAGCGAAGCGGCGCAGCAATCTGAAAAATCTCAATCGAAGATTGCCACGCCTCGCGAGGCTCGGCTCGCAATGACTCTTTTTCTATTTTCTGATCCCGACGCCCGAAGCCGGAATCCCGAATGCCTCTTTTTCTTCACTCAGGCACTTCTTATCTCTTCCGTAGCCTTGCGGCTTGTGGCTTGAGCCTGTTCAATATAAAACCACCCACCCGCGGGCGCACCCCCAGTGTGGATGGATTATTGCCCATATCAGGTAATAAAGGAGAGGTCAAGGAGGGGTTCGTTGCCGAACCGCACTCCTTAACCTCTCTCCATTTCAGAAAGATCAGCCGTTGATGAGCTTCTGGATCGATGCAGGGTATTCCACCTTCTGCGGCAGGAAGATCAGCTCGGGATCAACGAACTCTCTCAGCACGAACAGCTCTTTGTACGTGGGTTTGCGCGTCTCGCCCACCACGTTTTTGACGTTCAGGTCAAACGCGCAGTTCTCCTTCACCTGCTCCACCGTGACGCCGGGGTGGAAGGTCTTGAGGAAGATCTCGCCCTTCTCGTCGAATTCGTAGGTGCCCATGTTGGTCACGACGGCCACGGGGCCCGAATTGGCATAGGCCGTGCCCTTCCAGACTTCCTTCTTGGGCTTCCACTCGTTGGTCTTGAAGTCCCAGCACCACCACCCGGGGGTCGTGGTGTAGTCGTTGCGCTCGATGAAGCGGCGCTTCTCCTGCAGGATGATGTAGGCCACCCGGTGGGCCATCGTCCCGATGTCGGAGTTTCCGCCCGAGCCCGTGAAGCGGTGTCCGGGCTTGTAGTAGTCGCCGATCGAGGTGACGTTGACTCCGCCGTACTTGTCGATGGCCGCCCCTCCCAGGAACCCCAGGGAGACGTAGCCGTTCTGGAGGTAGTACCCGAAGGTGTCCACGAGGCCGCCCAGGGTGGAGCTCATGTTGGCCGCCCGCTGGTCGCAGACGGACATGGGGACGTGCATCGTCTTGCCGTCGCAGATCCCCGACTCGTAGATCAGGAGCGCGTTGGGCGCGTTGAGGAAGTTTGCCGTCATGATGCCGACCATGGGAAGGCCGGTGCCGGCAAACACGATGTCATCGTTGCGGACTGCGTGAGCAATCTGGATGGCCATCAGCTCGGGGAGAATGAACTCGCCTGGCTTTGCAGGCTCCTCGGGCATCTTGTCGATCAATTCCATCAACTGTTCCATTGATTTTGCCATAGTCTTGTTCCCCCCTTTCTTTAGTAGCCGCTCATGGCGACGGACAAGGGCATCTTCATCCTGGGTGCCGGTTTCTTGCCCCTCATCATCCTCGTGCTGTAGCCGGTGACGCTGTCAGCCTTGAGGTCGAGGAGCCGCTTGGCGCCGAGTTTCACGATGAAGTCTTCCCAGCTTTTGGGGCCGTAAACCCACTCGTCGAGCCACTTCTTCTGCTCGTCGGCGTTGCGGGAGACCTTGTCCATGTCGCGCATGAAGGGCGCGTCGTAGTCATAGTAGAAGGGAACGGAGCTCGGGAAAGCGCCCCAGGGGCATTCCACGATGGCATCCACCACGAAGTAGGGGATCTGGTTGCCTTCGGGCAGCTTCCGCATTTCCGATTCGGGAACCACTTCCTCGGCCAGGATGACGACCCTGTCGGCGGCAAAGGAGATTTCCTTGTCGATGGTGCCGACGCCGCGCCAGCGGGCCGTGCCCTTGTCGCCGCACTGGGCCACGTGGATGATGGCCAGCTCGGGGCGCATTGCGGGCAGCAGGACAGTCTCGCCCTCGCCCCAGAAGGGCTCTTCCATCTGGATGAATTTCTTCTTGGCGATCCTCGGGTTCTTGCCGTCCCGCAGCCCGGCTCTTCCGAGGGCGTCGTACTTCGGGTTGTAAAGGTCCGATCCGAGCGGGCCGTTGTACGGAATGAACGGTGCGCCGATTGCCCCGGCCAGTGCTCTCATGGCCGTTGCTCCGTGCGAGTAATCCTCGAGAATCATGTCCCCTGCCTTGTAGCGTCTCTCGAGGTTGATATCGAGTTTGCCGGCCATCTCGCCCCAGCCCATCCAGTTTGTCTCGTAAATCTTGATGGCGCCTGCCGCATTGAGGAGCCATGTGCAGCAGCTCCCGTGCCTGTCAATGACGTGCAGGTTCTTGACCCCCTGGCGTACCGTCTGCCAGGCAAATGCGAAGGGGTTCCTGTTGAAGCCCGTGAAACCGCTGAAGGCACACATGGCCCCGTCGTGAATGAAGGTCTTTGCGGCCTCCTCGAGGGACATGATCTGCGCCTTTTTGGTCTTAGTCCGAGAACGTGGCATTGTTACCTCCTTTTCTTAACTAGTAGAGCCTCACGATAAATACGAATGAAGGAAAGACTCCCCCGATAAATACGTAAGTTTGGTGGTTCACCTCCTTTCGAGTCAAAATAAGAAATGCTTGCCTTTATTTTTTGAAGACCCCTGACGTTAATCCGCTCTTTCTCCCGTGGCAGGCGCACTGTGAGACGCTGGGGAAGAGACACATCCCCTCGGAAACACTCCAAGCGTTTGCTCACATCCTGGACGGTGTTGATAAAAGTTGAAGAACGATGCCCGTGGTAACGGGGTTTCTTCCAAAGTAGCGGTGGTGGTTTGGGTGAATGCTCTCCGAAGGAAGCAGCCGCTTCCGTCCGGTACTGACCGCGTTGGTTGACGGGGCGCATGCCTTCGGGCCTGGTTGAGGCCCTGAAGCTGCATCGATGAGTTCCGTTATCGGAAACCCCGCACGGCGGAGAACATGATGTCGGGAGTGATTATATATGAAGCACGAAAACCGGAATTCCCGTGCGTTGTCATCTTCGTAACAACAACGGCTTTATATTAATCACATGCGTACTGTCAAGGGAAAATTGGGCTTTTCCCGTGGAAAATCTGCATGTCCGCGGGCCAGGAGCTGCGAACAGCCGCCTTCTCCCGGGTGCCGGGCCGCCGGAACGCATTTGTTTCAATTTCGATTTAATAGTGGTATAAAGATCGATGCGCGGCAGAGACCAGCGGCCTATGCAAGAAAAGAGGGGACCAGGGACGAGGGGGTAGGGACCAGGAAGAAGTGTCTGAGTGGCTGAGTGAAAAAAGAGAGATTCGCGATTCCGGCTTCGGGCGTCGGGATCAGAAAATAGAAAAAAGAGTCATTGCGAGCCGAGCCTCGCGAGGCGTGGCAATCTTCGTTTGAGATGCTTTTCCGAGATTGCTTCGTCACTTCGTTCCTCGCAATGACCAGACAGGCTAGATAGACCAAAACAGACCAAACAGACGGAATAGACGGAACAGACCGAACAGACCGAACAGACCAAACAGACCGAACAGACTCTTTTCTTTCACCGATTGCTGTTTTTTTAACATAACACATAA
>DASRZY010000217.1:0-3621 GCA_035685905.1 Syntrophales bacterium
GAAGGCAGGGTCACTTGGCCCTGCCTTTTCTTATTGGTAGCCTGCGGAATCATCAATTCGGTCGCTCCCTGCCCCCTCGTCTCCGGTCCCTTCTCTTTTCTTTACTCAAACACTTAGACACTCTGACACTTCTTCACTGCCGCACCGCGGCACTACCAGTCGATGCTTTTTGATTTCAGATACGCCTGCATCTCCTTCATCCCGAGCCGAGCGGCCTTTTTCATGTCCTCCACGGCCCTCTCTGTTTCCCCCTGGCTCCAGAGAAGGGAGGCCCGATTGCAGTAGGCTTTCGCATATTGCGGGTCGACCTCGATGGCGCCCGTGTAATCTTCTAGGGCCTTTTCGAACCTGCCTGCCTTCTCGTACGTGATTCCTCGGTTATAGTAGCCCTCGGGCGATCTCGGTGTGTGCTCGATCGCCCTCGTGTAATCACTGATGGCGCGTCCGTAGTTCTTCGCGGCAAAATAGGCACCGGCGCGCCGGAATGCGGCGATGGCTTCCTCATTGATCATGCTTCGGCTCTGTTCGAGACGGGCTTCCGTTTCGGGGCCGTAGATCGGCGGGTTGATCTGTATCTCCGCAATACTTTCCCGGGACGGGTCAAGGGAAGACCAGCCGTTAGGCGTTTCGCGCCTTGCGCCTGTGGATTTCGAATTGAGTCCCAAAATTTCTGATAGCCTGTCTTTCATCGGGACACGTCCTGTTTGCCGTTAGCCGTTAGCCTTTGCCCTTTAACCTGAAGCCTGTCTCAAAGAAACGTCACGTTGAAAAGATCCCGGACTGCGGCCTCCGCGCGATACATGCTCTCGCCACCGTAACGGACATCGATGAGCAGGCGCTCCTCGATGCCGAGATTCGAAAGTTCGAGGAACACAAACTCCAGCTTCCGGTTTACGAATTCCCCGTCGATATCGAGCTCGAAGACGTAGTGGCCCTCTCCAATCGTCCCTGCCGTCACGGCGACATGATCCTTGCGCGGCGTAGGTTTTGCGCCTGCTTCGATCCGCAACGTTTTCATTTTCCTTGCGTTGAGATCCTCCGCGGGCTGGCCGTCAACCGCGACGTCGATGGAAAACGACGAAGCGGAGCGCCCCAGGAGCCCCGTCTCGTGGAAGAAATCGTCCACGTCGTACCAGGCGGTCCAGGTCGAACCAACGAGCCGGGTCATCACATCGTCTTCCCAGTACCAGATGTCGCTTACGCTGAACCCGCGTTCCCTGCAGTACGCCTCAACGCGGTCTCTCGCTTTGGAGCGTATTTGACCGCAGACGATCTCGCAGTCATCGCCGGAAATCTCGACTCGGAGAATGTTCCTGGCCCGGAAATCCTCCTCGGCCGGCCGGGCCTCATCATCCGTTTCCAGTACCGGTCGAGGGGTCGCTTCTTCTTCCTCATAACGTCCCAGTTTACGGATTGTCTTGCCCAGTTCCTCTGCGGCGGGGCCATTATCCCCCTTTTCGAACTGGTCGATGTTGCAGTCCAGGATATCCTCGACATCACGGGTCTTCTTCTTTTTCTGCATAGATCCCCCGGATTCAAGAGGGTATTGGGGAGGGAAGAGTCAGCGGATGCTCGCCTGCAGAGCGGAAGGAATGGCCGGTGCCGGCAGATTCGCTGACACTGCCGACATAGGGGGCAGGAAGATGCTCCCCCGGTCAGTTCTCGGATATGATTGTACTTCTGACGAACACCCGATGCGCGCCTTCCCCTCCGTCGGCTGCATCAGTGTTATAATCATAGCTCGATCTCTTCCTTCAGTAAAGAAGAAAGAATGGGCGTGAAATCAATTGCACGCGTGTCCTCGCAGCTTGTCTGCGGGGTAAGCGAGCATGATGACAGATAATACACTTTCTAAACTCCTTGCACCTCCGTGCGAGGAGTTTTAAACGGGCTTGACAGGGATCGTCAATCACGAATAGGGTAAATTCACGTTCTGTATTTTCTCAGCCGACCAGCCTGACGAAGGGGGCGCCTTTGCCGAGAGAGCGATTCAGGGACCGTGATGAACATCTCTACCACAAGGTGGATGCCTATCGCCTGGTCGAGAATCTCGAACAGTGCCTGCAATGCGGCAAATGTGCCGGCATCTGCCCCGTGGCCAGTCTGTCGCCGTCATACAACCCCCGCCAGATCATCAATGATGTCCTCAGCGGCAGCCATGCCCGGTGGCTCAAAAGCGAGGAAATCTGGCGCTGCTTCTGGTGCGCGGGCTGCTACACCCTCTGCCCCGTGGACATCCACTTCCCGCTCCTGATGATGCAGCTGCGCTATCTGGCCATCTCGTCGCGCCACGGGTTGAAGTATGTCGTCCCGTTCAAGCGCTTTGCCTTGCGGGCACGCGAGGACGCGCTCACCTTTGCGCCGGGCGGCGCAAGGGGACGGGAGCGGATCATGGGCATCCGGGGCAGGATCGGGCTCACCCCCTGGCCGGAGGTCTCGGAAAAGGCCCGTGAGGAGTACCGGGCGCTCTTCGACCTGACCGGCACAACCGACTTTCTCGAACAGATCCGTGAGGAAGAGGACTTGCCTGTGGAACTCGCATACATGGAGGGGAGGATCACCGGTGACTAAGCGGCGGGTCGTCAGCCCGGACGAAAAATTCCCGAGCATCCCCGGCACCGTGTTCCTCTTCCGGAGCTGCACCGGCAGCCTCGAATACCCGGGGACGGAAAACGCCGTCAGGGAAACGCTTGCAAACCTCGGCATCCGTGCCCTGATGGATCCCGACCAGACCTGCTGCTCGGGCTATCTCCTCACCTGCTCGGCCCACAAGCCCGAGGTTTCGCTGGCGATCACCGCACGCAACCTCGCCATCGTCGAAAAGAAAGACCTCGATACCTTCACCTTCTGCAACGGCTGCTACGGATACCTGAACGAGCTGTCCCACACGATGCTCCACAACCCCGCGTACCTGAAAATGGCCAACGATCTCATCTCGCGCTGGGGATACCGGTACGAGGGGAAAACCCGGATCTATCATGTCCAGGAGATGTGGTATCGCCTGCGGGACTCGATCGGGAAGAAGGTCGTGCGTCCCCTTTCGGGCCTGAAGGTGGGCGTACACTACGGGTGCCACTATCTGGCCAAGCAATACGGGATCCTCGACGACGGCGGCTACCCCACGTTCCATGAGGAGATCGTGCAGATCCTGGGGGGAAAGCCGGTGTTCTACAAGGAGCGCCAGCTCTGCTGCGGCTACTCGGTGGGCAGGGGCTTCACCCACAAGGAAGACACCGTGCAGCCCCACCTCTTCAAGAAACTGACCAGCGCCCGCGAGGCAGGGGTCGAATTGATCACGACGGTATGCCCGGGCTGCAACGTGGCCCTGGATCGCGAACAGCCCAATCTCGCCAAGCGCTACGGCGCAGATTTCAATATCCCCGTGATCGACCTTTCGCAGCTCATCGCCCTTGCCATGGGCGTGCCTCCTCAGAAGCTCGGATTCGAGGCCAACACGATCGCCCTGACGGGTATTCTGAAAAAGCTGGGCCTATAGAAAGGACTTCGCGTCATGCAGGAAAGAACGAAAACGGCCCTTGTCATCGGCGGCGGACCGGCCGGGATGGAAGCCGCCCTGCGAATCTCGCGGGCGGGGTTCAATGCAGTCCTTGTCGAGAAAGG
>DASRZY010000218.1:0-2251 GCA_035685905.1 Syntrophales bacterium
CAGGCCTAGAAAGCGGTCTGTTCCGTCGTTTCGTCTATTCCGTCTTTTCAGTCAAAAAGAACGGATTCCTCTGTTGACGGAATGACCGAATAGACGGAATAGACTGAACAGACGAGACTAGCGGACATAGATGGGATTGGAGAAAATCCAGGGCCGATACTTGATGAAATTCCTGTGGTAGGCCTCCACCCGGTAGATGCCCGGCTCGTCGATACCACAGATCATTTCCCTTCCCACTTCCTCCCGGAAGAGCTCCCCGTCCTTGATCAGGCGGATTTTCCCTTTCACGGGAAGTTCGATCTGCACAATCGCCATCTCATCCAGGTAAAATTCATCGCCCATGGTGGCCACTTCCGACTCGTCCATGATGACAAAGGAGAAACCCCTGGCCGGCTCGAAATACTCGAGAGCGGCGTACGCCCGGCCTCGCTTCAAGGCCGACAGGACGATCTCCCTGTCCAATTCATCTTCATTCAGGAAGCTGGCCTCGGTGAGGATGTGGGTACGGATGAAACGGAAAGCCTTGCGAAAAGGGAAAATATGGAAGCGAAGACCGAGAAGCTCCTTGACGGTCTCGTGGTTGTCCAACTCGCCGATGCCGACGACCCTGTGGGTACGGTTCAATTCATCCCAGCGTTTGAGCGTCTCCTGTTTCGGCCCGCGGAGCCTGTAAGCCGGGAAATAATAGCTGAGCAGGGCGCTCGGGTACCCCTTCAGGCGGCTCTGGAAATCGGTCATGAAGTCCCAGATGCCGATCCCCGTGTAGCCACTGACGGTCCAGTCGTTCCAGGGGTGTTGTTTCACGTGAAACCTCAAGGCCCCCCCGTGGTCGGGATGGGCAATGAACCCGAGCCCTCCCTTGCGCCGGACCCAGTCGATATAGAATTGGGGGGAGATTTCGAGTTCATCCTCGTAAGGGAAAATCCAGGAAAGGTCACAGGTAATAAGGGGTTCGTCAATGCCGAAGGCGAGATAATGATTGTAGCGGGGCGTCACTTCGATGCCGATGAAGACAAGAACGCCGTCGTAGGACCGCTCATACCCGTCATGCTTTGCCTGAAGCCAGTCGTGGTCGGTGAGCATGACGAAGTTAATGCCGTTTGACTGGGCCGCCTCGACGATTTCCATGATCGATGCGCGCCCGTCATGAGAATAATCGGAATGAAGGTGGATGACGCCGGCGTAGTCGTTGAGCTTCAGGATAAAGGTGTGCCGCTCTTCCCGGAGCTTCGATTGCAGGATTTCATCCCGAACGAACACGTCGCGCTATCCCTTCCCCCCTGCCGCAGTCCCCGCAGTATTCCTTCTCTTCTCTCGCCGACGCCTGATCCCCCGCAGGGGGCACTCTCCGCAGTTTGGCTCCTTCCGGCAATAGCGCTTTGCCGTCTCGACAATCAGCGCATGGTACTGGTTGTAGAGGCCGGCATCAGGGGGCAAGTGATCCGTGAAAAGGCGCTGGATCTCGCCGTAAGACGAGCCGTCCTCGAGGATCCCGTGCCTCGCCAAGATTCGACGGGTGTACGCATCGACAACAAACACCGGCCTGCCCCCCGCGTAGAGGAGCATGCTGTCGGCCGTTTCTTCGCCGATTCCCGAGATCTCCAGGAGACGCTGTCGCGCCGGCAGCAGATCCCCGGAAAGCATCCGCCCCAGATCGCCATTGAACTGGTTGCAAAGCACCTGGAGAAAAGCCTTGAGCCGTCTTGTCTTGACCCGGAAATACCCCGACTGCCGGATCAGGCCTGCAAGGATTTCGTCGTCCAGGCCGTGCAGGACCCACGGGGACAGAACCCCTTCCTCCTTGAGCCTCCCGATGGCTTTTTGAACATTGGCCCAGTTCGTGTTCTGCGTCAGGATTGCCCCGACGGCAACCTCAAATGGCGTCTCCCCCGGCCACCAGTGAAGATCCCCGAAGAACCGGTCCAGCGTCTCATAAATCAGAAGCAGACGCTTTTTCGTCTTCCCCGTTTTGTGTTCCGGAAATCTACGCTGTCCTGCACCGTGCTTCAGCGCCCCGCCCCACCTACTCTTTTTTCATCGCCACGTAATAGGTGCCCTTGCCTCGCCGTATGAGCAGAAGCACCCTGTCGTCGGAAGTCTTTTTAGAGATCTCCCGCTGGAAGTCCTTGACCGATCCCACCTTGACCCGGTTGACCTGCTGAATGACGTCGTAGGGCTGAAGCCCTGCATCGTCGGCCGCGGAGCCCTCGCGAACCTTCGTCACAATGACACCTCCCGTCGAAGGCAGCCC
>DASRZY010000219.1:0-3362 GCA_035685905.1 Syntrophales bacterium
GCGCATGGGTCGGCGGCACCGAGAGGATTGCCAAGGAGGTTCACAAGAGTTCGTGAGGGTTATCTCAAGGCGGGGGTGCTACATCCGTGTCAGCGGGATAAACTCGAAGCGGTCCACATCGAAAAGACCCCGGTCCGTCACCCTCAGGTGCGGGAGGACGGGAAGCGCCAGGAAGGACAGGTACATGAAGGGGCTGGCGATCATCCTGCCGCCCAGGGCGTCCGTGGCGCTCTGAAGGGCTTCGTGGAGTGCGGCCACCTCCTCGAAGGGTCTCTCCGACATGAGCCCGCCGATGGGCAGCGGCAGGAATCCCAGGATCTCGTTTTTCCGCACCACGACGATCCCTCCCCCCGAATCTCTCAATACGCTCACCGCCCGGATCATGTCGCCATCGCTGGCTCCCGCAACAATGACGTTATGAGAGTCGTGGGCGATCGTCGAGGCGATCGCGCCCTCTTCGATGCCGAGCCCTTCGACGAAGGCAACACCGACATTGCCGGTTCCGCGGTGGCGCTCGATGACGGCCACCTTGGCAAGGCCAAGATCCCTCGCATCGAGGACACTGCCGTTTTGTGTCAGTTTCCGCCCCTTCTTCTCTGTCAGGATCTGGCCGGGGACGATGCCGATGACATTCAGGTGTGTTCCATCAGCGCGAACGGCGAGCGTTTCCCTCAAGACGTCTGCACCGGGGATCTTCATGGATGACAGCCCCGGGCGGACCTCCCCCGGCGGGAATGGAAGGGCATACCGATCCTCTTGCCAGAGCCACCGTCCGTCCTTCACGACAGCCTTCACACCGAAGTCCCGCAGATCGTCAAGCAGGATCATATCCGCCCGGTAACCCGGCGCGACGGCGCCCCGGTCGTGGATTCGAAAGCGCTCGAAGGGGCTCAGGCAGGCCATGCGGAGGGCCGTGACAGGCTCGATCCCGCAACGGATGGCCTGGCGGAGGATGTCGTCCATGTGGCCCTTCCGGCAGATGTCCTCGGGGGAGCGGTCATCGGAGGCAAAACCCATGCGGCAGGCCGATGCAGCCGTGACGAGCGGGGCCAGATCTTTCAGGTTCCTGGCCGATGTCCCCTCCCTCAGGTAGAGGAACATGCCCTTGCGGAGCTTCTCCCTGCCTTCTTCAGGGTTCGTCGTCTCATGGTCCGACCCGATTCCTGCGGCGATGTAATGCGAGAGATCCCTGCCGGACACGAGCGGGGCGTGGCCGTCGACAATCCCACCCCGGAAACGCCAGAGTTTTTCGAGACAGGATCGTTCCGCAGCCAGCACTCCCGGGAAATTCATGAACTCCGCAAGTCCGAGAACCCGTCTGCTGGATGCGAGCCGCGCAATGACCTCGGCCGAAAAATCCCCCTTCGTCGTTTCGAAGGGAGTGGCCGGCACGCAGGAGGGAGCGAGGAAGTAGAAATCAAGCGGGAGCCCCTCCGTTGCATCGAGCATGTAACGGAACCCCGCCTCGCCCAGGGCATTGGAGATTTCGTGCGGGTCGGCAAAGACCGCCGTCGTCCCCCGGCGAACAACGGCCCGGGCAAACTCGGGCGGGCTGAGCATGGAGCTCTCGATGTGAATGTGGCAGTCGGCAAAACCCGGGGTAATGAAAAGACCTTGCGCATCGAAAGACTCGACGGCAGACAGGTCTTCAAGGGCAATGACCCTCCCCTTGTGAACGGCGACAGGATGCGTGAGGATCTCTCCCGTGAAGACGTTGACAACTCGACCGTTGCGGATCATCAGGTCGCAGGGTTTTCGCCCTGCAAAAATTTCCCGCATCTCCACGGACTGCGCCGCATAGACCTCAACATCCATTCCTGTTCCCGGCTGCACGCTCTGATCACCGATCCCGTTTCAAGCCGTTGTTCGAGAGGAACTCCGTCACGTCCCGGAAGCTGCGGTATTTGCGCACACCCTTTTGCCCTTTCTTTGACAGGCGTGTCCAGAGGATCCCCTTGGCAAAGACGAGATCCGCCTTCCGGGCGGGGCACAAATCGGAGTACCCGTCGCCGACGTAGGCGATTTTTCCGTAACCGGCCTGACAGGACTCGAGGATGTTGCTCTTGCAGGTCCCGCACTTGTTGCAGGTCTCATTGGCATGGGGAAATTCGATGGACCGGGGCTTCCCGTCGTGAAAGGTCATCACGTTGGAGTAAAAGGGAATGTCGGAAAGGCCGTGCTTCTTGAGAATGAAATCGATGTAGAAATCGAGGCCGTCGGAGACAACCTTGACGTCGATGCCGCTCTCGCGGCAGAAGGTATAAAATTCCCTGAAGTGCGGGTCGATGACGGTGTTTTCCGCCACAAACTGCAGCATGGCCTCCCGCGTCCCGCCGAGGATGGCGCAGATGCGGCCATAGGCCTCCTTCGACCCGATCCGGCCCTCGCAGTAATCCCGGTCGATGTCATCCCAGCCCTGACTGCTGAACTTCAGGAGCACCTCGTAGCCCACGTCGGTGAGGCTCAGCGTCCCGTCGAAATCGGTGATGACCAGCAACTGTTTTTGTGTCTCCATCTCGTCAGATCCGATGGTTCAGGACCCCTTCTTCCTCATATACTTGAAAAGGAAAAACCCCGCTGCGATGAGCAGGATCGATCGGATGAGATTCATGGTGGTGGCACTCACCTCGCCGAACCAGTTTTCGAAAAAAAGAAACAGCAGGCCCGCTGCCCCGATCACCCACCCCCCGAGGTCCCGGTGGCTCTGGACCAGCGTGAACAGGGCAAAGACGATGATGAGGATCGGCCAGCTCTTGTCCAGGCTGTAAATGCCGAAGGTGCTCAAGAGGACCAGCACGCCCAGCGTCAGCAGGATCACCGCACCCGATACGATTTTCATTTTCTCTTTCGCTTCCACGCCTCCTCCTTTCTGATGAACTGGAATCAGGGCCGCTCAGCTTTTTTCCTCCCGCTTGAAAAATATATTCAGCATGTCGATGGGAATGGGGAAAACCGTCGTCGTGTTGTTCTCCGTGCCGATCTGCACGAGAGTCTGCAGATAGCGAAGCTGCAGGGCCATCGGCTGCTGCTGCATGACGGCAGCCGCCTCGGAGAGCTTCTGGGCGGCCTGGAACTCGCCCTCGGCGGCGATGACCTTGGCGCGCCGCTCGCGCTCGGCCTCGGCCTGTTTCGCCATGGCACGCTGCATTTCCTGCGGCAGGTCGATGTATTTCACCTCCACATGGGTCACCTTGATCCCCCAGGGGTCGGTGCTGCGGTCGAGTATTTCCTGGATATGCAGGTTGACCTTTTCGCGCGATGCCAGGATCTCGTCGAGTTCCACCTGGCCGCAGACGCTGCGCAGCGTCGTCTGCGCAAGCTGTGACGTGGCGTACAGGTAGTTTTCCACCTCGACGATGGCC
>DASRZY010000220.1:0-12994 GCA_035685905.1 Syntrophales bacterium
TCGCCACGGAGAGCTCGGGGATTTCGTCTCGGCAGGCCGGCCCAAAGGACCGATTAAACTCCCTGTACCTGCTGTCTCTGACTTTTCGTTTACACGCTATGACATGACGGCCGGTCTACTTCATCATGTTCCGGATATCCAGGGGATCGACCTTGACCCCCGGACCCATGGTGGTGGATAGGGAGATGCTCTTGAGATAGGTGCCTTTGCTCGACGCCGGTTTGAGCTTGATGATCGTTTCCAGCAGAGCCGTCACGTTGTCCTGGAGTTTATCAACACCAAAGGAAGCCTTCCCGACAGGGCTATGGACGATTCCGGCCTTCTCGACACGGAATTCCACCTTGCCCGCCTTGAGCTCCTTCACGACCTTTCCCACATCGAAGGTCACCGTCCCGACCTTCGGGTTGGGCATCAGCCCGCGGGGACCCAGGACCTTGCCCAGCTTACCGACGGTTCCCATCATGTCCGGGGTGGCCACGACACGGTCGAAGTCCAGCCAGCCGCCCTTGATCTTCTCGACGAGATCGTCGGAACCCGCATAATCGGCTCCTGCGTCGCGGGCCTCCTTCTCCTTCTCGCCTTTGGCGAACACGAGAACGGTGACGCTCTTGCCCAGGCCGTGGGGCAGCGCAACGCTTCCCCGGACCATCTGGTCGGCGTGTTTGGGATCGACGCCCAGGCGGATCGCCGCATCGACGGTTTCGTCAAACTTGGACTGAGCCGTCCCGACCATCAATTCAACAGCCTCACGCAGGGCATAGCGCTTGCCCGGTTCGATTTTCTTTCTTGCTTCCGTGTATTTTTTGCCTCTAGCCATTCCCGAAACCCCTATGATTGAGTGACTTCGATGCCCATCGACCTGGCCGTTCCCTCTACGGTCCGGATGGCCGCATCGATGTCCACGCAGTTGAGATCCTTGAATTTCAGCTCCGCGATTTCCTTTACCTGCTTGCCCGACACCGTGCCCACGGTCTCCCGCTTCGGGTCGGCTGCCCCTTTGGCGATCTTGGCGGCTGTCTTCAGCAGCACCGAGACGGGGGGCGTCTTCGTCACGAAGGTAAAGGAGCGGTCGGCGTAAACAGTGATCAACACGGGGATGATCATGCCCTCCTGCTTGCCCGTCATGGCGTTGTATGCCTTGCAGAATTCCATGATATTCACGCCGTGCTGGCCGAGGGCCGGGCCGATGGGAGGGGAAGGAGTGGCCTTTCCCGCCTGGATCTGCAACTTGATGTTCGCGATTACCTTCTTTGCCATAATGTAGTCACCCTGTGGTGTTATTTGTAGATTCTGCCCGGGTTAGGCCGCAACGACCTGGATGAAGTCGAGCTCCACCGGTGTCGAGCGGCCGAAGATACTGACAATGACCCGGAGCTTGCCCTTCTCGGGTTTTACCTCGTCAACGATCCCGTCGAAGTTGGTGAAGGGGCCGTCGATGATCTTGACGTGGTCCCCCACGTCGAAGGAAAATTTGGGCTTCGGCTTCAGCGTCCCCTCCTCGATGCGGGTCCGCAGGGCCATCACGTCCTCGTCGGGAATGGGCGTGGGCTTGTCCTTGGTGCCGATGAATCCCGTCACCTTGGGCGTGTTCTTCACGATGTGCCAGGTGTCGTCGTTGAGCTCCATCTTGACGAGCACGTAGCCCGGGAAGAACTTGCGCTTCGAGGTCTTCTTCTCGCCGCTGACCAGCTCGACGATGTCTTCTTCGGGCACGAGGACATCGGTGAAGAAGGCCTGCATGCCGGCGGCCTCGATCCGCTCGTGAAGGGACACCTTGACTTTGTTCTCAAAGCCCGAATAGGTATGGACGACGTACCAGCGGAATGCCATGTTTTCGCTACCCCAGAATCACGCGGATGATCTTGGCGAGACCGAAATCCACAAGCCCCAGTGCGAGCGACACAATCACCGTGATGACAATCACGACGGAGGTGGACGCAATGGTCTGCTTGGACGTGGGCCACGTCACCTTCTTGAGCTCCGCCCTGGATTCTTTCAGGAATTGCTCGATGACAAACCAGATTTGTTTTACCTTGTCCACGCTGTGTCCTGTGCGGAAGGAAATGGCAGGCCAGGAGGGATTCGAACCCCCAGCATCCGGATTTGGAGTCCGGCGCTCTAGCCGTTAGAGCTACTGGCCTGTACCCCTTTTCCTTGCTGCCGTTATTTCGTTTCCTTGTGCGATGTGTGGGTCTTGCAGAACTTGCAGAACTTCTTCATCTCGAGACGGTCCTGCATGGTTCGCTTGTTCTTCGTCGTCGTGTAGTTGCGGCGCTTGCATTCCGTGCAGGCCAGGATAATGTTGTTTCTCATGTGTATTCCACCTGACTGAAATGGAGCCCACGACCAGGATTGAACTGGTGACCTCATCCTTACCAAGGATGTGCTCTACCGACTGAGCTACGTGGGCTGAAAACCGGTTTACCGCCACCCTGCGGAGACCGCGAGGCCGTCCTGGGGCATTCTCTTCAATATGGAGCGGGAAACGGGATTCGAACCCGCGACCCTCAGCTTGGAAGGCTGACGCTCTAGCCACTGAGCTACTCCCGCTCGTTTACTCGGGCATCACTCATCGGCCTTGCGCAGGGTGCCCGATGAGTGAAAGTTATGGTGGAGGGGGGAGGGTTCGAACCTCCGTAGGCTGCGCCGGCAGATTTACAGTCTGCTCCCTTTGGCCACTCGGGAACCCCTCCTGATCTATTGATCAATACGGGCAACCTGGAGCTGGCGATGGGACTCGAACCCGCAACCGGCTGATTACAAATCAGCTGCTCTACCTGTTGAGCTACGCCAGCCATTTTATACAATGTTTCAAAGAAATCGCACCTTTATGCCGCAGTACGGCACACGCCGGGCGTAGAAGCAATGAAGGTTAGTGTTAAAACAGGCTTTTGTCAAGGATTTTTTTACGAAAAGTTGAGGGCGACGCAGTATCGGATCAGGGGGCAGAAGATAAGGCAGTTTTCGTCCTTTTGCAACTCTTTTTCATTACCCTTTCATTCGTGCCCTTCGCCTAGTCCTCACCGAACACATCGGCAGAGAAAATATAAATCTCCGTATCCGGGTCACGCCACGCGTCGGGTCCAAGCCCGGCCTTGCGGCAGGTCTCTTTCAGAAAGGTCCCGCGGTCCCAGCCATACTCCGTTGCCACCTGCGGGAGGAGCAGACCCGCACAGCTCCCTTTCCGGATGTAAAGACCGTGGGTCCCGACCTCGATCTCGGCCACGTCGGCTACTCTGCGAAGAGGGGTGAGAACGGAGATCTCCAGCCGCACGTCCTGCAGCTCTTCTTTGCGCAGGGGAGGGAAACGGGGATCCCGAAACGCTGCGGCAACGGACATCTCTTCGACGGTCTTCGCCAGGGGCGTCTTCGCTTCGATGAAGCCGATGCAGCCTCTCAGGCGGTTTCTTATTTTCAGGCAGACGAAGGCCCCCCGCTTCTCGTCCAGGGCGCCAATCCGTTTCAAAGCGGGCGGTTTTTTCCCTTCGATCCCGGCTGCAATGGATGCACGCGCAATCCGCAGAAGGGCCTGTTTCTCGTCTTCGCTGATTCCCATGCCGGCACCAACCCTCTTTTTCTCGATCCCCTACTTTCCGTGGTTTTCCCTGAAGAAGGCCGCCGAGAGGTAACCCACGACCTGGCGCCAATCCCCCGTCACGTCGCCCGAGTTGGCAACCTTGAGCACCTTCACGCCCCGGGCGCCTGCCTTTTCGGCGTAGAGCATGGCCGCTATCACGGGACCTCCACCGCAGGCCTCGCAGGTGCCGTCCTCCAGCTCCCGGGCAAGCCCCTGGTGATCCCTTTTCTGCACGAGGTCAACGACCGTCCGGTCGAGCCGCTTTGCCTGTTCATAGGTGTGGAAATGGGAAAGGTCGGAGCTGCCGACGACGAGGACATCCTTTCCTTTTGCCGCCCGGAAGATGGCATCAGCAACGGCCTCGCAGGTGCGGTAGTCCTGGGTCCCCATCACAATGGGAACAAATGCGAACGAGCCGAGCACCACCTGCAGAAAGGGCAGCTGGATCTCGACGGAGTGCTCCGCCGCGTGGGGTTTCCGGTCGGAATTCATGACGGGGTGCGCCTCGAGGATCGCACCGGCCAATTCCCTGTCCACGGGGACGACACCCAGAGGCGTCTCATAGCCCCCCGAGGTCCAGACCGAGGCGCCGTGAAACATAACCCGGTGGCTGGGCCCGACAACGACCACAGCGTCGTAACGCCGGCCCTCGATGAGCCGGTACCCGTAAGCGGCGATCTGCCCCGAGTAGACGTAGCCTGCATGGGGCGAGACCAGGCCCACGACCGGGCCCCCGACGGCCTGCCTGGGCACCTTTCCGAGAAAATTGCGGATATCGCCGGTGAGGGTTGCCGGATCCCCCGGGTACCACGTGCCTGCGATGACGGACTTACGGGTTTCCTTGTCCACAGTGTGTCCCCTGGTCGCATTTCTGAGGGCCGGCCATTTCATTTCGACATGCAGTGAACCGGGTTGTATAAACGGAGCGTGCACGCTTGGGCCGGGGCGCGCCCGGCAAGAATGTTTACGATGATCAGAACATGCATCAGGTGATAATTTTTATAGAAATGACGTAACCTGTCAAGGGGGAAAAGACGGGTCCCTCGATGATCGCCCGGGTCAGGGTAAAAAAAGATTGACTCCGGAGCCGAGGCTGTTTAAGAGTATTTGATTTCTACAGGCACACTGAAGTCTTACCACAGACACTCGGCCAGGATTTTTCCCGCTGATGGACGGTCCATAACGCTCCTTACGGTATTGCAGGCCCAACGACTCGCCCTTCGGGCTCAGACAGTCTGCACCGCGACCGTTCCGGTTCGCCAAGAGCGGTAACCTGAGATGTCTCAATTCGCGTCCAGAATCCTGTGCTGCTTTTGGCGTCGGCAACAATTCGCGAAACAGCCCGGAGAGGTAAGACAGCCGAAAATCCCGTCTTCCCATGGTGCTTTGCCCCGGGAAGCTCGACCGGTGTCGCGTCTCTGAGGCCCCGCCTTGCAGGCGAGGTACAGGACGCGCGATCATGTTTGGTTGTTTCCTTATCGGGAAGCCCCGCCCCCGGGCAGGAGCTTCACTATCGACCAGGAGGTAGAAACATGGGTGTTCGGTGCGCAGTAAATGGTTTCGGCCGCGTCGGCAGGTATCTGGTCAGGGCGGCGCTCGGATACGATGACGTCGAGATCGTCGCTGTCAATTCGAGAGCCAAGGTGCCCATTCTCGCCCACCTTCTCAAATACGATTCCGTCCACGGGAAATTCCCGGGAGAAGTCTCGTGCGCCGACAAGGCACTGGTTGTCAACGGCAAGGAGATCCGGATCACCAACATCACCGACAATTGTTCGCTGCTGCCGTGGAGAGAACTCGGCGTCGATATCGTGCTGGAATCGACAGGCGAATTGAGGAAAAAAGCGGAAGTGGCACCGCACATTGCCGCCGGTGCGAAGAAAGTCATCATCGCCGCACCGGGGAAGGGCATCGACGGCACCTTCGTCATGGGGGTCAACGAGGAAACCTACGACCCGGCAAAGCACCACATCGTCTCCAACGCATCCTGCACGACAAACTGCCTTGCACCCGTCGTGAAGGTCCTTCACGATTCCTTCGTGCTCAAGAGGGGCTTCATGACGACCTGCCACGCCTACACGATGGACCAGAGACTCCTTGACGGCTCGCACAACGACCTGCGGCGCGCCAGGGCTGCAAGCATGTCCATCGTCCCCACGACGACGGGCGCGGCCAAGACCGTCGGCGAGGTCATCCCCGCATTAAAAGGGAAAATGGACGGGGTCGCCCTGCGTGTCCCCACGCCCAACGTCAGCTGCGTGGACTTCGTTGCCGAGGTGGGACGAAACGTCACGATCAACGAAATCAACGAGGCCGTGAAGGCCGCCGCGGCGGGCAAGATGAAAGGCATCATCCAGTATTGCGAGGAGGAACTCGTATCCGTGGACTTCGTAAGCAGCCCGTACTCGGCAATCTTCGATTCACCTCTCACCAATGTCCTGGACGGCAACCTGGTGAAGATCTTCGCCTGGTATGACAACGAGAGCGGCTTTGCCTACCGCATGCTCGACCTGGCGAGGTATATGGCTAAACGATTTTAAAGTCAGGACCGAGGATCGAGGCGCGAGGTTCGAGGACAGAATTTCCTCGGTCCTCGTTCCTCGGACCTCGTACCTGCCTTCCGGGTCATCGGAGTGCCAGCGGCCCGGTTCGACGGTTTGACCTCACAGCAGGAGCGAACGTAGGGGGGATGGCAGTGAGGAAGGCTCTGATCATCGGCAACTGGAAGATGCACAAGACCGTGACCGAGGCCGTCGAGTTTGCGCAGGCGTTCACGGCGGGTTTCACGGCCTTGGCCGATCGCGACGTGGCCATCGCACCGCCCTTCACTGCCCTGCAGGCCCTGAAGACGGTCCTGGAGGATACGCCCATCGCCCTGTGCGCCCAGAACGTACACTGGGAGCAGGAGGGGGCCTTTACCGGCGAGGTCTCGGCGCCGATGCTTCTCGATGCGGGATGCCGGTACGCACTCATCGGGCACTCGGAGCGCCGCAGATGGTTCGGTGAGACCAACGAGGATGTGAACCGCAAGGCGAAGGCGGCGCTCAAGACCGCCCTCCTTCCCGTGGTCTGCGTGGGGGAAACCGTGGATGAGCGGGAGGCGGACCAGACCTTCAGCATCATCCGGCGCCAGCTAAAAGAGGGATTGAATAATATTTCCTCCGATGATATAAGGCGGGCCATTGTCGCCTATGAGCCCGTGTGGGCTATCGGCACGGGAAAGACGGCTGCACCCGAGCAGGCAGAAGAGGTTCACGACTTCATCCGCCAGTTTATCGCGCGGATTCACGGGGCGGACATCGCGGCCGGGATCCGCATCCTCTACGGGGGCAGCGTCAATGCCGACAACGCAGGGTCGCTCATGGCGCAGAAGGACATCGACGGGCTGCTGGTGGGAGGCGCAAGCCTCGACACCGGGTCCTTCCGCAAGATCATAGACTATTGAACTGAAGAGGTCAGAGCGTTGCACATTTTTATCAGTATCATCCACATTTCGGTTTGCGTCCTGCTGGTCATCATCGTGTTGCTCCAACGGGGCAAAGGGGCCAGCATGGGTGCTGCTTTCGGCGGTTCGAGCCAAACCCTTTTCGGCAGTTCCGGCCCCGGCACCCTGCTTGGAAAGATGACAACGGCCATTGCCGTTGTCTTCATGCTCACCTCCCTGTGGCTTGCCTACTTTGCCGTCCACAAGGGAAGTTCGATCATGCAGGGCGGCACCCCGGCACCGATCGAACAGCCTGCACCGGCGCCTGTTGCACCTCCCGCTCCGGAGAAAAAGTAGGCCGCCTGACTGCTCCAAACGGCAATTTACAGTATTGACAAAGGGGCATGAACAGGCTAATGATTTTCAACCAGCTGCCGAAGTGGTGGAACTTGGTAGACACGCTATCTTGAGGGGGTAGTGGGGAAGCCCGTCCGGGTTCAAGTCCCGGCTTCGGCACCATGCAAACAAAACGGGGAATCGGCCATCGGCTGATTCCCCGTTTTTCGTTTACCCTGCTCGCGAAGAGAAAAAGAGCGGGACGCTGTCGGCCCCGCTCTTCTCGTTTATTGTCCCCAGACCCGAGTCCCGATACCCGAAACCCTTTCTCAGGCCGCCCCTTCCGGTTTCATCGTGCCGGTCTGGTTGAACCGGACGTGCCAGCTGTAGGCTTCCTCGAGAAGCATGGGGGTGTGGCCGCCCACCTTCTTCTTGGCGCGGTTGAAGTAGTCCCACAGCATGGGCCGGTACTCGGGGGCTGCGCAGTTCTCGATGATCAGGGGTACCTTCTCCTTCGGGTCGAGGCCGCGCAGGTCGGCAACCCCCTGGTCCGTGACGATCAAATGAACCTCGTGCTCCGTGTGGTCCGTGTGGGTCACGTGAGGCACGACTCGGGAGATAGCGCCCTTCTTCGCTGCTGCCGGCGTCAGGAAGACGACCAGGCCCGCACTGCGAGAGAAGTCGCCGGAGCCGCCGATGCCGTTGACCATCGTCGTGCCGAACGTGTGTGTCGAGTTGACGTTGCCGTAGATGTCCACCTCGAGTGCCGTGTTCATGGCGATGAGGCCGAGCCGGCGGGAGATCTCGGGGTTGTTGCTGATCTCCTGGGGCCGCAGGATGATCTTGTCGCGATACTTCATGATGTTCTTGTAGAAGCGCTGCAGGCCCTCGGGAGAGGGGGAAAGCGATGTCCCGGATACGGCATTGAGCTTGCCTGCGTCGATGAGGTCGAACATGGCGTCCTGGATCACCTCCGTCCAGACCTGCAGATTCTTGTAGTCGCTCTCCACCAGACCCGCCATGACGGCGTTGGCCACGTTGCCCACTCCGGATTGAAGCGGCGGCAGCTTGCTGCCGTATTGCTTTTCCAGATACTTGATCAGGTGCCGGGCCATGGCCTTGGACTGTTCGTCGATGGGGGCCAGGGGCCGCGTCTTGTCGCCGATGTCGCAGGGCACGATGGCCACGATCTTCCTCGGGTCGCAGGGCATATAGATCGTCCCGATCCGCTGGTTGACGTCCGTGACAGGCAGCGGGTGCCGGGCCGGAGGGTCGGCGGGGATGAAGATGTCGCTCATCCCGACAAGCTCCATGGGCTGGCTCGTGTTGACCTCGACGATCACCTTCTCGGCCTGTTGGAGAAAGGTGGGCGAGTTGCCGACCGATGTGGAAGCGACAATCCCGCCGTTTTCCAGGATGCAGACGGCCTCGACGATGGCCACGTCCATCTTGCCCAGGAATCCATAGCGGAGCTGCTGAGCCATCTGGCTCAGATGGATGTCGAAGAACATCGTATCGGCAGCGTTGATCCTTTTGTTGATGGTCTTTCCCGTCTGGTAGGGAAAGCGCTTGGCGATGGCGTTTACCTCGGCCCAGGCCTCGTCGAGCTCCACGCCGACGGAAGCGCCCGTGAGCAGGGAAAAGCGCATCTTCTCGCCCTTCTTGATCCTCTCGGCCACGGCCAGCGGCACGGCCTTAGGGTACCCGCAGGGGGTGAACCCGCTGGTGCCGATGATCATACCGTCCTTGATGTGCTTGGCGGCCTCATCGGCCGTGGTGACTTTTGATAACAGTTCCTTGTTGAATATACGGCTCTCGATTCCCATCTTGGTGTTGCCTCCTCGTCTTGGATTGAAACCGCAACTCCCCACGTCAACGGTTTGCACATCGTCCGACAGGTGATGAATTAAAAGGGAAGCGGGGCCCCGAAAGGCCCCGCAGGATACGTTACCACGATTTGTTGATGATCCCCTGCTTCTTGAGCTCTTCGATCTTCTCCTGGCTGTATCCCAGGACAGACTTCAGAACCTCTTCCGAGTGCTGTCCGAGCGCAGGCGCCGGTGCGTAGACCTCGCCCGGGGTTTCGGAGAGGCGGATGGGTGAGTTGGCGATCCGCATCTTTCCCACCTTGGGCTGATCGATCTCGACAATCATCTTCCGGTAGGCGATATGCGGATCCTCGCAGATCTGCTTGACGTTGTTGATGGGTGAGTAGGGCAGCCCTTCCTTCTCGAAAATCTCCTCCCACTCGGCGGTGGTCTTTGTCGCCATGATCGGGTCGAGTATCGCATTCAGGGTGTTGCGGTTCTTCGTCCGGACCGGGTTTGTCTTGAACCGCTCGTCATCGGAAAGCTCGGGCCTGCCGATGATTTTCGAGAACCGCACGAAGAGGGCGTCTGTGCCGATGGCGGCGATGATGTAGGAGCCGTCTTTCGTCTTGTAGCCCTGGAAGGGCGTGATGGAGGGATGGATCCCGCCCAGGGGGCCGGGGATTTCACCACTGATGGTAAAGCGCGCAATGGCATTTTCCAGCGTGGCGAAGATGCTGTCGATCATGGCGATGTCGACATGCTGGCCGCGCCCGGTGATTTCCCGGTATCGCAGGGCCGCGAGAATCCCGATTGTCGCCTGCAGACCCGAGATGATGTCGCCCACGGAGGAACCCACCCGGCAGGGAGGGCCGCCCTCGGGCCCGGTGATGCTCATGAGCCCGCTGTAGGCCTGCGCCACCATGTCGTAGGAGGGCCGCTCGGCATACTCGGGGAGCGAGTCGTGGCCGAACCCGCAGATGGAGCAGTAGATGATCTTCGGGTTGATCTTCTTCAGATCCTCCCAGTGAAGGCCCATTTTCTTCATGGTCGTGGGGCGGAAGTTCTCAATGACGATGTCGGCTTTCTTGATCATCTCGATGAGGATTTCCTTTCCCCTGGGATCTTTTAGGTTGAGCACCATCCCCTTCTTGTTGCGGTTGAGGCTGATGAAGTACCCGCTGTGGTTCTTGTCCACCGAGCCCGCGTAGGGTCCGAATTCCCGGGCATCGTCGCCGTGGGGTGGCTCGATATGAATGACCTCGGCGCCGAGATCAGCGAGATACATGGTCGTTGTGGGAGCCGCAAGCACGTGGCTCAAGTCAATAACGCGGATCCCTTCCAGTGATCTGGGCATTTCCTTTTCCTCCTGACTCTCAGACTTTATTGTAACCAGTTCCGCGGGGTTGCGTGAGGGGGCCCTTCTTATAGGATCCGGGCTCACTCTCGGAAGTTGCTGACAATGGCCGCCGGTTAAAGAGCACCGGCACGATCCATCCCCCCTTCTGTTTTGCACCGGTCTACACAATTTCCCCCCTTCATTTCAAGAGAATATTTGAGCCCAAACCATCCGGCGCATGGCGCTGCATCGCCCCTCAAGATCCGATATCCACCCCGAAAACGGGCACAGGGAAAGGGTTTGCGGCACCTGTCAGACAAAGACCGACACCCCCGCCTCGGCGAGTCCTACATGAGAATCAGACGGCCCCCGATAGTTTTCACCCTGCCTGCGGTGCTAGAAACGCGGCGAATCAATTCCCCACGTTCGTTGCACCTGTTTTACCGGCAGGAAGCGAAATATCCATCAGAGTCGGTCATGTTTATTTGTCCTCGATGCAGCGGGAAAAAGTTCTGGCGGCTGGCCACGGGACAGCGCCGATGCGGTCAGTGCGGCCTGACGCGGAAGTTCGACAAGACCTACTGGACCTCCACCAAGATGTCCCCCTACTGGAAGGGCCGTCTTCTCGAGTATTTCTGCCTGGGCGTACCGGCATACCGGCTCCGGTTCCAGGTTCCTCTGGATCTCAAGACGGTCCAGCGATGGTTCCGGATCCTGAGGCTCGCCATTTACTCACACGAAACGAAAGAGATGCGGCAGCTCATCAGCAAGGCAGGCCCAGGGTCGTCGCTCACCGGGGGTCCGCTCCAACTGCGAAGGGACTTTGCGGTCTCGGCCGGCCAGATGGCCCTCGGAATCTACAAGGGAAATGGCAGGGTCTTCACGCTGCCTGTAACCGTGCCGTCCCCCGATGAGACGGCCAATCCGCTCGCAGAGGCCGGGCAACTTCACTTCTGTGACGAAACCCTGGCCTACACGCTCCTGGACATCCACGGCAACAGCGTCGTGACCAACGGCGAAAAGGGAATGCGCAGGGGCCGCGAGATCCCGGAGGACATCGAAGGGTTCTGGGCGTTCGCCCGGCAGTGGCTGAGACACTACCGCGGTGTGCCGCAGCAATACTTTCCGCTTTATCTCAAGGAGATCGAGTGGCGTTTCAACCACCGCGGCGAAAACCTCGTCAAGCTCATTCGCAATCTCCTGGATCAGAGGGCATCGGCGGAATCGGAGCTGCTGGGTCCCTGAGGCGGCCCGCGCAGATCCGGAAGGACAACGTCAAGAACTCCGGACCCCGTATCGAGGTAGCAGCAACACGACAGCATCAACCCGGCAAAAGAACCACGTCACCCATAGGTTACTCAAGGAGGAAGACAATGGCTGAACACCCCCAGATGAAGAAGTGGAAGGAACAGGCGGCAAAGGAGTTGAAGGGGAAGCCAGTGGAGGCTCTCAACTGGGAGACTCCCGAAGGGATCACCGTCAAGCCCATCTACACCGCAGAAGACCTCGAAGGGCTGGATTTCGTCAACACCCTCTCCGGCAATGCCCCCTATGTCAGGGGCCCCGTGGCCACCATGTACGCCAATCAGCCCTGGACGATCCGCCAGTACGCCGGTTTCGCCACAGCCGCGGAATCGAATGCGTTTTACAGAAGGAACCTCGCCGCCGGCCAGACGGGCCTCTCGGTCGCCTTCGACCTGGCAACGCATCGCGGCTACGACTCCGATCACCCCCGTGTGACCGGGGATGTCGGCAAGGCCGGCGTGGCCATCGACTCCGTCGAGGACATGAAGATCCTCTTCAGCGGCATCCCCCTGGACAAGGTGACCGTATCGATGACCATGAACGGCGCCGTGCTCCCCATCCTTGCAGGCTACATCGTGGCGGCCGAGGAGCAGGGCGTGAAGCAGGAGCAGCTCGCGGGCACGATCCAGAACGACATCCTCAAAGAGTTTCTCACCCGCAACACCTACATCTACCCGCCGCTGCCCTCGATGCGGATCGTCTCGGACATCATCGCCTACTGCTCCAAGAACATGCCGCGCTACAACACGATCTCCATCAGCGGCTACCACATCATGGAAGCGGGCGCCAACTCGGTGCTGCAGACGGCCTTCACCCTGGCCGACGGCAAGCAGTACATCCGGGCCGCCATCGACGGCGGACTCAACATCGACGATTTCGCCCCCCGGCTCTCCTTCTTCTTCGGCGTGGGCATGAACTTCTTCATGGAGATCGCCATGCTGAGGGCGGCCCGCTACCTCTGGAACAAGACGGTCAGCGAGTTCAAACCGAAAAACCCCCGCTCTACCATCCTGCGGACCCACGTGCAGACCTCGGGCTGGAGCCTCACGGAGCAGGACCCCTACAACAACGTCATCCGGACGACCCTGGAAGCACTGGCGGCGGCGCTGGGCGGCACCCAGTCACTCCACACGAACTCTCTCGACGAGGCCACCAACCTTCCGACGGACTTCTCGGCCAGGATTGCCCGCAACACCCAGATCATC
>DASRZY010000221.1:0-24533 GCA_035685905.1 Syntrophales bacterium
CGGCTCGGCAGCCGATGATTTCGTCGAAGCGATCTCTCTGGACAAAAAGGGATCCCTCTATGTCACGGGCTGGACCAGGGGAAGCTTGCCGGGTGGCGCAGAGCAGTCAGGCACGCCGAACCCAAATGCCGGTGGCGCAGATATTTTCCTGGCGAAGATCAACACCCAATCGGGCGAGGCCCTCTGGATCAACCAGGCGGGCACGGGCAAGGATGATTTCGCCTACGGGGTTGCCACCGACCGGAGCGGTCTGGTCTACGTGGTCGGGTCGACGAACGGTGCCATGGACGGCGCAACGGACCCCGGCGATCACAGCGACGCCTTTATCATGCAGTTCAACACCACCGGAGACAAGATATATGCCAATCAGTTCAACGTCGCCACGCCTGCCCGGAACACATATGCGTACGCGGTGGCCGTCGACTCCACGAACGCGCGATTCGATTACATCTTCGTCACGGGCCTGGTCCAGGCGTATGAGAACGGATCTCTCTTCGTCGCCAGGTTCGATACCTGGCTCGATACCGATACCAGAAAGATCGTGACGTCAGGGGGCCCGCTCAACGGGAGCGACGACGACTTCGGCAGGGCAATTGCCCTTGACAGCAAGGGCAACGTCATCGTTGCGGGTTCAACCTCCGGGGCGTTCGACGGAAAAGTCTCGTCGGGCTCCGAAGACATCATCGTCGTCAAGTACACCAACGGCCTGAACAAGCTCTGGTCCTTCCAGTACGGCACAACAACGAATGACGTCGCTTACGGAGTCGCCGTTGACGCCGAGGACAGTATCTACATCACCGGCATCACAGGCTATCCCGGGGGTCCGGGACTTGACGGGCAGACGTATCTGGGCGCCTCCGACATCTTCCTGGCTCGCTTGTCTTCGGACGGCCAGAAGCTGTTCACCCGTCAGGTGGGAACAACGGTACAGGACTGGGCCTACGGGATCACGATCGACGCCTCGGGCGCAATTTACCTAGCCGGCGCCACCGAAGGCACCTTCGGCGAGTCGAATTCGGGCATCATTGATGCCGTCTGGATCAAGTACGACAAAGACGGGCCCGTTCCACGCCCCGTGACGGAATTCTACATCAACGGCACCGTGAGGGAGCTTCCTTCCGACTCCGGGCTCGAGAGCGTCAGCATCACCATCAAAGACGATCTCGGGACCGTCGTTGGGGACTACCTCACGAATTCATCCGGGCGTTTCGACTCGAAAGTGACGAAAGCCGGCAGGTACTTCATTCACAAGCTCAAGATCGGGTACACGGCGCAGGTCGATCCCGACGAAGTGGAGCTCACTGCGGCGGCCCCCGTCGTTGCGCCGGTCTCCTTCATGGAAAAGATCGTCGTCAAGACACAGATGTCTTTCCGCAAGGGTTACGACACCATCCGGTTCACGAAGCTTCCCGCCGGAGACCGTTCCGTCAATGCCGTGTTCGGAAAGTACGCGGGCAATCCCTACGTGGGTCTTATCTTCAGTTTCGACAGGCCGATGCAGTACCTCCTGCTGGCCAATCAAAAGACCGTCGGTAACATCAAGGCCCTGGAATTCGGCCGCAGCTACATGATTTACACGAGCAAACCCTTCGTCATCGATACGACATACTGGGTCGGGCCGGAACCGCTGCCGGCAACGATACTGCCCGCATCGAAGTTCCAGGGTAAAGTCCGGAACTGATCCTGTAAAAAAACCCGCCGGAGCCCTCCGGCGGGTTTTTTTATCTCGGCTCTCACTCCCGACAAAACAGCATGAAACGATTTCATGGCGATGACGATGCGACGGACGGAAGTGAATTTGTAATAACGGTCTGTCCCTGATTTCTTCACTCAGACACGTTTACACGGGTTCGCGTATGCACTGTCTCTAGGCCTGCGGCGGGTTTTCTTTTTCCTGGGACGGCGGCGGTTCCGGCGGCATCACCTCCACCGTCGGCTGTGAGGGCCTTGCCGAGGCATAACGGTGATAGAGGAAGGTCCCCCGTGCGGCATTGACGAACATGAGCGTCAGAATGGCCGCTGAAGCCAACCGGAAGGATACCCCGTCCGGAAGTGCGAAGACGATCTCCGGGGCCGTCATGATCAGCCCGACGATTGCCGCCGATCTCCACAGCCGTTTCGTGAAGAAGCCGCAGAGAGCCACCAGCAGCACATCGAAGATCTTTGCCACCTGGCCCGAAAGAATCGGGGTGAGGGCCATGAAGACATACAGCATGGCGGCAAAAAATCCCTGTTCGGCAGCCTTCTTCGCGGACTCGGCATCCTTGATGGCGGGCCAGAGAAACTCCTGAATGGTCTTGAAATCCATGATTGCTGCTCCACCCCTTACTTATTCGCCGCCCTCTTCCCCTTCACCCTCGCCCGCATCGAACAGGGTTCCATCCTCGGCGGCATCCTCTCCGTTTTTGACCTCGCCTTCGCGCTCCACGCGGGCGATGCCTGAGAAATTCTCGCCCTCTTCGAGGTCGATGAGCTTCACGCCCTGGGTGACCCGGTGCAGCACGGGGACCTCGCCCACGCGGATGCGGATGATATTGCCCGAGTCGCTGATCAGCATGAGATCCTCTTCGCCCGAAACCTGGCGAATGCCGGACACAAGGCCGATGCGCGGCGTGGTCTTGAGGTTGAGGATGCCCCTGCCGCCGCGGCTCTGGAGGCGATACTCGGTAATCTCGGTGCGTTTTCCGAACCCCCGCTCCGAGACCGTCATGATGGAGTTGCCCTCCGTGGGGATCTCCATGCCCACGACATGGTCGTCGTCGTCCATGCGGATGCCGATGACTCCCGTGGCGGTGCGGCCCATGGAACGGACGTCCTCCTCTTTGAAGCGGATGGCCATGCCCTTCCGGGTCCCGAGGAAAATCTCCTGCGCTCCGTTGGTCTGCTTGACATCGATCAGCTCATCGCCCGCCTCGACATTGATGGCGATGATGCCCCCGGTGCGCGGGTTGGAATAGGCGGCGAGCTCCGTCTTCTTGATGATGCCCTTCTTCGTGGCCATGACGACGAACTTCCCCTCCTCGAACTCACGGACGGGGAGGATAGCGGCCACTTTTTCGCCGGGGTTCATGCTGACCAGGTTCACAATGGCCTTGCCCTTTGCGGCGCGACCCGCCTGGGGGATCTGGTAGACCTTCAGCCAGTAGATGCGGCCCTGGTTCGTGAAGATGAGGATGTAGTTGTGGGTCGAGGCGATGAAGATGTGCTCGACGAAATCCTCTTCCTTCGTGGTCATGCCCATCTTACCCTTGCCGCCCCGGCGCTGGATCCGGTAGAGGCTTGCCGCATTTCGCTTGATGTAGCCCTGGTGGGACACGGTCACGACCATGTCCTCCTCGACGATCATGTCCTCGATGTCGATGTCCTCCGTCGACTCGACGATCTCCGTTCGCCGTTCGTCGCCGAAGCGCTTCTTCGAGTCTTCGAGCTCTTCCACGATGATGTCCAGGACCTTTCGGGGGTCATCGAGGATGCCTTTGAGCTTTGCGATGAGCTGCGTGAGCTCGGCGTGCTCCGAGAGGATCTTGTCTCGCTCGAGCCCCGTGAGCCGCTGCAGGCGCATGTCCAGGATGGCCTTTGCCTGCGCTTCCGAGAGGCCGAACTTTTTCATGAGGCTCTCTGCTGCCGTCTGCGGGCTCTCCGAGGCCTTGATCAGGGCGACAACGGCGTCGATGTTGTCGAGTGCCGTGATGAGCCCCTCGAGGATGTGGGCCCGTTCGGTGGCCTTGTTGAGCTCGAAGATCGTCCTGCGGGTGATGACGATCTTGCGGAAGTCGACGAAGCGCTGGAGCATGTCCTTGAGGTTCATGACCCGCGGCTGGCCGGCGTCGATGGAAAGCATGCTGATCCCGAAAGAGGTCTCCATCTGGGTGTGCTTGAAGAGCTGGTTGAGGATGACGCCGGAGACCTCATCGCGCTTGAGGTCGATGACGATGCGGATGCCGTCGCGGTCCGATTCATCGCGCAGATCGGAGATGCCCTCGATCTTGCGCTCCTTCACGAGATCGGAGATCTTCTCGATGAGGCTTGCCTTGTTGACGAGGTAGGGGAGCTCGGTGATGACGATGCTCTCGCGTTCGGTGCGGTTGGCGCGCTCGACCATCGCCCGCGCCCGGATTCGCACGGAGCCTCTGCCCGTCCGGTAGGCCGAGAGGATCCCGTCGCGCCCGTTGATAAAGCCGGCCGTCGGGAAATCGGGGCCCTGGATGTGCTTCATGAGCCCCTCGACGGTGATGTCGGGATTGCGGATGAGGGCCACCGTGCCATTGGCGATCTCGACCAGGTTGTGGGGCGGGATGTTGGTGGCAACCCCGACGGCGATCCCGGAGGTGCCGTTGAGCAGCAGCATCGGCAGGCGCGAGGGCATCACGACGGGCTCTTCCATGGAGCCGTCGTAGTTGGGCACGAAATCGACGGTGTTCTTTTCGAGGTCCTCCAGCAGCTCTTCGGCGATGCGGGACATCCGGATCTCGGTGTATCGCATGGCCGCCGGCGGGTCGCCGTCGATGGATCCGAAGTTGCCCTGCCCGTCGATGAGGGGATATCGCAGGGAAAAGTCCTGGGCCATGCGCACGATCGTGTCGTAGGCGGCCGAATCGCCGTGGGGGTGGTATTTACCGATGATATCGCCGACGATGCGGGCCGATTTCTTGTAGGGCCGGTTCCAGCGATTGCCCATCTCGTGCATGGCGAAGAGCGCTCGGCGGTGGACAGGCTTGAGCCCGTCGCGCACATCCGGTATGGCGCGCCCGATGATGACGCTCATGGCGTAGTCCATGTAGGACTTCTTCATCTCGTCTTCGATGTTCACCGGGATGTTCTTCTGATAAAGCTCCATGGAAAAAAACTCTCCTTGGGAAACAAAATTCCCCCCTTCCCGGGGGGAAATGAAGTGAACGAAGTGCTTGAGTGATGAAGTGTCTGAGTGCGGAAATTCCCGTCTTTCACTCCCTCACGTATGCACTCCGGCACTGTATTTTATATGTCCAGGTTCGAGACGTAATGCGCGTTCTTGTAAATGAAATCGCGGCGAGGCTCGACCTGGTCACCCATCAGCGTCGTGAAGATCTCGTCGGCGAGCACCGCATCCTCCACCTTCACCTGCAGCAGCGTCCGTTTCTCGGGGTTCATCGTGGTCTCCCAGAGCTGCTCGGGATTCATCTCGCCGAGACCTTTGTAGCGCTGGATGGTCAGACCTTTCTTGCCGGTGTTCATGACGAACTCCGTGAGGGCCTGGAGGGTTTCGAACTGCATGCTGTCCTTCTCCTCGTCTTCGTCGATGTAGACGGTGAAGGGCGGCTCCCCGAGGGCTTTGAGCTGGGAGAGCAGGTTTCTCGCCTCGATGAACTTCGGCGTGGCGAAAAGATCCTGGTCGATCGTCGTGGTCGTCTCGAGCCCTTCCCGGCGGATCGTGAAAACGAGATTGTACCCGCCGTGCTCGAGATTGAAGTCCGTGGCGAACTGCACCCCCTGGTCCCCGAGAAGCCGGGCCACCCGCTTGCCGACGGTTTCGATGGCGAGCTGGGAGCCGAAGTCGGCGGCCGTGAAGGAGGGGTCCGCAGCGAGCAGATGCATGACGTCCCGGTTCTTCTCCTCTTTCTCGAACTTCTGCAGGATCGTGTCCAGCCGCATCGCCCGCTGGATCAGGGTGGCAAGCCGGTTGCCCGTGATGGCATTGCCGTTGCCCGCCCCGACGCGGATCCGGCTTACGCCGTTCTCCAGGATGAATTTCTTCATCTCGTCGTCCGTGCTGATGTAGAGCTCGCGCTTCTTGTCGCCGATCTTGTAGAGCGGCGGCTGCGCGATGTAGAGATAGCCGCGCTCCACGAGCTTGGTCATCTTGCGGAAGAAAAAGGTGAGCAGCAGCGTGCGGATGTGCGAACCGTCGATGTCGGCGTCCGTCATGATGATGATCTTGTGGTAGCGCAGGCGGCTGATGTCGATGTCGTCTTCGCTGTCATCGCTGCCGATTCCCACGCCGAGAGCCGTCACGATGATCTTGATCTCCTCGTTCTGGAGGATCTTGTCGAAGCGGGCCTTCTCGACGTTGAGGACCTTGCCCCGCAGGGGCAGGATGGCCTGGTTGCGGCGGTCGCGGCCCTGTTTGGCGGAGCCGCCTGCGGAGTCGCCCTCGACCAGGTACAGTTCGCTTTGGGCGGGGTCCTTTTCCTGGCAGTCGGCCAGCTTCCCGGGCAGGGTCGACACCTCGAGGGCGCTCTTGCGCCGCGTGAGCTCCTTGGCGCGCCGGGCCGCCTCGCGGGCCCGGGAGGCATCGAGGGACTTGCCGACGATCTGCCGGGCCACAGGAGGGTGCTCCTCCAGGTAGGCCGTGAGCTTGTCGTAGACGATGCCCTCGACGAGGCCTTTCACCTCGCTGTTTCCGAGCTTGGTCTTGGTCTGCCCCTCGAACTGGGGTTCGCGGATCTTGACGCTGATGACGGCGGCAAGCCCCTCGCGCACGTCCTCGCCCTTGATCGAGTCTTTCCCGTTTTTCAGGAAGCCGTTCTGCATGGCGTAGTTGTTGATCGCGCGCGTCAGCGACGAGCGGAACCCGCTCATGTGGGTGCCGCCCTCGGTCGTGTTGATGCTGTTGGCGTAGGAGTAAACGTTCTCGCCGTAGGTGTCGTTGTACTGGATGGCTACCTCGGCGACGCAGTCTTCCTTTTCCCCCTCGATGTAGATGGGCTTCTTGTGGAGGACGCCCTTGCTCTTGTTGATGAACTCCACGAAGGAGACGATGCCGCCCTGGTAGTAGAAATCGGCTTTCTCGTCACTGCGCTCGTCGATGAGGGTGATGCGGATGCCCTTGTTCAGGAAGGCAAGCTCCCGCATGCGGTTCGAGAGAACATCGAAGCTGAACTCCGTTTCCTCGAAGACCTCGGGGTCCGGCGTGAAGGTGACCGTCGTGCCCTTGCCCCGGGTTTTCCCCACTTCCTTGAGCGGGGCTGTCGGAGTGCCCCGTTCATACGATTGACGGTACACTTTGCCGTCTCGCCTCACTTCCAGCTCGAGATGGCTCGACAGGGCATTGACCACGGAGACGCCCACGCCGTGCAGACCGCCGGAAATCTTGTAGCTGTCGCGGTCGAATTTGCCTCCGGCATGCAGTTTCGTCATGACGACTTCGGCGGCCGAGACCCCCTCCGTCTTGTGCATGTCAACGGGGATCCCGCGCCCGTTGTCGTCGACCTGGATGCTGTTATCGACGCGGATCTTGACGGTGATCGTGTCGCAGAAACCGGCGGCGGCCTCGTCGACGCTGTTGTCCACCACTTCATAGACAAGATGGTGAAGCCCGTCCTTGCCGGTGCTTCCGATGTACATGGCGGGCCGTTTGCGGACCGCCTCGAGACCGTTCAATACTTTTATGTTGTCAGCGCTGTAGGTTTCAGACATGTTGACTCTCTAGGACTCCTAACGTATTTCTTTTTTTCTCTTTCGCCTTGCGGCTTGTTGCTTGTGGCTTGCGGCTATATCTTCAGGGGCATGACGATGCACATATATCCCGTATCCTTCGCCGGCTTCACGATGGCCGGCCGAAGCCCGCTGCGGATTTCCAGGGTGAATTTTTCCTCGTCGACGGCCTCGATCGCTTCAAGCAGGTAGCGAACGTTGAAGCCGACTTCGAGCTCGCCTTCCTCGTATTGAATCTCGACCTCGTCGCTGGCCTCGCCAACGTCGGGGTTGATGGAGTTCAGGATCATCTTGTTCGTCTGGAGCCTGATCCTCACGCCACTGTATCGCTCGCTGGCCATGACGCTCATGCGGCGCAGGGCATGAAGAACCTGGTTGCGATCGAGCTCCACGAGGGTGCCCTTGTCTTTCGGCACCACCCGCTTGTAGTCGGGGTACTCGGCATCGATGAGGCTGACCTTCAGAATGACGCCGTCTTTTTTCAGCACGCACATCCCCTTCTTCACGCCGAGTTCAACGGGACCGTCCTTGTCCTCGACGAGGCGCCGGATTTCCGTAATGCCCTTGCGGGGGATGATCAGGCCTTTGTCAAAGCCGCCGAACTGTTCGACCTTCGGGTCGGCGTTCGCGATGGCCAGGCGGTGGCCGTCGGTGGCCACCATCCTCAGGGTCACGGCCTCCTGTTCTTTCTCCCCTTTTACGAAAACACCGTTGAGGTTGACCCGGGACTCGTCCAGAGACATGGCGAAATAGGTCTTCTTGATCATGTCGCTGACCATCGCCCCGTCGACCCGGATGAAACCGACCTCTTCATCATCCATGATTTTCGGAAACTCCTCGGCCGGGATACCGGGGACCCGGAAGTGAACTTTCCCGCAGGTGATGGTCACCCAGTTGTTATCCTCTTTGCGGAAATGAACCGTCTCGCCCTGAATCTCCCGAAGCATCTCGAAGAGCTTCCGGGCCGGCAGCGTGATCTCTCCTTCTTTTACGACCTGAGCCTCATAGTCGGCAATGAGGCCGATCTCCCGGTCCGTTGCAACGATGCGAATCCGGTCCGCCTCCACCCTGATCAAGACATTGTTCAACACAGGCATCGAAGTCCGTTTATCCACAATACCAAGAGTCCTCTGCACACCGCCCAGGAAAACGTCACGCTTCACATTAAATTCCATAAGCCCGTTCCCTTTCACTGACTTGTATTTCGATGTTTCCCTTCAAGGCCTTCCTTGTCCCGGCTTGTCCACACGACCAACAGGTACTATATACTCCTATCTTTAATAAAAGAGGGTAGGGAGAGTTAGTAGTAATAAGACCTGTTAACATAGTTGATGAA
This sequence comes from Syntrophales bacterium, assembly GCA_035685905.1. Taxonomy (GTDB): domain Bacteria; phylum Desulfobacterota; class Syntrophia; order Syntrophales; family UBA2192; genus UBA2192. The sequence continues at coordinate 8,750 of DASRZY010000221.1, forward strand.
GCAATCCCTTGAGCAATTCCCCGTACTTATTTTTATCCCCTGTGTTGATAACCCCTGTGAATACCTGTCAGCTTCTGTTGAGACTCTCTTCGATCTCTCTGACAATCGCTTCAATCTTCAAATCCTTCTCCAGAAGATTCCTGATCTTGTTGGTAGCATAAATAACGGTCGAATGATCTTTCCCGCCAATCTTTGCACCGATATCCGGGAACGAATGAGAGGTCAGTCTTCTTGCAAGATACATGGCAATCTGTCGTGGAATGACCAGATTCTTGTTCTTCTTCTGCGACTTCAAGTCTACGATTCTTATATTGAATTTTGCCGCCACGGTTTTCATGATCTCATCGACCGTGAGCTCCGGCTTTTCTCCCTGCTTGAAGAATTTTTTCAGGACTTCCTTGACGAGATCCATGTCAATTTCCCGTCCCGTCAGTGACGCATAAGCGCCTATCCTGATGATAAACCCTTCCAGCTCTCGAATGTTGGATTCCGCTTTTGAAGCAATGTAGTAGGCCACGTTTTTCGGAAGCGAGATATTGTTCTCGTGGGCTTTCTTGTCGACAATGGCTACTTTCGTTTCGATTTCCGGAGGCTGGATGTCCGCAATCAGACCCCACTCGAACCTGGAGCGAAGCCTTCCTTCCAGGTTGGGAATGTCTTTCGGGAACTTGTCGCTGGTGACAACGATCTGCTTCCCCGAATCGTGAAGAGTGTTAAAGGTGTGGAAAAACTCCTCCTGGGTCCTTTCCTTTCCGGCTATGAACTGGATGTCGTCGATCAGAAGGGAGTCGATATTCCGATACTTCTCGCGAAACTTCTGCATCTTGTCATACCGGATCGAGTTGATCATCTCGTTCATGAATTCCTCGGCCGAGACATAGAGCACATTGGCAGTCGGAATCAATTTCAGCGTGTGCAGACCAATGGCATTGATCAGATGCGTCTTCCCGAGACCGACACCGCCGTAAATGAAGAGCGGGTTGTAATTCTTTGCAGGCGCCTCGGCAACAGCAACGGCCGCTGCATGGGCAAACTGATTGCTGGGGCCGACGACAAAGCGCACAAAATTATAGTTCGGATTCAGTGAGGGGTGAAACCGTGGAGACGGGTCCGGCCTGCTGTTGTTTTTTTGAGAAACGGAGGGATCCGGGTCCGCAACAGACTTCTTCTCGGCGACAGGCGCGCTGTCGATGACAAATCTTACGGCCAGCGGCGTTCCCGCAACAGAAGACACGGATTCCTTGATGACCTCCACGTAGTGGTCCGTCAGCCAGTCCCTGAAAAAGCGGTTCGGCACGCAAAGCTCGACTTCGGTGCCTTCCACTGAGGAAATTCGCACAGGGCTGATCCAGGTATCAAAGTTCTGCCTTGTTATTTTTTCCTTTATGATATCAATGCTTTTATTCCAGAACCGCTCCACTGCACACCCGCCCCGTAAACAAGTTATAAACAAATGTTGATAAGATGCTACCGAAGAATTCTAACGGAATAAACCCTTCTTACCAGCTACAAAATCAGGATCTCAATAGTGCTTCCAGGAGCCTGTCCAGTTCTTCCGGGGAGCTGAAGCGGATCTCAATCGAACCACCACGCTTCCGGGATTGGATGTTCACCTTGGCCATGAGGCGCCGGGAAAGGCGTTTTTCCAGCTCTGCCAGATGTTCGTCGCTGACAGGTTTTTTCCGGGCAGTCTTCGCTTTCTTCTTGCCGCGAGCGAACTCTTCAGCTTCCCTGACATTGAGTCCCCTGGAGAGGATGGCCTTGAACAGCCGGGTCTGCTCCTCAATGGTCTCCAGCGCAAGGATTGCCCTGGCGTGCCCCGCCGAAAGGGTCTTCCTGGCAAGGGCCTCCCTGATTTCCTTCGGCAGCTTCAACAGCCTCAAGGCATTGGTGACGGTTGATCTGTCCTTCCCGACGGCCGTCGAGATGGCCTCGTGAGAAAGGCTGAAATCATTGATCAGCCTGTGAAACGCTTCGGCTTCCTCCATGGGGTTCAGATTTGCCCGTAAAAGGTTCTCGATGAGAGAGAAGACCGCAGCGTCCTCGTTGCCTGCCTCCCGGACGATGACCGGGACATTCTTGAGACCCGCCTCCTGGGCGGCCCTCCAGCGCCTCTCGCCGGCAATGATCTCGTAGCCCCCGTCGAATCTTCGTGCCACGATCGGCTGAATGATGCCGCTCTTCCGGATGGAAATGACGAGGCTCTTGTGCTCCTCGGGGTCGAAATCCTTCCTTGCCTGGTAGCGGTTCGGGACGAGTTCCTCGATGCCGCAGGTCACGAGGACCGGCTTGTCGCCGATCTTTTCGAGCAGGTCGGGGAACATGGCGCCGAGGCCTTTTCCCAGCGAGTTCTTCTTGAGCATCCTAGGCTCTCCCGTCGTAGAGAATTTCATGGGCCAGATCCATATAGGCAACAGCCCCGCGGGACTTGACGTCGTAGAGGATGATCGGCAGCCCGTGGCTCGGGCTCTCCGAGATTCGCACATTCCGCGGGATAACGGTTTTGAATACCTTGTTCCCGAAGTGGGTCCTCACCTCTTCGACGACCCGGTGCGAAAGCCGGTTGCGGATGTCAAACATGGTAAGAAGGATCCCTCCCAGGGCAAGTGTCGGGTTCATGCGGGTCCGAACCAGCTTGACCGTGTTCAGCAAATGGGCCAGCCCCTCGAGGGCGAAGTACTCGCACTGCAGCGGAATAATCAAATAATCCGAGGCAACCAGCGCGTTCAGGGTCAGAAACCCCAGAGATGGGGGACAGTCGATGATGCAGTAGTCATAGGGCGTGCCCAGGTCATTGAGCAGCGCCTTGAGCTTTCTCTCGCGCTCCTCGAGCGAAACAAACTCGATCTCCACGCCGACAAGATCCTGATTCGAGGGAGCCACGTCGAGCGTCGGGATCTGGGTCTTTACGATGACCTCGTCGATGCTGCAGCGCCCGATAAGAGCGTGGTAGAGATTCTTGTTTTCAATCGAAGCCTTGTTGATCCCCACCCCGCTTGTCGTATTGCCCTGGGGGTCCCCGTCGATCAGCAGGACTTTCTTTTCCGCTGTTGCGAGCGACGCCGAGAGGTTTATCGCTGTCGTGGTCTTCCCGACCCCTCCCTTTTGATTGGCAATACAAATAATTTTTCGCATGTTTTATGTAGAATCAGGATGTTTTGCCGGCTGGATGAAATTGGTCGATGCTAACACAAAAAAGGGGTTTTTCAAAGGAAATTATGGGCCCGATAGCAAACTAATTTATTTAATTAATTTAAATAGTTGAAACGATGTTTCGGGTCAGTTCAACAGGGTTTATCCACAAGCACGATGTTTCTGCGATCACCCGTGAGGGGAAGTGTGAATGAATGGTTTACAACTATTCGAAAACACGTACTTTTTAGCGAGTCCAGGGCAGCTCTCTCCTCATCTGCGCCGGGGCCCTTCATTGCTGCCAGAAAACCCCCTTCTTTCAGCAGGGGGAGACTCTTTGCCACGAGGTCCTGGAGCTTGAGAGTCGCCCGGGAAACGATGAGATCAAAGGATGGTTTATTGTCTTTTTTCAACAGCTCTTCGAGCCGGCCGTTCATGACCGAGACACCCTGCAGGTCCAGCTTGCGGACAACCTCCTTGAGGAAGGAGCTCTTTTTCCGTGAGGCTTCCAGCAGGGTCAGGTGAAGATCCTTCCGGACAATCTTGACGGGGATCGACGGAAACCCTGCCCCGGAACCGATATCCAGCAAGGTCCTGGGACCGGCGGGCAGGTAGGGGAGAAGGGTGAGAGAGTCGATGAAGTGGCGCACGGGCAGATCGAGCTCCGACTGCAGAGAGACCAGATTCATCTTGCTGTTCCAGAGCAGAAGGATTGCCCGGTAGGCCTCGAACAGGGCGATCTGCGAACCCGTCAGGGAAAGCCCCATCTGATCTGCTGCTGCCAGCAGGATTTGTCTGAAATTCCCTTCCATTTTAACGGTGCCTGTTGCGCAAGGTCTGCAGTTGAGATACCAGAGGAGACGGCACGGGGGCAATGAAAAAGAAAGAAGAAACCCCGTTTTCTGTGGTAAACTCGCGCCACCCGGAAATGAGGTAAAGACATGTCAACAGGCATCCTTCTGGAGAACATCACTGTCGTGCTGAACAGGCCAAAATACCCGGGCAACATCGGCTCTGCGGCCCGGTGCGCCAAGAACATGGGTGTCGAGGACATTCTCGTCGTCAGTGATCTTGACTTCGACGAAGAGAAGATCAGGCAGATGTCGACACACCTGGCCGCAGACGTGGTGGATCGAATCCGCTATGAGCGGGATCTGCAAAAAGCCCTGTCCGGTTTCCAGTACGTCGTCGCAACGACAGCCAGGGTTGGCAGGGCGCGGCCCGCCTTTCAGACCCCCAGGGAGGCGGCGGAAAAGCTTGTGGAAGTCTCCCGCAAAAACCGCGTGGCACTGCTCTTCGGACCCGAGGACGCCGGCCTGACGAACGACGAGCTTCGCTACGGGCACCTTCTCGTGCACATCCCCGTCTCGGAGCGTTTCCGCTCCATCAACCTCTCCCATGCCGTCATGATCCTCTGTTACGAGATTTTCACGGCCGCCTCCAAAACGAAAAAATTCTCCCCGCGGCTTGCCTCGTCGGGAGAGCTCGAGGGGATGTACGAGCACATCAAGGACGTCAGTCTCCGGATCGGGTTCATCAATCCGCAGAATCCCGAGTACTGGATGACAAGCATCCGGCGCTTCCTCTCCCGCGTGGAGCTTCGCTCCCGCGAGGTGAAGATCATTAGGGGGTTCTGCCGTCAGCTCGACTGGTTCTGCGGGAAACAAAATCCTTGACTTTCACAGGTGGTCTGCGCCATTCTTCACCGAACCGCCCTCGGGAATTCCATAAGCATAAAAGGGGGTTGCAGGAGGATCGATTCATGCAGAAAATGTTTTCCTTCACTGGGGCAAGAAAAATCGTCTTCGGCTGCGGGTCCTTTTCCGGGCTTGCCGGCCAGATACGTGAAATGAGAGCCAAGAAGCCCTTCATCGCCATGGACGGGAACCTGGCGAAGCTGGGGATGCGGGAAAAGATCATGGAGATGCTGGACCGGGAAGGCATGAAGGCCGTTCTCTACGACAAGGTTCTGCCGGAGCCGCCCCTGGAGCAGGCCGACGAGGGGGCGAGACTGGCCCTGAAAGGCAAATGCGACATCGTCGTCGGGATCGGCGGCGGGAGCGCCATGGATGTGGCCAAGGCCATTGCCGTTGTAACGGCCCATCATGCCGAGGCAAAGGACTTCCTCGGGCTCAACAAAGTCCCCGGGCCCGGGCTGCCGACGATCATGATCCCCACCACGGCGGGGACGGGCAGCGAGGTGACCTTCACGGCCGTTTTCGTCCGGCGCGATCTGAAGAAAAAAGAGGGGATGAACAGTGTGTTCATGTACCCGGACCTGGCGCTGCTCGACCCGGAGCTCACCCTGAGCCTGCCGCCCCAGCCCACGGCCGCCTCCGGGATGGATGCGCTTTGCCATGCCATCGAGTCCTACACCTCGGTGATCGCCAGCCCCGCCAGCGAGATGTTCTCCCTGGAGGCCATCTGCCTCATCTCCGAGAACCTGAGGACCTGCGTCCACAACGGCAGTGACCTCGAGGCCCGCGAGGCACAGATGCTCGGCAGCCTGTACGCGGGCATTGGGCTGGCAAACGCCGGCGTCGGCGCAGCCCACTCGCTATCGTACCCGCTGGGCGGCAAGTACGGGATCTCCCATGGGGTGGCCAACACGCTCATGCTTCCGCGGATCATGGAATACAACCTGCCCGGCGCCCTGGAGAAATTCGCCACCGTGGCCGAGATGATGGGGGAGAACACGGAAGGGCTTTCCGTGCGTGACGCGGCAATGCTGGCGGTGGAAGCGGTCGATTCCATCATTGAAGATTGCGACATTGCCACAGGGCTCGTGGACCTCGGGATCCCCGAGGAGGACTTCCCCGAGATGGCCCGGGTGGCCATGACGGTGGCGCGACCCCTGGAGAACAACCCGAGGAAGGTGACGCTGGAGGACGCAATCGCGATCTACAGGACGGCCCTGTAACGACCATACCCTTGATCTCCCTCTGTCCTGCGAGGGAGAGGGTTGCACAGTGAGGGGGAACAATCCCCTTCCTAAGCGGTGCGAAGCACCCATAAAAAAGAAACTGGAGGCAGCAAGAATGGCCGGATCAGAACTTTTCGGAAAAGAAGAGCTCAAGGAAGTCATGGATGTCATGCAGACGGGCATCCTGATGCGATACGGGTTTGACAAGGAACGGAAGGGCGTATTCAAGGTCCAGCAGTTCGAGGAGGAATTCGCCAAGTATCTCGGGGCCGCCCACACGCTCGGCGTAACATCGGGGACGGCCGCTCTCGTGGTCGCGCTGGCTGCCCTGGATGTCGGGCCGGGCGACGAAGTGATCGTGCCGCCGTTCACGTTCAATGCCACCTACGAAGCCGTCCTTGAAGCCGGGGCGATCCCGATCCCGGGGGACATCGACGAAAGCCTGAACCTGGATCCCGAGAGCATCGAGAAGCGGCTGACACCCTACACGAAGGCTGTCATCCCCGTCCACATGTGCGGGGCGCCGGCCAGCATGGACAAAATCATGGAGGTCGCGAGAAAGCGGAATCTCAAGGTGCTCGAGGACAATGCGCAGAGCGCGGGCGGGAGCTTCCGCGGGAAAAAGCTCGGCACCATCGGCGACATGGGGATCCTCAGCTTTGATTTCTACAAGACCATGACGACGGGCGAAGGCGGGATGGTCATCACGAATGACCGAAATCTTTACCTTCGTGCCGACTGGTACCACGACCACGGCCACGACCACAACCCGAAGGTGGCCCGCGCTCTCGAGGGCCGCTTCATTCTCGGCATGAATTTCCGCATGAACGAGCTGCAGGGGGCCCTGGGACTTGCCCAGCTGCGAAAGCTCGACACGATCGTCGCCGAGCAGAGAAAGAACAAGGCCGCCGTCAAAGCTGCGCTGAGCGCGGTCCCCGGGATCGGTTTCCGCAACATCCCCGACCCGCAGGGCGACACGGCCACCTTCATCGCGTTCAACCTGCCCTCCGCGTCAATGACCAAGGCCTTCCAGAAGGCCATGTCCGCGCAGGGTGTCGACTTCATCTACTTCTACGAAAACTTCTGGCACTACCTGCCCAACTGGGAGCATTTCCTCTCGAAGAGCACCGTGAACTCGAAGAAGTACCCGTTCATGGATCCTTCCTACAAGGGGAAGGCGGAGTACGGCCGGGAGCTTTACCCGAAGGCGGAAGACTTCATGTCCCGAACCCTGTTCATGATCATCCCGATCAAGATGGCCGACGGCAGGGTCGAGGCGATTGCCGCCGCCGCGCAGAAGGCCGCAAAGGAAATCTAGAGGGGCTCTCGACGGAAGAGAGCAGACGGAACCAACACCGACAATCGAGGGGACCCTATCATGTATATCGTCACCGGCGGGGCCGGTTTCATCGGGAGTGCATTCGTCTGGAAACTCAACCAGGAGGGGATCGACGACATCCTGATCGTCGATGAGCTCGGGACTTCGGACAAGTGGAAGAACCTTGTGAAGAAGCGCTACGCCGACTTCATCCACAAGGACGCCTTCTACGAGATGCTCTGCGAGGGCAGCCTTCCCTTCAAGGCGAAGGCCGTCATCCACATGGGGGCCTGTTCGTCGACGACGGAGCGCGATGCCGACTACCTCATGGAGAACAACTTTCACTACAGCTGTGCGATCGCACGCTGGGCCGTGACGAAGAAGATCCCCTTCATCTACGCCTCGAGCGCGGCCACCTACGGTGACGGCTCCCTGGGGTTTTCCGACGACGACAAGACGACAAAACAGCTCAAACCCATCAACATGTATGGCTATTCGAAGCAGCTCTTCGACCAGTGGGTCATGCGCAACAGGCTCCTCGGCAAGGTCGTGGGGATCAAGTTTTTCAACGTCTTCGGTCCCAACGAATACCACAAGGGCGAGATGCGCAGTGTCGTCCACAAATCCTTCGGCCAGATCCGGGACACCGGGAAGGTGCGGCTCTTCAAGTCTCACCGAACGGGTTTCGGCGACGGCGAGCAGATCCGTGACTTTGTCTACGTGAAAGACTGTGTCGAGGTCATGTGGTGGTTCCTGAAGAACGCGAAGGCAAAGGGGATCTTCAACCTCGGGACGGGCAAGGCCCGCACGTGGAACGATCTCGTCAAGGCTGTGTACCAGGCCTCGGGCATGAAACCGAAAATCGACTACATCGACATGCCCGTCGAGATCCGCGACCAGTACCAGTACGTGACAGAGGCGAAGATGGACAAGTTGCGGAAAGCCGGGTGCCCCATCCGGTGCCGCTCACTCGAGGATTCGATCAGCGATTATGTGAAGGAGCACCTGCAGCAGAAGGATCCCTACCTTTGATCGGGACCAGGGACGAGGGTGCAGGGACCAAAAAGAATGAAAGTCGTTGTCATCATTCCGTCGCGGTATCAGTCCTCGCGTTTCGAGGGGAAGCCGCTGGCCGACGTTCTCGGCAAGCCCATGATCCAGCATGTGTACGAGCGCGTCCTGCAGTCAAAAAGTGTCTCCCTTGCCGCTGTGGCAACGGACGACAAGAGGATCTTTGACGCCGTGGGGAGATTCGGCGGGCGCGTTGTCATGACATCGCCGGATCACACGACAGGGACGGACCGGATTGCCGAGGCGGTGGAAAAGCTGGGCCTTGCCGATACGGACATCGTCGTCAACATTCAGGGCGACCAGCCGACCTTCGAGCCCACCCAGATCGACGAGGTCGCAAGGCCGCTTCTCGAGGATCCGACCGTTGACTTCTCGACGCTGATCTACAAGATCCGCAGGGACGAGGAGATCACCGACCCCAACGCCGTCAAGGTCGCCTTCGACAAAGACCACTTTGCCCTCTACTTCTCCCGATCGACAATCCCCTTCGTGCGCGACCGGGGGAAAAAGGCCGATTACTGGAAGCACCACGGCATCTATGCCTACCGCAAGTCCTTCCTCGTCACCTTCACGAAGCTGCCCCAGGGAACCCTGGAAAAACTCGAAGCCCTGGAACAGCTCCGGGCCCTGGAGCACGGCTATCGCATCAAGGTGGTGGAGACGCCCTACGATTCCATCGAGGTGGACACGCCGCGCGATCTCGAGCGGGTGAAGGCACTCATCGCCGGAACGAAATCCTGAAGAACCATGAAGATCATTGACTCCCACATGCACTGCGGCATCCAGAACTCGGAGCTGCCCATCGAGCTGATCCGGGCCCACCTGGATCGCGCGGGCATCCGGGGAGCCTGCCTCTATCCGCCGGTAGAAGACATCTACGACCGTTACGACGATCACTTCGAGGACAACGCACGCTGGGTTGCCTGCCGACAGATGGCAAACGAGTACCTCCTCGACATCCAGAGGCGCGATCCCGACATCCACGCCTACTACTTCGTCTGGAATGACTTCCGCAAAGGCGAGCTGCAGAAAGGATACCGGGGGATCAAGTGGCACCGCCACGAGTACGAGCCGGTCTACCGCTACGACGACCCCGGCTGCGAGGCCTTTATCGCCGAGGCCGTCCGGCTCCGGCTGCCGGTCGTCCTGGAAGAGTCGTTCCAAAACACGCAGTATTTCATCAAGCGCATCGCCGGGCGCACCCCGATCATCATTCCCCACCTGGGGGGCCTCAATGGCGGCTTTGAGGCGCTGATGGAGTCGGGGATCTGGGACGGCGAAACGGTCTATGCCGACACGGCGCTGGCCTCGACGGGAGAAATGGAGATGTTCCTGAAGCGATACGGCAGTGAAAAGCTGCTCTTCGGGAGCGATTTCCCCTTCGGCATCCCGTCGAGCGAGCTTTCGAAAGTCCGTCGCCTGGGGTTGAAGGACGCAGACTTCGAAAACGTGGGGCGCAAAAATATCCTGCGGCTCATCCAACAGGAAGCCTGACCCGCAGTGGAAGGAAACAGATTATGAAAATCCTCGACGGCCTCTACGGCTTCATCTGGCAGAGCGCGAGCGAAAACAACTGCAACAGTTTTCTCATCGAGGGCTCGAAGAAGATTCTCATCGACCCGGGTCATCGCCATCTCTTTCAGCATGTCCGGCGGGGATTGGAACGGGTCGGTATCACCCCCGAGCAGATCGACGTCGTCCTCGTCACCCACGGGCACCCCGACCACCTGGAGACCGTCGGGTCCTTCGGACCCTCGACCCAGTGGGCCATGAGCCGCACCGACTACACGTTTGTCATGAAGTACATCGGCCCCCAGGGGGCCTTTCCCAAGCCGGCATTCTTTCTTCAGGAGGGGGATGTCACGATCGGAAACACCTCGCTGAAGGTGTTTCTCTCGCCGGGTCATTCGCCGGGGTCTCTCTGTTTTTACTGGCCGGAGAAAAAAGTTCTCTTCACGGGGGATGTGATTTTCAAACAGAGCATCGGCAGGACAGACCTCCCCGGCGGGTCGGGCAAACAGCTCAAGGAAAGCATCACGATGCTTGCGGGGCTCGATGTGGAGGTTCTCTGCCCGGGTCACGGGGACATCGTCACCGGGCGCGAGGACGTGAAGAAGAACTTCAAGATGGTCCAGGATTACTGGTTTAACTATTTATAGCGGCAAAGACGCGCTTTGCGCAGGCTGCCCGTATCTCGTCCCTGAGGGCAGTCCCCTGCGGATCCGCCTCGGCGTTCGGCACTACGGCTGAACCGGCGATTCCCTTCGATTCCAACTCCTGTCTCTGTCGATCCATCAGGGCCGTCTGCCTGGCAAACAACTCCGCCTGGCAGGCGCGGAGCGTCTCGTGGAGACGATCCTCGGGGGTTCCCACCAGTTCGCAGACAATCCGGAACAGGCGTTCGTTGTCCGTCTCGGGATCGACATGCCCTGTAAGGGCTTCCTTCAAAACAGCTGTCACGTCCTTCGCCGGGCCGTTCTTACTCTCCTTTGCCAGCTCTTCCTTCACATCATCGAGGGTGAGATTGTCGTCAAGGAGCCGCTGGATCAGGCCACGGATATGCTTTTCGCGCTCACGCCGCTGGTAGGCCTCGAGCTCTTCCGGGCTCGCGGATAGGTTTTTCGTCCGCTCCATAATGAGATCGATGGTGCTTTTGATTTCAGCCATGGTGAAGACTCCTTTTTCCTGACGCCGGAGCATAATCTGTTCGCGTGGAAAAGTCCAGCGCCTCGCCATCGCGCGGCAATGCGCCCTGCGGACGATTCGGCGGGCAAGGCCTCCGGGATTGGATCCCTCATCGCGGAGCGCATCGATGGGGTTGAGCAGGGAGGCTTTGTCGGCCGGATAGAACCCGAAGAAGATCCCGACCAGTCCCGAAAGGCCGAATGCGAGGATGACGGAGAGCGGGGATACGACGGTGGACCAGCCCGCGAACAGGGACAGAAGCTTTGATCCGACAGAACGATGAAACAAGCTACAGATATAAAATTCTTCATCCCCGGTTACCGTTCCATGGGAAGAAGTCAGGGCTTTTCGTCCATCTTCGGGTCTTGTGCATCGGGGGGGAGTTGTTCCAGGCTTTCAATCCCGGCCGTCCGCTCCAGCAGCGCCTTCGAGAGATAGAGGTTGAGTGCAGAGGAGACCTTTTGTTCTCTGGCCTGCGACAGCAGGGTCTCCGCCACGACCAGCGACAGGATGTCGCCTTTGCCCACCTTATACTCACCGAAGGCCTGGTCGTAGTTTTGCTGGGCCTGCCTGTCCTGCTCCAGGGCAACCTTGACATTTCGCAGAGCTGTCAAAAAATCCTCGTAGCTCTTGCGAAGATCGAGCTGGAGGACTCGCTTGGTCTCCTTGAGGTTTTCCTCGGAGGTCAGGATGTCGATGGAGGCCGCCTGGCTGCGATAAAATTTTCCAAACTCGAAGAGGTTCCAGCTGGCCACCAGTGCTGCGGAGCGGTCTTCCATCGGATTGACAAAAGGCGGGATCGCGTTTGCAATGGTGTCGTCGCTCCTCGAGTACGTCAGGTTGCCCGAGATGACGGGAAAGTAATCTCCCGTGGCAAGGCTCTGGTTGCTCTGGGCCCGCTTGACGGCAAGTTCGGCCTGGATGATTTCCGGACGCCTCATCTGGGCCGTCAACAGAAGCTTTTCGTCGGGCAGCGGCATGTCGAAGATGAAATCCCCTCGCAGCTCCTCTGCGTTGACGACGGGCCTGCCGATGAAGGAACTCAGCTCGGAAAGACTTTTCTGAAGGGTCCCTTCGGACTGGACGAGATTGAAGCGGGCCTGCTCGAGCCTCACGGACACCTGCAGGACATCGGAGAGTTTTGCCACGCCGAATTTTCTTCGCCCTTCGGCCACCTCGTAGTTCTTCCGGGCACTGTCGAGCTGGAGTTTTCTCTGCTCCAGGATGCTGCGACTGGCCAGCACGGCATAGAAGGAGCTCTTCACATCGAACTGGAGATCGAGGAGGCTTTTCTTGAGCCCTTCCTGTTCCGTGTTGAAATCGTAACGGGAAATGTCCCGGGCGGGGCCGCGCTTGTAGTCAAATAGTTTCAACGAAGCCGTCACGTCGTAGACATTGGATGTATAGTTCGGCCCCGAAGTGTTGTGCGAGATCGCGGTGCCCGAAACGTCAACGCTGGGCAGATAGGGGCCGAGGGTTGCCTTGTAGCGGGCCTCTGAAGAGCCGACCCGCGATGCCTGGGCCTGATAGGCAGGGAGATTCGATCTGGCCAGCGCAATGGCCTCCTCGAGTGTCAGGGCCGGGGATGACGCGGGCATGGCCGTGACAAGAGCAAACAGCAACGGCAGGGTCATTGATATTGTTTTGGACGCGGAGCGAAAGGCCACTGTCATCCCTCGATGGCGGGAGTAGACCTGATGATGACGACACCCCCGTAATTCCTAAAACCGTGTCAATGTATGAGAATTTCATCCATTTTCGCAAGCAGATTTTCAAAAGCGAGTTCCGGGCTGTCGAATCGGAACGGACAGGGCGTCAACATGCCGTGACCTTTTGAACAAGGCAACACTTTGAAATTATGTATCATTGTCGGGAAGAAAGACATGCACTCTTCACGGAGAGGCAACGGATAGCCAATATCTCGGAGTGAATGTGAAGCTCCCCGCCCACAGGGCGGGGCTTCCCGGCAACGAAAGAACCAGACATGATTGCGCGCCCTGACCCCGCCTGCAAGGCGGGGCTAGCGGGACGCGCCCCCGGTCATTGGATAAAAAGTGTCCGCCCTGCATCGCCGGACCCGGCGCATCTGCACGATCATGGAAGAAATCACACCCCTTTTATTTTTCATGAAGGCAAGTTATAATGAAAAGATAAAGGAAAAGAAGCTCCACGGAAGGATATAATTCGCTTCGCCAATAGGGAGAAACGGCCGAACGCAGGCGAAAAAGGGGGTAAGTGATGAAAATCATTCGTTTTATTACTGATGGGAATCAGCGGCTCTATGGTGCATTCGACCCTGCGACGCCGCGAAAGGCGCGAGTCATTGAAGGTGATATCCTGGGGCAGTTCTCTCTGTCGGATCGTTCGGCTGTCATCAAGAAAATCCTGCCGCCGATTGATCCCCCGAACATCCTGGCCCTGGGGTTCAGTTATGGAAAGCACGCCGGAGAAACGGAAAGCAAAGAGCCTGAAAGCCCGGTGCTCTTCATCAAGGGGACCAACAGCCTCATTGGCCCCGGCGACACGATCCTCCTGCCGAAAGCGGGCCCCGACGAGGTGGATTACGAGGCGGAACTGGTCATTGTCATCGGGAAACGGGCAAAAAACGTTTCAAAAAAAGAGGCGATGGATTGTGTCCTCGGATACACCTGCGCAAACGATGTGAGCGCCAGGGACTGGCAGATGGTCAAGCAGAAGAAGCAGTGGGCAAGAGGAAAGAGCTTCGACACGTTCTGCCCCCTGGGGCCCTGCCTTGTGACGAAGGACGAAGTCCCCGATCCGAACAACCTGCGGATCCAGTCCATTCTCAACGGAAAGGTGATGCAGGACTCGAACACCTCGGACATGCTGTTCTCGGTGGCAGAGATCGTGAGCGACGTCAGCCAGTCCCTGACCCTCCTGCCGGGAACCGTAATCCTGACGGGAACGCCGGAAGGCGTAGGCTTCGTGAGGAAGCCGCCGATTTTTCTGCGGCCAGGCGATGTGATCACCATTGCCATCGAGAAGCTTGGAGAACTGACGAACCCGGTGGAAAGCGAGAAGTAAATGCCTTTTCGGCCCGCACGTATCTGTAGCAAATATTTTTCGCGTGTGCTATGAATCGCCAAGGGGGTCTGTGAGGGACAAGCCCCCTTTTTTCGTCGATATTTTGCAATGCTGCCCGATCCCGCCTCGGGAGGGATCGACGGCTCAAGCAGGAGGTTTTCATGAGTGACAGCGCCTACGAAAGAAAACAATTTTTCGTGATCCTTGTCATCTGCCTCGTCGGCTTCTTCATCCTCTCGGTTGTGGGAGTTGTGAAATTCTCCCTGTCGCCGGGTCTGCGGGCATCGTATGCAGGAGCTGACGGTGTCAGCGCGCCGGCCGCACCGACCGTTACCGCAAAGACGGCTTTCCCCTCCGTCCCGGGCGGCTTCGGGGCCCCGGGATCCCTTGCCGATCTCGTGGAAAAATTGAGCCCTGCCGTCGTGAACATCAGCACGACAAAAGTCGTCAAGATGGACAGCAAGCGTGCGCCCCTAAACGAAATGTTCCCCTTCGACCGCTTTTTCGGCGGCGAGGAGGATTTCTACAAACGCTATTTCGGCGACAACCCCGAGAAGGAGTTCAAGCAGAGAAGCCTCGGGTCGGGGTTCATCATCAGCAAGGACGGTTACATTTTCACCAACAACCACGTCATTGAGAAGGCCGACAAGATCAAAGTCCGGCTCTCATCAGGGAAGGAATACGACGCCACCGTGAAGGGCAGGGACCCCCGCACGGATCTTGCCCTCATCAAGATCACCCCCGATAACAGTTTGCCCACGGTCAGCCTGGGCGATTCGGACAGGCTTCGCGTGGGAGACTGGGTCATGGCGATCGGAAACCCCTTCGGTCTCGATCACACGGTGACCGCAGGGATTGTGAGCGCCAAGGGCCGCGTCATTGGCGCCGGACCGTATGACAATTTCATCCAGACCGATGCCTCCATCAACCCGGGCAACAGCGGGGGTCCGCTTTTCAACATGGCAGGAGAAGTTGTCGGAATCAACACGGCCATTGTGGCCCAGGCGCAAGGCATCGGGTTTGCCATTCCCGTGAACATGGCCAAGGAAATTATTGAAGACCTGAAAGCGAAGGGAAAAGTGACCCGTGGCTGGCTTGGCGTTTCCGTCCAGGATATTACGGAGGATCTGGCGAAGAGCCTGAAGCTCAAGGATCGCAACGGGGCCCTGGTGACGGAAGTCTTCGAGGGCGACCCGGCGGATAAGGCGGGCATCAAACAAGGCGATATCATTATCGAAGTCGACGGCAAGAAGGTCAAGGACACGCATGAACTCCTGCGGCTAGTAGCAGTCCTGCCCGTCGGGAAAAAATCGGAGATCAAGGTCCTTCGCGAAGGTCAGGTCAAAGAGCTCCAGCTTACCGTGGCCGAGCGGGAGGACAAGAAAGAGGTGGCAGCCGGTCGAGGGGAAACGAAGGATAACTACGGAATGTCCGTCCAGGACATCACCCCTGAAATCGCGAAGCAGCTCGGGCTGCCTTCGACGGGAGGTGTCATTGTGACGAAGGTTCGCGAGGGCTCCGCGGCCGACGATGCAGGGCTTCAGCCCTACGACGTCATTCAGCAGGTCAACCGGGTCAAGGTGGGATCGGTCAAGGACTTCCAGCGGGAG
>DASRZY010000222.1:0-13625 GCA_035685905.1 Syntrophales bacterium
TCCTGTGTAACGGCCCCCTTGAAAACCGTTGCCGCCTGGCTCCAGCTCTCTGGGTACTGACCCTCATCCACCAGGGAGAGCCAGGCACGGGCCGCAGCTTCGGCGGCCTTCTCCTTGCCCGAATCCGCATGAGCCGTTTGACACAGAAGCCCCATGAGGATTGCCGGGAGCAGCAGGACGAGGATCTTCTTCACAGAGAGAGCTATTCCTTCCCGAGCAGCTTCATTGCCCTTTCCACGACATTCTCCACCGTGAAGCCGAATTTCTCCATGAGCAGATCGCCCGGCGCCGAAGCGCCGAATCGATCGAGGCCGATCACGTCGCCCTCGCAGCCCACCCAGCGCCACCAGCCGAGTGTCGCGCCGGCCTCGATGGCCAGGCGCTTTTTCACGTCGCGCGGGATCACCGCATCGCGGTATCCCTGGGCCTGCTCGTTGAAGAGCCCCCATGACGGCATGGAGACGACGCGGGCGCGCACCTTCTTCACCGCCAGCTCGTCGGCCGCCCGCAGCGCAAGCGACACCTCGGAGCCCGAGGCCATCAGCACGATGTCCGGAGTGTCGCCCCCGGTGACGAGGACGTAGCCGCCGCGGCCCACCCCCTCGGCGATGGGGTATTTCGCGGCATCGAGAATCGGCAGGTTCTGCCGCGAGAAGACAAAGACGATGGGGTTGCGCCGCTGGATGGCCACCTTCCAGGCAGCGAGCGTTTCGTTGGCGTCGGCCGGGCGGATGACCGTCAGGTTCGGGACGGCCCTCAGGCCCATGAGATGCTCGATGGGCTGGTGGGTGGGGCCGTCCTCGCCCACGCCGATGCTGTCATGCGTGAAAATGAAAAGGACATGGAGCTGCGAGATCGCCGCCAGCCGGATGGGAGGCCGCATGTAGTCCGAAAAGACGAAGAAGGTCCCCGTGAAGGGGAGGATCCCGCCGTAGGCGGCAAGCCCGTTGGCAATCGCGCCCATGGCGTGCTCCCTGACCCCGAAGTGGATGTTGCGGCCGCCGTAGCCCCACTCGCCGCCGACGGACCCCTGCACGCCGGCCGGCTTCTCACCGGGTTTCTGGAAGTCGCCCATTCCCTTGAGCCATGCAAAGACGGAGTTGTTGAGGTCGGCCGTCCCGCCGATCAACTCGGGGATATTCTTTCCGAGGACCTGTAGGATCTCTTCGGATGCTTTGCGCGTGGCGATTGCCTTTCCCGCCGGGTACTCGGCCAATCCCTTGTCCCAGCCTTCCGGCAGCAGATCGGCCTTGCGCCGCTTGAATTCGTCGGCCGTCTCCGGGAAGGCCTTCTCGTACTGGTCCAGCAGACCGGACCAGCGGCCCTCGAGCTGCTTTCCCCTCGACTGGGCCTGGCGGAAAACCTTCAGCGCCTCTTCGGGAACGTAGAATGCCGGTTCGAGCGGCCAGCCGAGATTCTTCTTGGTCTCCTCGGCCTCCTTGGGCCCCAGCGGGGACCCATGGGCTTCGAAGCTTCCCTGCTTGTGAGGCGCGCCGTACCCGATCACCGTCCGCACGCAGATGAGCGACGGCCTGCCGGATTCTTTCTTTGCTGCAACGATAGCCGCATCGATGGCCTCGATGTCGTTGCCGTCGTTTACCCGCTGTACATGCCAGCCGAAGGCCTCGTAGTGCTTTGAATGGTCTTCGGTGAAGGTGAGGTCGGTGCTGCCGGCAAGCGATATCCGGTTGTCGTCGTGCAGGACAATGAGCTTGCCCAGGCCCAGATGTCCGGCCAGGCCGCAGGCCTCGTTTGCCACTCCCTCCATCAGGTCGCCGTCGCTGGCGATGACGTAGGTGAAGTGGTCGACAAGGGGCAGGCCCTCCCGGTTGAAGCGGGCTCCCATGTGGGCCTCGCCGATGGCAAGCCCCACGGCGTTGGCGAGCCCCTGCCCCAGCGGTCCCGTGGTGACCTCGATCCCGTCGTGGCCGCGCTCGGGGTGCCCGGGCGTCATGCTGTCCCACTGGCGGAAATTCTTGATCTCGGCAAGCGGCAGGTCATATCCCATCAGGTGCAGGAGCGCGTAGAGGAGCATGGAACCGTGCCCGCCCGAAAGGACGAATCGATCGCGGTTGGGCCATCGCGGGTTTGCCGGGTTGAAGCGCAGATGCCGCGTCCACAGGACGTATGCCATGGGCGCAGCTCCGAGCGGAAGTCCGGGGTGACCCGATTTCGCCTTTTCGATGGCATCGACGGCGAGCATGCGTATGGTGTTGATGC
The DNA here is from genome assembly GCA_035685905.1 of Syntrophales bacterium. Taxonomy (GTDB): domain Bacteria; phylum Desulfobacterota; class Syntrophia; order Syntrophales; family UBA2192; genus UBA2192. Next base: position 2,221 of record DASRZY010000222.1, read on the forward strand.
AAAGCATATCGACTGGATTCATTTTGATGATCTGCTCCTCGGTCTTGGTTCGGGTTTCAACCCCTGCGCCGCAGCGCCCAGGAGGGCCGCCTTCGGGTTCGTGATGACGTGAAGGGGGATCTGCGCGACGAGATCCCGCATCCGTCCCTTCCGGAGGAACGCCTCCGTGAACTGCGCCTTTTCGAGAAACGGGAGAATCCGCGGCGGTATCCCTCCCCCGAGGTAGACTCCTCCCGTGGCCAGGATCTTGAGGGCCACGTTGCCCGCCTCGGACCCCAGGATCGAGGTGAAGAGGTCAAGCGACCTGACACAGATATCACAGGGAAATTCCCGGTCAAGCGCTTTTTCGACGATCAGGGGGACGGGGTCTGTCTCGCGTGTCAGCGCCTCGCCGAGTGCGTCCGGTTCGACAGCCAACCCGCGCTCTTTCAGGAACGCATAGATGTTCGCAATCCCCATTCCGGAGCAAACCCGCTCATAGCTCACGTGGCCCTGACGATCGCGCAGGTACGCCAGCAACTCGTTCTCGGCCGGCGTTGCCGGCGCAAAGTCGGCGTGTCCCCCCTCGGAGGGGCAAGCGCGATATTTTCTCCCGTCCCAGGTGAGGTAGGCCTCGCCAAGACCCGTCCCCGGTGCGATCACGGCGAGGGCGCCGTGCCGGATGGGAACCCCTGCCTGGAGGGTGACAAGATCCTGTTTGCGAAGGAACGGGACGAAGCATGCGATGGCCTCCACGTCGTTGATCAGGCGGACGGCCCTCATTTTCAGGGTATCGCGCAGGCGGGTCTCGTCGATCACCCAGGGGAGATTCGTGATCTGCGATTTTCCCCTGAACACCGGCCCGGCAACACCGAAGACGGCCTTCGTTGCACGACGGCCCGACTGCTCCAGGAAAAGGCCGACGGCTTCCTCGAGGCTGCCAAACCCGATGCTGGGATACACGGCCTCGACCAGGGGCCGGCGCAGCCCCCGTTCTTTTGAAAAGAGCCCGAAGTGGAGCTTGGTTCCTCCGATGTCACCTGCTAACAGCATTTATGTCCCCTCAGACTCTCTCTCCCCACCGAGGGAGAGGGGTGGGGCGAGGGGGAAAGACCTTCATTGCTTTGGCTCGATTGAGCCGTCTTCCATGACACGCGACACATCTTCACCTAACACTGCTCTTTTGATCTGTCTTCCATAACACGCAACACATCTTTACTGAACACGGTCTTCACGGACCACGTTCTTTCTCCTTGAGCTTTCTGCCAGCGATGCGCACGGCCAGGATTACACCGGCCAGGGCGACGACGAACACCCCCACGATAAGCCAGGGGACCTCCCCCGTGGCGGCCGCGGAGACCAGTGCGTCTGTCCCCACGAGGTAGACGATTGTTCCCGGGAGCATGCAGAGCCAGGACCAGAAGGCATACGTCCAGAAGGGGATGCGCGTGAGCCCGTAACCGTAGTTCAGGAGGTTGAAGGGAAACAGGGGCACAAGGCGCGTGATGGCAACGATGATAGCCCCGTGCTGCTCCGTCAGGCGGTCGAGGCGCTGGAACTTTTCGTTTCCCGAAAGCCAGCGGCTGACCGCGTCACGGGCGAGGTAGCGGGAGATGAGGAACGCCGCGCTTGCGCCCAGGGTGGCACCGATGCTCACGAGGATCACCCCTTTGAGGGCCCCGAAGATGGCCGCCCCGGCAATCGAGATGGGAAGCCCCGGCACGGCCGCCACGACGGCGACGATGTACAGGCCAACGAAGACCGCCATCCCGCGGGTGCCCATGCCCGCGATCCATTCGCGAAGCTCCTGCAGTCGCTCACCGAGCCCGAAGACGCGGGCAAGGACGATCAGCGAGAGGACAACGGCTGCAAAGAGGAGCAGCTTCCAGATGTCCTTTCCTCTTGCCCCGGTTTTGCCCCTGTCCTCCATTGCATTGCCTTTCAGTGATTTTTATAGAAGCGCACCAGGCGCTCCGGCGACATCCCCAGGAAGTACAGTGTGATGATCGCCCAGTTTCTCAGCGTGCAATAGACGACGCCTTCCTTTTCCTGGCGCCGGGCTGATGATATCACGGGCTCCGGGAGAATGAAAATGCGTTCGCCGCGATCCTTGATCCGGCGCATGATCTCGACATCCTCCATGAGGGGGATGTCCGAAAACCCGCCGAGGATCTCGAAATAGTCCCGCCGGAAGAACTGTGCCTGGTCGCCGTAGGGGATGCGCGACAGCCGCGATCGGATGCAGGCAACCCGGGCGATCAGGCGCATCGACGGCCGGGTCGACTCGTATCGCAGATCGAAGGCCCCGGCCACATAGCGGCCCTCCGACAAGGTCTCGGCGATGTGCCGGAAGGCTCCCCGCGGAAGCCGGGTGTCGGCATGGAGGAAGAGCAGGAAATCCCCGCTCGCCGCGGCCGCCCCCGCGTTCATCTGAAGGGCCCTTCCCGCAGGCGCTGTGATCAGTGTGACGCCCTCACGGGAGATGGTCTTGATTGACTCCCCGTCGGGGCTCCCGTCGACGACGATGACCTCGACGGGCAGGCCTTCCGCGATCTGACAGAGGTGCTCGACCAGGGAATCGAGCTGGTGGGCTTCGCGCAGGACAGGGATGATGATCGATATGGAAGGGGCTTTTTGCGGGGTCATCCAGGCCCCATGAACCGTCTGCGGATTTCTTCCATCCGCTTGCGGTTTACGTTGAAATCGTAATACCCCGTGCGTGCAGCGGACCGGAAATGGATGAGCTTGGCGGTGTCGTCGAGAAGGAACTCCACGTCGTCGACGAACTCAAAAAAGGAGGACCGGAATTCGGCGTGGATGTAATTGGGCTCGGCCGCCACGAGGGTTGATTGACCCATGTGCCGCACGATCAGCAGGAGCTTTTCCAGCGCCTCGTCCTGTGCACCGGCGTAGCGGATGGGCTCGACCCGGTGCCGCTCCGACGGGTCCTGCGTGCAGACGCAGTTGGGCTTGTCGGGGCAGGGCCGAAGCGTTCCATCCTGTAGACCCAAAGTCACAGAATCCATATGGCATCCCGTCACGATCATAAGGCCGAACATCAGAAAGAGGAGGGGCATGTGCTTCATCGAGTACTCCCGGCATGGGCAGCATGCGGTTCTCACAATACCACCAAAGCCGCTGATTTTCAACGCGGAGCCCCCTTTTTTCCTGCTCATCCATTGCCTGATGGGTTGCTAAGGCATTCGGCAGCGGGCAATTCATCCGCTGCCGGATTGAGGGAAGGCGGGACAACGTGCACCATGGTACATGACCCGTGAAGAGTGCGGCGAACGATTCCGAGAAACAAAACATATCCTTTGTCATTCCGGACTTGATCCGGAATCCAGTCTACAGATGGATCCCCGCTTTCGCGGGGATGACGCATGCGAGCGAGCTTCGAGGAAATTACCCAGATTGATAATAAACAACGATACAGGAAAAAAAGGAGGGCCCCATGCTCAGCGACCAGAAGAAAGCGGAACTGAAGAGCTTCGGCAAAGCCGACGAAGTGAGGGCGTTTCCCAAGGGGAAAGTGGAGCTGGTCAAAATAGGCGGGGCCATAATCGGCCGTGCGACATTGGAGCCAGGCTGGAAGTGGTCCACCTCGGTAAAGCCCGTGGCGAAAACCAAGAGCTGCGAAGCACCGCACTTCCAGTATCAACTGTCCGGGACCATGCACATCGTCATGGACGACGGGACGGAGTTCGAAAGCAAGGCCGGCGACGTGACGCTTCTGCCGGTGGGCCACGATGCCTGGGTGGTCGGCAACGAACCCGTCGTCGTTGTCGATTTCCAGGGAATGCTCGACTACGCCAAGGCGAAATGAGAATCGGTCGCGCGAACAGGTCCCGGCTGACCGTTCCATAGAATACAGCCTTGCCTATCTCCCTTCCTTCGACTCGGGGGGAAGCGCTGAGGCCTTCTCCCCGGCTTTTTCTGAGGCCGGGGAGGGCGTCGTTTCTTTCTTCTCCGGTGCGGCGATCTTCTGTTTTTCCGGCGCGCCTTCCTTTTTCTCGACGCCATCGAACGATCCCGACGTCACCCCGGTGGACTTCAGGGCGCCCGAGTCTGCCGGCGGCCCGTCGGCGGGCGTCTTCATGATATCCTCGTATTCCTCGATGACGATGCCCCGCCTCACCATGATCCCGTAGACGATCTCGGCACGCTTCTCCACGTACTTCGAGGTGCCCGCGGGGTTGAGCTTGAGCGGGTTGGGCAGCACGACGGCAAGCCGCGCCGCCTCCATCGGTGTCAGCTCCGCCGCGGACTTCCCGTAGTAGTGGCGCGAGGCGGCCTCGATGCCGAAGATCCCGTCGCCCCACTCGGCCACGTTGAGGTAAATCTCCAGGATGCGCCGCTTCGAGAGGTTGTTCTCAATGCGCCAGGTGAGGATCACTTCCTTGGCCTTGCGCAGCGGGTTCTTCGACGGGGAGAGGAACAGGTTCTTGGCGAGCTGCTGGCTGATCGTGCTGCCGCCGTACTTGAACTTGCCCAGCTTGATGTCCTTCTCGATTGCCTTCTGCATGGCCTCGAAATCGAAACCCTCGTGAGAATAGAACTTGTCGTCCTCGGCGATCAGGACGGCCTTCACCATGTAGGGCGAGATCTGCGAGAGGGGCACCCAGACCTGGTAGATCTTCTTGTTCTTGAGCCCCTTGAACTCCCACTCGAACTCCCGGTGGGACATGAAGGCGGTCTTTCCGGGGTTTTTTTTCTTCAGCCCCGCAACGTCGTCGTAGTAGAAGGCCGTAGTGGTGTAGACGAGGACCGCCCCTGCCAGGAGAAAGAGCGCAATCAGGAAAAACCGGAATATCTTTTTCAGCAGATTCATAGGTTGAGACCCTGTAGTTATATGGAAAAGAGCTTTTATCGCCAATGCCCGGGGAAATCAACAGGCATTTTGACGGGACTCATCAGGCGCTTGCAACAAGGACCCGATGACTCCGACCGATTATCTCCTTGACTACCCCCATGATTAAGAGCATATTTTTTACAGAAATTCTTTTCGTCGCTCAGTCAATCCAAGCACTTCACTTCTAACTTTCTGCATCGTCCTATGTCCGGGTGTTACCTGAAGAGATCCATGTGAAGTCGTCCAGGGGATGAAATATCCCCCGGAAGCAACGATGCGGTGCGCTGGAATTTCGCGCGCCTTCATTCTCCGTGACTCCATGAGAGGAGGCAGCAAATGATCAGAAGACGGGCGCAGCGGCTCGCATCCTGATCGGCGGGCAACAGCAGGTGAACCTCATGGATCGGCAGAAAAAATTACTGAAGGAGGATTGTCATGGGATTCATGGACCAACTCAAAAAGGTGGTCGTGGGAGAACAGGGAGAGGCCGGCGGACAGTCGAGCATGCTCGATAATCTCCTGGATATGCTGAACGACCAGAAGTCGGGAGGCATCACGGGCCTGATCCAGAAGTTCAACGAAAAGGGCCTTGGCGATCACATGTCTTCGTGGATCGGCACCGGGGAGAACCTGCCCATATCGGCAGATCAGATCAAAGACGCCCTCGGAAGCGACAAAATCAAAGAACTGGCGTCAAAGCTGAACCTTGGTGAGCATGACCTGTCGAAGTCCCTGGCCGATTTGCTGCCGCAGCTGATCGACAAGCTCACTCCGGATGGATCGGTGCCGCAGGCAGGTACGCTCAGCCAGGGCATCGACATGATCAAGAAGAAGCTGCTGGGCGGATGAGCCACGCCGCGGAAATGCCTGGGCATCATCCGGAGAGATAAATGGACTACTGAAGAAAAAGGAGGAAAAAGCAATGGCAACGTTTCATTCGTCTCGCAAGAATGCGTTCCTGTCGAAATGGGCCTCGTGCCGAGGGCAGGGCAACACGGCTTTTCTTGTCGTCATGGTGTGCATCATCGTCCTGGTTTACCTGCAGGTCCAGTACTGCGCGCCCACGCCTCCGCCCGCGGTGGTGAAGCCTGCCGAAAAGGCAGTTTCCGATGCGGCCAAAGCGATGATGGACAAGCTTGGCAAATTCCTGCCGGTCAAACTGCCCAACGGGGTGGAGCTCAATGTCCCCGAGTTCGGCGTCGAGCGAAAGCTGATTGCCTTCATCGAGGACAAGAGCAAGCCCGTCGACAAAACAACCTGGTTCAGCTTTGACCGGCTGGACTTCGAAACCGGAAGCGCAACGTTGAAACCCGCTTCAGCGGAGCAGTTGAAGAACATCGCGGAGATCATGAAGGCCTTTCCAATCGTGACCCTGAAAATCGGAGGGTACACGGACAATGTGGGCAATGCAGACGCCAATCTCAAGCTGTCTCAGAGCAGAGCTGAAAACACAAAGCAGGAGCTTGTCAAATTGGGCGTTGATGCCAAGAGGCTGGAAGCCGAGGGGTATGGAGAGAAGTATCCCGTTGCCGATAACTCTACGGAAGAAGGAAGACAAAAAAACCGCAGAATCGATATCAGGGTCACGAAGAAGTAAGTGAAGCATACAGAAACGGCGATCGACAGGAAAATTCGAATCCATCCAGTCCGGGTGTTGAAGAACGAGTTGCAGGGACGAAAGCAATGTCATCACCCCGCTCCATTGAAGAGATCGACCTGACGCCCATTCCGGATAAGCAATACTGGCATTGCGACCGCGAATGGCGTGAGGAATTCATCTATTTCCTGCTGGTCGACCGTTTTCACGACGACCTGAACCGCACGCCCGCGGCCGGAACGGGAAGGAGCCGAGGCAGCGGTTCGCCCGGGCAGCTCGGAAAGTTCTGCGGAGGAACGCTGAACGGCATCAGGCAGAACCTCGACTACATTCACAATCTCGGCTGCACCGCATTGTGGCTGAGCCCCATCTTTGAGAACAACGATTCCCCGGACCGGAACTCGGACAAATATCACGGCTACGCAATCCAGAACTACCTTGCGATAGACCCGCGATTCGGCACGAAGCAGGACCTCGTCGACCTCGTCGCGGCGGCGCACGACCGTGAGATGCGCGTGTATCTCGACGTGGTCGCGAACCATTCCGGCGACAACTGGTTCTACCTGGGCAACCAGCCGAAGGTGTACGACAACGGACGGGAATATGCCTTCGGCGGATGGCGGCACCCCGGGCTGCCGCAGCCGGTGGAGCTGCGCAATCCAAACCTTTACGGAAAGAAGGGAGAAATCCGAAACTGGGACGCTGTCCCGGAAACGCAGGATGGGGATTTCTTCGCTCTCAAAGGGTTCAAGAATGATGAATCGGCCGACGGGCTCGCGCTCCAGGAATTGATCATCAAGGCGCACTGCTACTGGATGCGGGAGGCGGATATCGACGGCTTCCGGATGGATGCCGTCAAGCACATGGGGGAGCTTGCCATCGCGCGCTTTTGTTCGTGGATACGCGAGTATGCTTACCTGCTCGGGAAAAGATCGTTTCTTCTCTTCGGGGAGCTGGTCGCCGGGGATGCCGCCGCCAACCGCTACATCGGGCCGAACACCCCGACCCGGGTCGGAGACAAAACGGTCTACTTCGGGCTGGACTCGGTGCTCGATTTCCCATTGTACTGGACTCTCCCCGCAGTTATCAAAGGCCTGCGTCCCCCGGCGGATCTCATCAACCGGTATGAATCTCTGCGGGAAAACGCGCTCAGCCGCGGCGAGCTGGGCCGCTACCTGGTCACATTCCTCGATAATCACGACCAGATCGGCATGGACTACAAACGGCGGTATGCCGCGGGAGCCCGTGACGAGCAGGTCATTGCCGGCGTCGGGTATCTGCATTGCGCTCTGGGAACCGCCTGCATCTACTATGGCACGGAACAGGGTTTCGCAGGTGAAGGCAACGGAGACGAGTTTATCCGCGAAGCCATGTTCAGCCTCGACGACAATTCAAAGAATCTTCTGAACCCGGATTGCTTCATCTACCGGGGAATCGCGGAAATCGCGAGGCTGAATCAGAAACTCGACGCCCTGCGATTCGGCAGAATGTATTTCAGGGAAATCTCCGGCAGCGGCGTTGATTTTGGTTTGCCCCAGGGGCATCCATGCACGCTCGCGTTTTCCCGCATCCTGGCGCAGCAGGAAGTGCTTGTCGCGTACAACACCTCGACCACGGAGTCTCGGTCGGATTATGTCATCGTCGACAACACCATTCAGAAGGCCGGAGAGCGCATGAACGTGCTGTACGGGGGAGAGGGTTCCGTCGAAGTCCTGCCTCATCAAGACCCGGGCAACCAATCGATGTTCGTGAAACTCGACCTGCGGCCGATGCAGTTTGTCATCCTTCGCTGAGTCACCCCGCACCCCTGCCTCGCCTGTTCACAGGTCTGCATAGGGTCCGATCCCCATGCTTTGAGAAGCTTGTCATTCCCGTATCAGAACTTCTTCAGGTCAGGAGGAGACACGTGATGTCCAAGTCCACTATTCAGGACGCCGTTGAAACAGACGGCGACAAGTATTCGGTTGTCCTGGAAAACGAACGCGTTCGGGTGCTCCGGTACCACGACAAGCCCGGGGACAGAACCTCGCTACACGCTCACCCGGACTACGTATTGTACGCGGAGTCCTCATTCAGGCGGCGCCTGACATTTCCCGATGGTCGGAAGCAGGATGTCGACGTCAAGGCAGGGAGTGTCGCCTGGCTGAAAGGACATACGCACATCGGCGAAAACACCGGGGATACGAATACGGATGTAATCATTGTCGAACTGGAGGAAAAATAGAACGTCAGACTAGACAGAGTCCTCCATCGATAATTCACAATCAAGACTTTCCGCAGTGATTGGCGGGTTGGCCCCACTTCATTCCTTGACATCAGTCATCCAATCCACTACGAGATCAACACCGGCGACGATCCGATCCGCAAGGCGGCCGGGCTGACCGGCATCCGGCAGAAATCGTCCCCGGTGAAGCCTGGCCCGGAGGCCCGCGTGTGCGGGCCATTCCAAGCGCAGACAACGGGAGGTCTTGATGAGTGAAGGGATTGCCGATGCGAAATCCATTCTCAAGAACGTGTTCGGCTATGATGACTTCTGGCCCCTTCAAGAGTCCATCATCGCTCATCTTCTGGAAAAGAAGAACGCCCTCGTCGTCTTGCCGACCGGGGGAGGCAAGTCCCTTTGCTATCAAATCCCGGCCCTGATCTATGACGGGTTGTCGATCGTCATCTCCCCCTTGATCTCGCTGATGAAAAATCAGGTGGACGAGTTGCAGGAATGCGGCGTGGCAGCCGTGTATCTGAACAGCACCTTGAAACCCGACGAGTATCGGCGCCATGTCGAGAAACTCAAAGCGAACAGGGTAAAATTACTCTATCTCTCGCCGGAAGCGCTGCTCAGCCCCAGAACCCTCGAGCTGCTTTCCGCGATGAACGTCAGCTGCATGGCCGTCGACGAAGCCCATTGTATTTCAGAGTGGGGCCATGATTTCCGGCCGGAATACCGTCAATTGGGCGGATTGCGGCCCATGTTCAGAAACGCAGTTTGTGTCGCCCTGACCGCCACCGCAACCAGTCGGGTTCGCGACGATATCAAAAAGTCCCTGCAGATCGCCAAGACCGATGAATTCATCGGCAGTTTCAATCGCCCGAATCTCTTCCTGGAGGTTGAACCCAAGATCGCGCCTCTCGAGCAGATCACGGAATTCTTGAAATCCTTCCGGAACGAATCGGGGATCATCTATTGCTTTTCGCGCAAGCAGACGGATCATCTCCATGCATTTCTCCATGAAAGGGGATATTCCGTGAGGCCTTACCATGCCGGCCTGACTGACGAGGTGCGCACGGAAAATCAGAACCTGTTCGTCAAGGACGACATCCAGATCATCGTGGCGACGATTGCCTTCGGCATGGGAATCAACAAGCCCAATGTCCGTTTCGTCATCCATCACGACCTGCCGAAAAGCATGGAAACCTACTACCAGGAGATCGGACGGGCCGGGCGGGACGGCCTGCCTGCCCGCTGCCTGATGCTGTTCGGTTATGGCGACATCCGGAATGTGAGGTATTTCATCCAGCAAAAAACCGGGCATGAACAGGTGGTGGCCAATGTTCTCCTGGACAACATCCTGGGTTACGCGGAGACGGAGCTTTGCCGGCGTATTCCCCTGCTGGAATATTTCGGTGAAAAGTCCGACCGGGCTGCCTGCGGGATGTGCGACAATTGCAGAATCGAGAAAAAGGACCTCACCGATATCACGATTCCCGCGCAGATGTTTCTTTCCTGCGTCAAGCGGGTCGGTGAATCCTTTGGCGCCGGTCATGTCGTCGATATTTTGCGGGGTTCGAAATCGATCAAGGTTCTGCAACATGAGCATGACCGGTTGTCCACCTATGGCATAGGAAAGGCACATTCATCGAAGCAATGGCGCCACCTTGCCCGTCAGTTTGTCCGCAAAGGCCTGGTGATCCAGGATATGGAGCACGGGGCCCTGAAACTGACCCGTAAGGCCTGGGAGGTTTTGAGAGGAAAGGAATCCGTCTCGGGGCTTCTGGAGAAGGAAGGTGCAGATCTCATCTCCAGGGCGGAAGCTCCGGGGCAATTCGACCCCGGCCTTTTTGAGCTCCTGCGGAAGAAACGCAAGGAAATCGCAGACCGGATGAACATCCCTCCCTATACGGTTTTCCACGACCGGACCCTGAAGGAAATGGCCACCCATCTGCCGCAGACAAGGGATAGCCTTTCCCGGATACACGGGATCGGGGCTGCAAAACTGGAGAAATACGGAGACGTTGTCCTGGACATCATCAGGCAATATTGCCGGATCCATAAGATCGCAGAGCGACAGGATCTACCGTAAGCAATCGGGTACCCGTAAACAAATCTCTTGAATTCGATTGCCCTTGACATGTGCATACATTAAGTGCATATTTATGCATACAATAATGTGTACGGGGACGGCGATCTTATGAGAACGACAATCAACATCAAGGACGATCTGATCCGCAGGGCGGCCGAGCTGACCGGCATCAGGGAGAAAACGTCCCTGGTGAGACTCGGCCTGGAGACCCTGATTGCAAGGGAGTCCGGCAAGCGGCTGGCAAGGCTGGGGGGAACGGAAAAGAAGCTCGAGACGGTACCCAGGCGCAGAGCAAGGGATAATTAGCATGGTGCTGGTGGACACATCGGTGTGGGTGGCGCATCTGCGGGAGGGGGCCATCGGCCTTGATGCGTTATTGAATGAGGGCCATGTTTTCTGTCACCCCTTCGTCATGGGGGAACTAGCCTGCGGCAATCTCAAAAACAGGACAGAGATCCTCTCGCTGTTGCAGGCTCTCCCCGCGGCAGTACCTGCGGAGCATGACGAAGTGATGAATTTCATCGAAACGCACGGCCTGATGGGAAAAGGGCTGGGCTATATCGATGCCCATCTCCTTGTCTCGGCCTCCCTGACGCAAGCGCCCCTCTGGACTCTGGACAAGAAGCTTCTGGATGCATCATCGAGGCTGGGGTTGGCTTACGGCTAATAGTTGGAAGAC
>DASRZY010000223.1:0-3144 GCA_035685905.1 Syntrophales bacterium
GGCTTCACGATCCCGTCGAACATGGCCGTTTAAGTCTCGAAGGCCCTGATCGCCAACGGCAAGGTTGAGCGCGGCTGGCTGGGCATCAGCATCAGCAATGCGGCAGCCCCGTCAGCGGGCGCGCAACCTCCCCGGGGAGCCCAGGTGATGGACGTGGTCAAGGGGGGCCCGGCAGAGCGCGCCGGGTTGAAGAAAAATGACATCATCACGCGCTTCGGCGACGTGGAGATCACCGATTCGAGCCAGCTCCAGAACAGCGTGGCTGCAATGCCCGCGGGGCGCGACGTGAAACTGACGATCCTCCGGGACGGAAAGCAGCAGGAGGTGACGGTGCGGATCGGCAGACTCGAGGACTCGACAAAGTTCCTGGGCGTCTCCGTCAAGGAGCGCATCGGCGCCGAAGTCCGGGCCGTCACGGCCAAGGAAGCCGATAAGTACGGCCTGGAAAAGCCGCAGGGTGTTGTCATCACCCGGCTCGATCCCAAGGGTGCTTTTGCCAGGGCGGGGCTGGAGATCTCGGACATCATCCTGGCAATCGGGGATCAGGCGATCGAAGGGGTCGACGGCTTTGTCCGGCTCGTCACTGCCCTGCCGGCCGGCCAGGAGATCCCCTTCACGGTTCTGGATCACCGGGATGGCGAGATCGGCGCTGTCGGGGTGACCCTCAAATAGCCCGCATTTCAATGTGGGGGGCACGTTCATCTGCCTGCTTTCGGGCGGGATAGGGTATTTCGAAGCCCCGTATCAGGGATATCCCGATGTCAAAGGTCCCGACAGGGAGACATAAGAAAAAGAGGAGACCCGTGATGATGAAGAATCCCCGAAGCGACGACCTGATTTCTGCCGATGACCGCTGCCCGCCCGGTCATGCCCTGCTGGATGGGCCCGGGGGAAGGTATCCGGACATGTTCGATTTCTCCCCCGTCCCGCATCTCATCCTTGATCGGAACGGGTTGATGATCGGGGTCAATCTCGCGGGGGCCAGGATGTTCGGCTGCAAGAGAAAGGCACTGCTGAAGGAACCGATCACACGGTTCATGGAACCGGGCGACCAGCCTGCCTTCCATGAGCATTTCAAAACGCTGGGCCGCAGACATACAGCCCGCGCCTGTGCAATCCACATCCGGAGAACAGACGGCACCCCGCTCACGATCTCATTCGAGAGCATACCGGTCCAGGATGATTTCGGACACGTCCTTGGTTGTCGTACCTCCATCATCGATATCAGCAATGCGATGGAGACAGACGGCATGGCTTCGTGACACAGACGTTATCCGGAGGTTCAAGCATGCGCACGCAACAAGAACGCGTCGGCGACAGCGTCGTCAAAAAGGCCCTGTCTTCTGTAGATCATATTTTCGGGTCCTATCGACCGAGGGATTTTGCCGTCAGGCTCTGGGATGGGACCACGTGGGGCCCTGAAACCGGTCAGCCCGCCCGTTTCACGCTGGTTCTCCACCATCCCGACTCTCTGAAAAAAATGTTCTGGCCTCCCGGGGAGCTCACCCTGGCTGAGGCCTATATCCACGACGACTTCGACATCGAGGGCGACATCGAGTCCGTCTTCCCGCTGGGCGACTATTTCGAGGAGCGCAGCGGCAATATCCGCAACATCCGCTTGCTGGCGGATCTGTTCCATTTGCCGGCCGCTCCTTTCCTCCAGGCGAATCGGGCAGCGTCTTTTTTGAAAGGGACGCCCCACTCGAAAAAACGGGACTGGCAGGCGGTCACCTATCACTACAACATATCAAACGATTTTTATCGCCTCTGGCTGGATCGGCAACTGGTCTATTCCTGCGCCTACTTCGACAGACCCGATGAGGCCCTGGATGCCGCCCAGGAGCGCAAGCTCGACTACATCTGCCGGAAACTGCGGCTGAAACCGGGCGAGCGCCTCCTCGACATCGGCTGCGGCTGGGGCGCTCTGATCGTTCATGCGGCAAGCCGCTACGGGGCCCGGGCGCGCGGCATCACATTAAGCGAGCCCCAGGCCCAATGCGCCAACGATCGGATTCGTGGAGCAGGGCTTGCCGGGAGTTGCACGGCCGAAGTCATGGACTATCGCGACATCGCGGAGAGGGAGGGGTATGACAAACTGGTGAGCGTCGGGATGTTTGAGCACGTGGGGGTGGCGAAGCTTCGCGATTACTTCGATGTCGCATGGCGGCTCCTGAAGCCCGGCGGGTTCTTTCTCAATCACGGGATTGCCTACGGCCCCGGGGTGAAGGACCGGAATCTCTCCCCGTTCATTCACAAGTATGTCTTCCCCGACGGCGAACTCGTCCCCGTCACGACGACGCTCAATGCATCCGAAGACGCCGGGTTCGAGATCCGCGACGTGGAGAGCCTGCGTGAGCATTACGCCCTGACCCTTCGGCACTGGGTCCGTCGCCTCGAAAGCAATTATGAGAAGGCTCTGCAGGCTGCCGGCGAAGCGGTCTACCGCGTCTGGCGGCTCTACATGTCGGGGGCCGCACACTATTTCACCACGGGCCGGCTCAATGTCTACCAGGCCCTGCTCGTCAAGCCCGACCGCGGGGTCAGCGGGCTTCCCCTGACCCGGTCCGACCTGTATTGCTGACGTGAACGTCGGATCGAACCCCCTGTCGAGATGTTGGACCTTGCCACTGGATAAAGAGGGAAAGAACCATGTCCGGGAAGATCCATGCAGGAGATTGTGTAAAAATTCCCGATGGGCGCATCGGCCGCGTGCGCGAGATCTCGGCCGGCCGGTGCAGGGTCCGCGTACGGCGGTCGACAAGCAACACCCATCAATTTCTCTTTTTCCGAGCCCGCGAACTCGAACGGGTGGAGTGCCCGAAAGGATGGATGAGCCCCGTGGGCTACAGCCACTATCTTCGGGTCACCCTGGCCAAGACGAAAGACCGCCTTTCGATGAACCCCCCGAAGAGGCAGGAGTAAAGCCGCGAGATGGATCTGGCCGGATTTGGATCCGACTCTCCCGCAGACCCCTTCGTGTCATGCCGGCAGCCTTATTTTTCAATCGAGCCGATTCCTGACTGTTGACTCAGGGATTTGGACTCGAGGATTCGGTCTTTGCCCGATAGGAAAATAGGGGCCTGTCGCGGGAAAGTAGAACAACGGTCTTGTGTCATCCGCCACAACAGGAGGGGAAATGAGCGA
>DASRZY010000224.1:0-15163 GCA_035685905.1 Syntrophales bacterium
TGTTTGGCCGCCTGGTAGGAGCTGCGCACGAGGGGTCCCGACACGACGGTTTTAAAACCTCGCAGCAGGGCCTCCTGTCGAAAGTCCTCAAACTCATCGGGCATGTAGAACTTTGCGACAGGCCAATGAGCTGCCGATGGCTGAAGGTATTGGCCGATCGTGAGGCTTGCGCAGGCCACTTCGGCAAGGTCATCCAGAAGCGAGAGAATCTCGTCACGGGTTTCCCCGAAGCCGACCATGAAGCCCGACTTCGTCAATGCCTTCCGATAGTCCTCGCCGGCCCGCCGCAGCAGCTCGAGAGACAGGGCGTAGTTGCCCCGGGGGCGAAGTTCTCCAAAGAGCCTCGGAACAACCTCGATGTTGTGGTTCAGGACGTGGGGACCGGAGGCCAGAATCCTCTGCAGGGCCGTCCAATTGCCCTGGAGATCGGGGATCAGGACTTCCACCCTGCAGTCTGCAATTTCCTTCCGCAACAGCTCAATGCAGCGCGCAAATAGGGCCGCCCCGCCATCGGTCAGGTCGTCTCGAGTCACGGAGGTGATGACGACGTAGCGCAGTCCCAGGGCCTTCACGGCCTCGGCGAGGCGCTCCGGCTCATTCTCATCCGGCACGCCGGGCTGCCCGTCCTGCACATTGCAGTAACGGCAATTGCGGGTGCATTTGTTTCCGAGGATGAGAAACGTGGCCGTACGGGACTGGAAGCACTCCCCCATGTTGGGACATCGGGCTTCCTGGCAGACGGAATGCAGATCAAGACGATCCAGGATTCCCCGCACCTCCATGAACTCGCGGGTGTTCGGCAGGGGGACTTTCAGCCAGTCGGGTTTTCTCATGGGACAGGATAAAGGTCAACGGTTAAAGGAAAAAGGAAAAAGGCCTAAAGGAAACACTTTCTTCCCTTTCACCTCGAGCCTTTATCCTTTTACCTGGGTTTAGAAGTAGTACCAGATCGAGGCGTAATCGCTCACATTTTCCCCGTCCTCGGAGAGCCGCTTGAGGTAGTCGTAGATGGGCACATCGGCGTGCAGATAGTCCAGCGCCGTGACAAGCCGGACCTCCCAGGAATAGAAGCGGTACATCCGGCGCCCGTCGGGAAGGATATTGACGATCTCGTGATCCTGCCAGGCCCTCAGGTTGACCTTTCCCAGCCGGGGCACGTTGAAGACGGGCTCATCGGTCCGAACCAGGCCCGGCAGCAGTCGGGCTTCCTCCAGCTGCTCCTGCTCCATCCGCGCGATCGGGACTCGGAAGTCGATGGTTTCCTCCTTGCCTTTCGTGCTGAAGGAATAGTAGGGGTCGATGCCGGAGAGTTTCAGCGTCCTGCGCAGGAGTGCCGTCTCGAATCTTCGGCTGTTGTAGTAGGTAAATACCTGCTGGTTGTAAACATTCATCCCGACGCTCTTGATCTTCCGGATGCAATCGAGCGAATCCGGGGTAATCTCCGTGGGATGCTCGAAGTGGGTGACGACGGCGAGCTCACGCTTTCCCCACTCATGATACTTTTTGAAAACCTCCAGGAGCCCTTCGTCCACGCGGAAGGGCAGGGTGACAGGGGTCCTTGTCCCAATCCGGATTCTCTCGATGTGGTCGATCGCGGCCACCTCGCCGATCAGCCAGTCCAGGTAGTCATTGTTCAGGGTGAGCGGGTCGCCCCCCGTGATGAGCACCTCGGTAATGCTCTCGTTTTCCTCGATCCAGCGGAGAGCCTCTTTCACCTTTTTTCGGGCCATCATCACGGTATCGTCCATCCCCTTGATTTCCCAGTTTCGCTGGCAATACACACAGATCTGGGGGCAGGAATTGTAGGGTTTCAGGATCAGGATCTCAGGGTATCGACGGGTGATGCCATCGATGGGACTGGTGGATTTCTCGCCCATGAAGTCCAGGTCGATCCCCTTGCGGCGGCTCTCGGCCACCTGTTCGCAGTAGAGGGTGCTGGGGATGACCTGGGCGCGGATGGCCCGGTCGTAATCGGCCCGCCCCTCCTTGTGGAAAAGGGACAGGTAGTAGGGCGTGATCTCGAAGGGGATGCCGTTCTTCCTGGCGCTGGCGAGCCCCTCGGCCTCGTCCTTCTCGAGCTTCACCAGGGCTTTGATCGTATCGAGGTCCTTGATGACGTGCCGCAGGTGCCAGCGGTGATCCTGCCAGTCCTGCTCCGCGGCATTGAAAAAATGAAGAATCTCACGTTTGAGATTCTTTCTCTCCCGCAGCAGCGGCTTGTCGTATCCTGTCCGGTAGCGGCGGAAATACCGCCGGATATTGCATGCGTAATCGTCCAGCTGACTGGACCTTGCGATGGCCGCAGTGCGGCCGTCCTTCATCTGGAAGACCTCCTTGCGCCGGAGATGTTTTCCCCCCTTCCCTGTGATACCGAGAAACAGGGCGAGGTACTCGCAGAGGAACGCTTCCGAAACCTGGTCGAGGGCTTCCTTCTTCCCCTGGGCGAGATCGTAAAAGACCTGCATGGGGGAAAAGTGTGTCACGTACTCGTTCTCCGTCCGCAACGTGTTCGAGAGCACCCGGATGCATTCCTTGGCGTTTCGTTTTTCCACGATGTTGAGATGGACGAAATAGGTGTCGGAGCGCATGTTGAAGAGATCTCGTTCGAGGCGGTTGAGATAATCGAAAAAAAGATGCCTCGCCTCTTCCATGTGCCTGGAATTTCTCAATAATTGACGAATCCGGGGTTCCGTTGCCCAGAGTTGTTCCGCCAGTTCTTCTTTCGACCAGTTTAGCCAGTTTTTCATTTCTGCTCTCGTTGGATTTGTTTTATAGCCTTTTGCCCGGGGGCGTCTTCCTGCCTGGCGCCTAACACAACGTCCAGCAGACGTCGGGCTTTCGTGCCGCCAGGACGTCATCCATGCGCTTCACCGGAGTGGTGAGAGGCGCCGATTTCACCAGGTCGGGGTTCTCCTTCGCCTCTTTCGCTATAGATATCATGGCCGCGCAAAATTCGTCGAGCGTTTCCTTGCTCTCCGTCTCCGTGGGTTCGATCATGATCGCTTCCCGCACGATCAGGGGGAAATAGATCGTAGGGGGGTGGAACCCGTAGTCGAGCAGGCGCTTGGCGATGTCCGTCGTGTGCACGCCGCTTTCCTGCACCTGCTTTTCGCCCGAGAAGACGCATTCATGCATGCAAACCCGGTCATAGGCGAGCTGATAGTAGGGTCTGAGCCGCTCCTTGATGTAGTTTGCATTGAGCACGGCGTTTTCACTCACGCGCCTTAACCCCTCGGCGCCAATGGAGCGGATATACGTGTAGGCTTTCACCATCACGTTGAAATTGCCGTAAAAGGATCTTATCCGCCCGATCGAATCGGGGAATTTATCGGACCAGCGGAATCGCTCGCCCTCTTTCACGACTCTCGGAACCGGCAGGAAAGGCACCAGATGGGACTTCACGCCCACGGGTCCGCTTCCGGGGCCTCCACACCCGTGCGGCGTGGAGAATGTCTTGTGGAGGTTGAGCTGGATGATGTCGAATCCCAGATCTCCCGGCCTTGTGACGCCGATCAGGGCGTTGGCATTGGCCCCGTCGCAGTACAGAAGCCCGCCCTTACCGTGAACAATGGAGGCGACCTCGTCGATGTTGCGCTCGAAGAGCCCCAGGGTATTGGGGTTGGTCAGCATGAGCCCCGCCACATCCGGTGTCATCAGCTCCCGGAGATGGGCAAGGTCCACGCCGCCTTCGGTATTGGAGCGGAGCGTGGCCACCTGGAAGCCGCAGAGGGCTACCGATGCAGGATTTGTCCCGTGAGCCGTGTCAGGAATCAGGATCGTCGTGCGCTTCTCCCTTTTCTTCTCGAAGTGCTTCTTGATGACCATCACGCCCGTCAGCTCCCCGTGCGCGCCCGCCGCAGGCTGAAGGGTGAAGTCGGCCATGCCGCAGATCTCCGACAGGAAGCCGGCCAGTTCGTGCAGGAGTTGGAGATTTCCCTGGGCGGCGGCCTCCGGCACATAGGGATGCAGGGATGTGAACCCCTGAAGGCCGGCGACATTCTCGTTGATCTTTGGATTGTATTTCATCGTGCAAGACCCAAGGGGGTAGAAGCCCATGTCGACGCCGAAATTGCGTTGTGACAGACGGGTATAGTG
This sequence comes from Syntrophales bacterium, assembly GCA_035685905.1. GTDB lineage: Bacteria > Desulfobacterota > Syntrophia > Syntrophales > UBA2192 > UBA2192. The sequence continues at coordinate 4,096 of DASRZY010000224.1, forward strand.
TCGAACGATATCGACCTCCGAGAGCTCCGGCAGATTCAAATCGGTACGCAAAAGAGATGTGTCGATGACCTTGTCCAGGGCGACCTCGGGGACATCGCTTGCGGGGATTGTGCCGGCCTTGCGGCCGGGGCGGCTGTTCTCGAAAAGCAGTTCCATGGCTACCTCGTAATTGCTTGTAACGTTACAAGTAACAAAGCCCGCTCGCTCTCACTTCAAAAGAGCGGCAATGTTGTCCATATCCTCTTTCCGAAGCATCTCCGTGGCGCAGAGCAGGATTCCGCCCCCAAGCTCCGGGTATTCTCTCGACAGATCATATCCGCCCGTGTATCCGGCTGACTCCAGGCGAGAGTTCGCGGACTTGACGTCGGGGCAGGCAAGGGCGAACTCGTTGTAGACGGGCCCCGGGAACAGGGGCTTCCAGCCCGGCAGGGCCGCGAGCTTCGCTCTGAAGTAATTTGCCTTCCACACATTGAGCGTTGCCAGTTTTTTCAGGTTTTTCCCCAGGCTTGCCAGGTAGACGGCCGCGGCGAGCATGCAGAGGGCCTCGTTGGAGCAGATGTTGGAAGTCGCCTTCTCCCGGCGGATGTGCTGCTCGCGGGTTTGCAGCGTCAGAACGTAGCCGCGGCACCCCTCGCGGTCCACGGTGGCCCCGGCGAGCCTTCCGGGAATTTTCCGGAGAAATGCATCGGTGCTGGCCAGGATGCCAAGGTAGGGCCCCCCGTAATTCATGGGGTTCCCGAAACTCTGCCCCTCCCCGACGACAAAGTCAGCCCCGGCCTCTCCGGCGGGTTTCAGAATGCCCAGCGATGTGGCATCCGTAAAGCCTGCCACGAGGAGGGCGCCCCGCCCGTGAGCCAAATCTGCCAAAGGTTTCACATCCTCGACGATGCCGAAAAAATTGGGGCTTTGCACCAGTACAGCGGCCGTCCGATCGTCGAGTTGATCTTTTAGCGCCCCGCTGTCAATCTGGCCCGACGCAGCGCAGGGGATTTCGACACAGTCGTAGCCGTTTGCCCAGGCGTAGGTCTTCACGACTGCGCGGTACTCGGGGTGGATTGAGCGTGCCAGGAGCAGCCGGTTCTTCCCCAGCGTTTTTGCGGAAAGCACCGCCGCTTCAGCCATGGCCGTCGCACCGTCGTACATGGATGCATTTGCCACCTGCGTCCCTGTCAGGCGGGTGATCATCGTCTGGTACTCGTAGATGGCCTGCAGGATTCCCTGGCTGATCTCGGCCTGATAGGGGGTGTAGGCCGTGTAGAACTCGGAGCGCGCGATGATGTGGTGGACGACAGCGGGGATATAGTGGTGATAAACTCCGGCCCCCAGCAGTGTGGATCGCGGTGTGACGTTGCGCGCGGCAATCCGCGTCATGTGCTCCCAGATTTCCTGCTCAGACATCGGGGGCGGAATTTCGAGGAGTTTCTTCAGTCGGTATTTTTCCGGGATATCGACGAAGAGAGCCTCCAGAGCCTCGATGCCGATGGCCTTCATCATCTGCTGCTGATCCTGCAGCGTGTTCGGAACGTAATCCATATAAGGCCTTCCTGTTGTGCAACTTCCCTTGCGATGAAATTCGAAGAATGCAGCTGTCCGTGCTTCTGCGGCGGACAGCCATCCTGCCCTTTATCGTCTTCTCTTCACACTACCACCCCCACACTCAGGCACTTCTTCCACTTCGTATTCTAGTGCGGGTTCGCCTTGATATACTCTTCGTATGCCTCCGCGGTCATCAGGCCGTCCAATTCCGATGGTTCATCCATCTTGATTTTCGCGATCCACCCCTCGCCGTATGCATCCTTGTTGATCAATTCCGGCGTCGCTTCGAGGGCCTCGTTGACCGCCGTGACCTCACCGCTCACCGGGGCGAAGATATCCGATACGGACTTCACCGATTCCACCACGGCGATGGGCTGCATCTGCCCGGCTTTCCTGCCTACTGCAGGGAGTTCCACGTAGACCACGTCGGTGAGAAGCTCCTGCGCATGGTCCGTGATGCCCATTGTGACCGTCCCGTCACCGTTCGGTTTGGCCCATTCATGCTCCTTCGTGTATTTTCGATCGTGTGGACTGGGTTTGGCCATCTTCCGCTCCTTTCAGCTTGATAAACTGCATGGCCCGTGCGCCGCGAAGACAAACACCCGAGATTTGCGACTTGCGGCTCATCGCGCCGTGGTTCACTTCTTTCTTTTATAGAAGGGCAACTGCACGACCCTCGCCTTCACCCTCTGGTTGCGTATCTCGATCTCCAGCTCCGTGCCCGGTTCCTTGAGTTTGACAGGTACGAAAGCCAGGCCGATGGCCTTCCCAAGCGTCGGCGAGAAGGTCCCGGAAGTGACTTCCCCGATTTTTTCGCCGACGGCAATAACTGGGTATCCGTGCCGGGCGATGCCCCGATCGATCAGCTCAAACCCGATGAGTTTCCTGCGAATCCCCTCGTCTTTCTGCCTTTTCAAGGCATCGCGGCCGATGAAGTCCTTGTCCAGATCGGTGATCCAGCCGTAGATCACCTCGTAAGGGGTAACCGTCTGGCACATCTCGTGACCAAAGAGCATCATCCCCGCCTCCAGGCGGAGTGTATCCCGGGCTCCGAGTCCTGCGGGTTTGATTCCGTGCGGATCCCCGACGCGCAGCAGAAGGTCCCAGATCTCCACAATCCGGCTGATCGTAGCATACACCTCGAATCCATCCTCTCCGGTGTAACCGCTTCGCGATACCAGGGCAGGCATCCCCGCAACGCGCGTGTCCATCGCGTGGTAGAATGGCAGGGCCGGCAGATCCCCCTCGACGATTTCTGTAAGAATCGTCTGTGCGACAGGCCCCTGGATGTCGATCTTGCCCATCTCGTCGGATAGATCCTTTACGTCTGCGCCTGCCAACCCTTTCTGCTGCCTTGCCTTGAGGATCCATTCCAGATCGCCGTCCTTCGTCGCAGCATTGGTTACAACCATGTAATGCTCATCGGCCCGCTTGTAAATCGTCACGTCGTCGATGATCCCGCCCTTTTCGTTGGTAATGGCCGAGAGCTTCATCTCGCCTATCTGCTGCTTTGCCAGGTTGCGGCTCATGACCCACTGGAGCAGATCCAGCGCCTGAGGGCCCTTCACCTCGAGCTCCCCCATGTGGCAGACATCGAACAGGCCGGCGAGGGTCCGCGTATTTTTGTGTTCGTCGATGACACTGGTATACTGGACGGGCATCTCCCATCCGCCGAACTCAGTCATGGTGGCTCCAAGGGCGACGTGCCGGTCGTATAGCGGCGTCCTTTTCATGGGGAACTCCTATCGGAATGTTGGTGATTTGAAGCTGAACAAGGCGGGGGAGAGAGGATTCGGGGACAGCCCATGGTCGGCCGTCCCTCGGTACCAATGCCCGGCCCAAGGCCCGCCAGGGGTGCAAAAAGAAACAGGAAGATCTTCGGGTTTGGCAGATCGTGCTCCGTACCCATAGCTTCTGCGCGTCCGTGTGCTGTGCTGTTCCGTTGGATCGCGAGGCGCTTCCCCGCAGCTGCGTGATGGGAATGATCCGTGCTTTCCTATCAAAATCCGCTGCAAGAGCCTACTATAAACACCGGTAGATTTCAACACGGATATCACCCCCGGCGATTGAAAATTGATTCTGCGCGGCTCGCAGCGCCACGCTCTCCGCTACCCGGGGAACGGGGCGATGAAAAATTCAGTAGAAATTTTCCTCCATTTGTAATAAACGACCTGAATACCTAACATTTTCCTTGAGGAATCAGCACATTTTTCTTTCCGTGCCGGGGTGTTCGGCCCGGCGGAACAAAAACGTACCCGGCTGTTTCATTGAGGGGGCGCGAAAGAGCGCCGGGAGAGGGTCATTATGAGATTCGATATCGCCAAGAGAGGAAACGGACTGACCTACGAAATCCGCAATATCGTCGGGGTGGCGAACCGTCTCAAGGCCTGCGGCATGGAAGTGATCTGGGAGAACATCGGGGATCCCGTCCAGAAGGGGGAGCACATCCCCGACTGGATGAAAGACGTCCTCGCCGAGATTCTCCGGGACGACAGGTCGTATGCCTATTCCCCCACGCAGGGCATGGACGAGACGCGCGAGTTTCTGGCAAACCTGGTGAACAAGCGCGGCAAGACCCAGATCACGCCTGACGACATCCTTTTCTTCAACGGGCTTGGCGATGCCATTGCACGGTGCTACAGCGCGATCCGCCTGGATGCCCGGGTGATCCTCCCGGAGCCGACGTACTCGACCCATTTCCTGGCCGAGGTGCTTCACGCCTCGTTTCCACCCAACACGTACCGGATGAACCCTTATCACAAGTGGCACCCGGACATGAACGAGCTGGAGATGAAGGTGAAGAACCACAAGGCCATCGTGGGCATTCTCGTCATCAACCCCGACAACCCCACGGGCTTCGTCTACCACGAGGAGACGCTCAAGAGGATTGTCCGCATTGCCAAGGAGAACGACCTGTTCCTTGTATTTGACGAGACGTACATCAACATGGTGTACAACGGAAAAGTCGCCATTCCGCTCTCCGACATCATCGAGGATGTCCCGGCCATGAGCATGAAGGGCATCTCGAAGGAATTCCCCTGGCCCGGGGCCCGCTGCGGCTGGATCGAATTTTACAACGCCGACAAGGACGAGACCTTCCAGCGTTACACCAGCGCCATCCTGCAGCAGAAGATGTCGGAGGTGTGCTCGACGACGCTTCCCCAGATGGCGATCCCGAAGGTCATGCAGCACCCGGAATATGAAAAGTATCTCAACAGCCGGATCCGCCGTTACGAGAAGCTTTCCAACATGGCCTTCAACATTTTGAAAAATGTGCCCTACATCGTCGTGAACCGCACCGACGGGGCGTTCTACATGAGCGTCGTCTTCAACGAGGCCGTCCTGAACAACAAGCAGACTCTCCCCATCGCGCATGACGGGATCAAGCAGTACATCGAGAAGATCACTTCGGACAACATCGAGCTCGACAAGCGCTTTGTCTATTACCTTCTGGGCTCGACGGGCATTTGCGTCGTGCCGCTGACGTCGTTCTTCACCCCTCTTCTGGGCTTCCGGCTCACGCTGCTGGAGACCGACGAGGACCGCTTCGAGCACACGGTGAAGAAACTCGCCGAAAAAATTGTCGAGTATATCGATTCGTCAAAAAGAGTGATGTGACAAAAAGACGAGATGATGGAGCAGCAAAGCCCCCTCGGCCATCCGACCTCGGGGGCTTTTTTATTTTTGCCTTGAGGCTTGTTGTTTGTGCCTTGTGGCTATGTCAGCGGTCTTTCCAGACCGGCTTGCGCTTCTCCAAAAACGCCGCAACACCTTCCCGCCCGTCCTCCGTGAAGAAGTTGCTCGCGATGACATTCGAGGCAAGGTCGTACGCTGCCGGGTCGGGCAGGTTCACCTGCGTATAGAAGGCCTGCTTGCCGATCGCCAGGCAGGAAAGGCTCGCCTTCGCGATATGCCGGGCGAGCTCCATCGTTTCCGCCTCGAGTTGTTCGGCCGGAACGACACGGTTGATGAGGTTCCACTGCTCGGCCTCCCGGGCGCTGATCAGTCTGGCCGTGAAGAGCATCTCCAGGGCTCGCTTGCGGCCTACGGCCCGGACGATGGAAACGGCAGGAGAGGTGCAGAAGACGCCGATGTTGACACCGGGAGTCCCAAACCGGGCCCCCTCCTCGGCCACGGCAAGGTCGCAGGCCGCAACGAGCTGGCAGCCCGCTGCCGTGGCGATCCCCTGGACCTGGGCGATCACGGGCTGGGGGAGACGCTGGAGCCGAAGCATCATCTCCGAGCAGGTCGAGAACATGGCATTGCAGACGTTGATGTCCTTGCCTGCCAGGTCGGTGAGGTCGTGCCCCGCGCAGAAATTCTTGCCGGCGGCCCTGACGATGAGCACCTTGACCTCGCGGCTTGATGCAAGCCCGGCCAGAAGACAATTCATCTCCCCGATCAGGGCAATGGAAAGGGCGTTCTGCCTCCCCGGGCGGTTCAGCGTGACGATGCCTACGGTATCGGACTTTTCGAAGGTGATATTCTGATATTCCATCCCAGTCCCTCCTCGGGTGAAAGTTGATGTTGATTCCCCGGTCCTTGACGTGCGCGCTTCTATGCTTTAGAAGGAATTCATGACCGGACCTTGACAGACCCATGTTTCACATATCGGCTGCCGGCGGCCTTGTCAACAGGATATCCACGAGATTGAACAGACAGGAGGATCGATGAGCGAATCCGTTCTATTCCAGTCCGCAAGGGTCGGTTCCCTGAACCTGCCCAACCGGTTCATTCGTTCGGCCACCTGGGAGGGCCTTGCCGCGCCCGATGGCGCCTGTACCGACGAGATCATCGGGCTCATGGGCGAGCTGGCCGAAGGCGGCGTGGGGCTCATCATCTCGAGCCACGCCTTCGTCAGGCCCGAGGGGTACGCGGTGAGGGGCCAGCTGGGCGTTGACCGCGACGAGTGCATTGCCGGGCTTGCCCGCATGGCAGATGCCGTCCACGGCAAAGGCGGGAGAATCGCGCTGCAGCTTGCCCACGGGGGCCTCCTGGCCGGCACGCAACTTACGGGGCAGCCGGCTCTGGCCCCGTCGCAGACAGGCGGGCCCGAGAAGACAAGGCGGCGCGAGATGACGGAGGCCGATATACGGGGCACGATCGAGGCCTACGGCGAGGCGGCCCTTCGCGCCCGAAAGGCCGGGTTCGACGGGGTCCAGGTCCATGCCGCCCACGGTTATCTCCTCAATCAATTCCTGTCGCCCTGGTTTAACCGGCGGACCGACCGATACGGCGGCGGCATCGAAAACAGGGCCAGGATGGTCCTGGAGGTGCTCGCCTCCGTGAGGACTGCGGTGGGAAGGGATTACCCCGTCCTGGTGAAAATCAACTCCGAAGACTTCCTGGAAGGGGGACTCTCAATGGAGGATTCGATGCAGGCAGCGCGTCTGATCGCCGATGCCGGCGCCGATGCGATCGAGCTGTCCGGCGGGACCCTTCTTTCGGGCAGGCTGAGCCCCTCCCGGTCGAAGATCGATTCCGTCGAGCAGGAAGCGTACTTCCGGGACGCCGCGCACTCCTTCAAGGCGAGGCTGAACATTCCCCTGGCCCTCGTCGGCGGCATCCGTTCCTTCGAAGTGGCCGAGAGCCTCGTGAGGGAAGGCATCGCGGATTTTGTATCCATGAGCCGCCCCTTCATCCGGGAACCGGGCCTCGTCAATCGATGGAAACGCGGAGACCGCAGCAGGGCGACCTGCGTGTCCGACAACCGCTGCTTCGGGCCACCCATGCGCGGGACGGGCTTTTATTGCGTCGTGGACAAGGAAGAAAGGGAAACGTCGGGCTAGCTTTTGCGGGGCCTGTGATACCCCAGGGCCTGACCCGTGGCGACAAGGGTTCCCGAGGAGTCGCGCACGTCCACGACCCAGAGACTCAGGGATTTCTTGATATCGATCGGCCTGGCCTCGGCCGTGATGCACTCTCCCGGGAGGGCGGCTGCAAGATAGTTGATCTTCAGCTCGACGAGCAGGACGTCGTATTCCATGGAATTGGCCGCCACTGCGGCAGCCTGGTCAATCATGGACGAAAGGATCATCCCATGGGCCCGATCGAGGGCGTTGAGATACTCGGGCCTGATGACAAGGGAAAGACGGGCGTACGCCCGCCGGATCTCCTCGAGACGGATGCCGAGGAAGGATGCCATGGGATCCCTGGCAACGGTTTCTCTTGCATACTGAACGTGCGGGTCATCCATGCGGGTGCTCCCTTAAAAGATTGCGAAGTGAGGAGTTGACGAAGCGCGGAAGATCACAGAGAAGATCCGAGTCGGTTCTTTTCCGCTCTTCCTTGGTTCTGCCTCTTCCGATCTTCGCGGACAAGAGTCCAAAGAACATCGTAAGGCATATACCGGGATGAGTCTCCCGTCAACTGCCGGAGATCAGTCCATTTCATATTCGAACTTCGCGACGATGTGCAGAGTCGACAGGTTGAAGGTTTCCGGGAAAGGGGAATAGGGGGCTGCGGCCTGTACGACGGCAACGGCTCCGCGATCGAGAGACTCGTAGCCGGACGAGGCGACGATATCGGCGGCTGCGAGAGCGCCGTCGCTCTGAATGGAGAACCGCACGACCGTTGTTCCCGTTTCATTGCGCGAGAATGAGTCTTGGGGATAGGCCCAGCGGGACTCGATCCTCCGTCTCAGCTCCCGCAGGTATGCGCGGTACTTTCCGCTGGGGTTGGCGAGATCGACCGTTTCTTCCGGGCCGGGGGTCTGTTCTTTCGTCGGTTTGTCGAGCGAAAGATCTTTTTGATGTTCCGCCTTCCTGCTGTCATCGGCATCCCTTTGGGGCATGTCGGCAAGCCGGACGACGAAGGTCTCAACCGGGGCGGAATTGCCGGCGGAAACCAGGATTGCCGCCAGCGACAGAAAGGCCACATGAAAGGCGCAAGACGCCAGGACGAATCGGAGCAGGTTTTTTTTCGAGATCATTTGGCCACGCCCCAAAAGATGACCGGGGGCACATCCCGCAGGCCCCGCCTTGCAATCGGGGTCCGGGTGCGCTGTCACGTTCAGTCTGAACCTTGCCGGGAAGCCCCACCCTGCGGGGGGGAGCTTCACATTTATAATCACCCGTTGGAAATAAAGCAAGTTTGCTGCCAACCCGGGACGCGGTACGCAACTTGCTCCGGACGGCATATCTGGACGGCAGATGACGATGGATATGGACAGGGATGAGCAATTCATGAAGTTGGCCCTCGCCGAGGCGGAAAAAGCCCTGCAGGCAGGCGAGGTTCCCGTAGGGGCGGTCATAACCCGAGATGGCGAGGTCATTGCTTCGGCCCATAACGGGCCCGTCGGCCTTCACGACCCCTCGGCTCACGCCGAGATCCTCGCCCTGCGCAGGGCTGCCATTGCGCAGGGGAATTACCGCCTCCCGGGCACGACACTCTATGTGACGATCGAGCCCTGCCTCATGTGCGCAGGCGCCCTGATCCACGCCCGTGTTTCACGGCTTGTCTTCGGGGCGCAGGACCCGAAGGGCGGTGCCGTCGTTTCCCTCTACAGGGTGCTCGACGAAAGGCGTCTCAATCACCGCATAGAGGTGACCGGCGGGGTTCTCGCCGAGGGATGCGGCGAAATTATGAGTAGATTTTTCCAGGAAAAACGATTATGAAACGGACAGCAAAGCGGAGAGATACCGAAGTGGTCATAACGGGACCGACTCGAAATCGGTTTGAGGGCCTAACAGCTCTCACGGGGGTTCGAATCCCCCTCTCTCCGCCATTATTCGATCTTCCCGCCGCTTCGACCCTGCCGTTATTGTCCCCCTGACCCGTGCCGATTCACTCCGTCGAATTCGTCTGTCTGCCGGGGACGTGCGGCGAATCTGGGTATGGACAAAAGGCGGTGAAACTGGTAAGAGACGCCGTAATGAAAAGAGGGCTCCCCGCGGGGGCCCCTCTTCGCTGAAACGGAATATTGCGGAGAGATGCCAGAGTGGCCGAATGGGCACGACTGGAAATCGTGTGTGCGCCCCTTAAAGGTGCACCGGGGGTTCGAATCCCCCTCTCTCCGCCAGATAAACAAGACGGCGGCGATCGGGTGTTGCCAGCCGTTTTTCTTTCCCGGCACAGGGGCATGTTTTCGGGCCGGCCTCTCCGAGACAGGGTCGACCGCGTCGAGTCCCCTGCGGCTGATGCAACGCGCCGGAGGGAAAATTCCTGAGAAATGTGGAGAAAATCTTGGCCCCTTCCCGTCGGAGAGGTTAGAGGGTATACTGATAAAAGATAGCCGGGCCCCGTGCAACGGCGACTTGTGAACCCCGTCAGGTCCGGAAGGAAGCAGCGGTAACAAGATCCGGCGTGTGCTACGGGTAGCCTGGCTATCCTTTTATTGCAGGGGTGCCGTGGAATATCTAGTCCTAGCCAGAAAGTGGAGACCCCAGGTCTTCGAGGATGTGGTCGGGCAGGATCACGTGGTCACGACCCTGCGCAACGCGATCCGCCTCGGTCGGGTGGCCCACGCCTTCATCTTCAGCGGTCCGCGGGGCGTCGGCAAGACGTCGGTCGCCCGTATCCTGGCCAAAGCCCTCAACTGTGAGAAGGGCCCCTCCGAGATACCGTGCAATGCCTGCACGAACTGCCGGGAGATCACCGATGGCAGCTCCATGGACGTCCACGAGATCGACGGCGCGTCCAACCGCGGCATCGACGAGATCCGCGAGCTTCGGGAGAACGTGAAGTTCTCGCCGTCCACGTCGCGCTACAAGATCTACATCATCGATGAAGTCCACATGCTCACCAAGGAGGCCTTCAACGCGCTGCTGAAGACTCTCGAGGAGCCGCCGTCCCACGTCATCTTCGTCTTTGCCACCACGGAAACCCACAAGATCCCCGCCACGATCCTGTCGCGCTGTCAGCGCTACGAATTCAAGCGCATCTCGCTCAAAGAGATCACAGCCACGCTGCGAAAGATCGCTGTCGGAGAGGGCATCAAGATAAGCGACCAGGCACTCACCTGGATCGCCCAGGGTGGCGAGGGAAGCCTGCGGGACTCCCAGAGCATCTTCGATCAGGCCATCTCCTTTGCCGGTACGGACATCGGCGATGCCGACGTGGAAGCGCTGCTGGGGATGGGGGATCGGAAATACCTCTTCGATCTCTCCCGGGCCGTCCTGGGCCGTGACGCCGACGCCTGTCTCCGGGTCATCGACGAAGCTTTCTATGCCGGGGCAGACATCAAGGTCTTCTACGAGAGGCTGCTTGCCCACTTCCGCAACCTGCTGCTTGTCAAGATCACTGCGGGCCGGGAAGGAGACCTCCTCGACCTTGCCGACCACGAAGCAGACGAGCTCAGACAGCAGGCAGGACCCATCTCGCGGGAGACGCTGCAGCGCCTGCTCGACGTGCTCATGACAGGCGAGGAGGAGATGCGAAAGAGCTTCAACCCCAGGCTCGTCCTTGAATTCCTGGCCGTCAAGATGGCCTGGCAGGAACCCCTCATCCCCGTCGACGAGATTCTGTCCCGCATGGAAGGGATCGAGAAGCGCCTCGGGCAGGGCGCCCCCGCCGCACGGATCGCACCGGAGCC
>DASRZY010000225.1:0-14916 GCA_035685905.1 Syntrophales bacterium
CCGGTCCTTTTTTTGTTCCCGATGTGCAACCCTTTAACATCACGTGCAATATTCCTCGTTCCCCGAGCCTCGATCCTCGTGCCTGATTTTGCAACTTGGCATGAATTCTGAATGAACTCTCATTGGGTTGGACCTTGACCCGCACAGGCAAGCCCCATTCCCCTGTTCAGGACTGATGGCAGGAGAAGGGGGCGGGGCGATGAGCATCTCACCATGCCAGATCGGATAGTATGACGGCAAGGCTGAGAGGGGAAAGGAAAACGCTATAATGAGGAAGATAACGCGAATGGCCGATTCCTATGATCTCGTTTACGAGCGCAGAAGGCTGGAGCGCTTCGATCTCCAGGTGCCTGCCAAGATCGAGGTGTTGTCCTCAGCCGACATGGCGCCCATCAGCGAACTTCTGACAAAGGACATCTGTGCAGGGGGCGCCTATTTCCCGACCAAGGCACCCCTACCGGCGGGAACGAAGGTCAAACTCGACATCCTCCTGCCGTTGCGAAGCGTCAGCACGGTGCCGGACAACACGAGAGGATTGATCAAGGTCAGCGGAACCGTTATTCGTTCAGGGCCGGCAGGGATGGCCGTCGGCTTCGACGGCGGCTACCTGATCACCCCGTTCCGGGAAGCCATGAATTGAAAACCATACCTCCTTCCATACGAAAAAAGCAGGGCGGAAAGCCCTGCTTTTTTTGTGCCCATCGTCATATTGTGTGAGGGCAACCATTTTTCAGGCCCTGCCCTACCGCAGTTCAGGGGCCAAAGGAGGAGGGAAAAGCCCCGTCGAGGCAAACAGCCAAGGAGGGGGGAGGCTGGATGCCTGCTGGCTTCGGTAGGGCTGGGGCGAGATTCGTTCAATCGATGCTCGCTGTCGACGTCGAGGGACGAAAAGGGTAGCGATACCGAAACCGGTGCATGAATTCTGCATCTAATATAACACCACGGTATGAAAAAGCAATAGTCCGGCGGAATATTTATCATTCTTCAAGTGATCGATTTCATTCAATATAATCTTTTCAAGGCCGTGCCGCTCCCGCAGGCAAAAAAAACTGGTATTCAGGCGGTTATTTGCTAAAATGGCGATGCCCGCCAACAAGGGGTTGCAGGCCAAAGATTTGACAGGGGGCCGGGGGCCGTCGCTTTTTCCACAATTTCAGGCAATCAACTCGAAGAGGACAGCGGAGAACAGAACATGACATACCCGAGCGAAACGATCACGGCCAAGCAATACTCCACGGCGGTCATCGCCCAGGGGGCCCTCTTTGTGAGCATCGTCAGCGTTGCCCACAGCTTCCTCCATCTGCGGATCGGCGCCGTGGGAGCGAGCAATCTGGAGGTGGAGCGGCTCAACCTCGGCGAGTTTGTGCATTTCAAATGCCCCGACGGGGCAGTTTACGAGATCCGCCTTCTCTCGGTGGAGGGATTCGATACGGCCACACTCCTCGTAACCCGGATCACGTGATAGGACAGGGCAGGCTTTCCCGCCTGCTGTCTTGGATCTGCATGTCCATTCAGGACTCCTGCCGGTCCGTACAGGCAGGATCGATGCATACCCCGGTTTCAGGCCGGGTTTTTCATGATGGGTGAAACGATGGTGGACTCGCTTTTTGATGCGGTGACGCTCTCCCGCCTGCAGTTTGCCGCCATGGCCATGATCCACATCTCCTTCACTGCGCTTTCCGTCGGGCTCTCTCTCTTTATCGCCGTGATGGAAGGCCTGTGGCTCAAGACAAAGGATCCCGTTTATTACGGCCATGCCCGCTTCTGGAGCCGAATCCTCGTTCTGCTGTTCGGCATGGGCGTCGTCACGGGGCTTCCCCTCGAATTTTCCTTCGGCACCAACTGGGCGCCCTTTGCGGCCAAGAGCGCTTTCTTTGGCGAGATCCTGGGCACTGAGACCCTCTCGGCCTTCATGCTCGAGGCCGGGTTTCTCGGCATCATGATTTTCGGGTGGAGCCGGGTGCCCCCGAAGCTCCACTTTTTTTCCACCTGCATGGTCGTCGTCGGCATGTCGCTGTCGGTCTTCTGGATCATGGTCGCCAACTCCTGGATGCAGACCCCGGCCGGGGTGGTCCTCGAGGACGGCCGCCTGATCGTCACGAGCTACCGTGAGGCCATCTTCAACCCCGACATGCTCTTCGGCGTTGCCCACATGTACGTGGCCTGCCTCGAGACGAGCCTCCTTGTCATCGGCGGGATCAGTGCCTGGTATGTGCTTCGAGGGCGCCACGCGGAGTTCTTCACCCGGTCCTTCCAGGCTGCCGTGATTGCCGTTGTCGTGATTGCCCCCCTGCAGGCTTTCATCGGCGACGAGGCGGGCCGAAGTGTGGCGAGAAACCAGCCGATCAAGCTTGCCTCCATGGAGGCCCACTGGGAAACAAACGCCCCGGGCCAGGGGGCCCCATGGATCATTGCGGCATGGCCCGATCAGGCGAACCAGAGAAATCGCTGGTCCGTTGAGGTTCCCCATCTTCTGAGCCTGCTGCTGACCCGCTCGCCCACGGGCGAAGTGAAAGGGCTGAAGGACTTCCCGAAGGAAGAGCACCCGCCCATGCCGATCACCTTCTTCTCCCTGCGGATCATGGCCCTTGCCGGCTTTGCCTTCGTCGGCCTCATGCTCTGGACGCTGTGGCGGTGGAAGAAAGGGGCTGTTACAGCAGGGAGGCTCCCGTCGGAGAAGGGGCTTCTCTTTGCCTGGATGGCGGCGGGACCGCTTGCCTGGGCGGCCGTGGAGGGCGGCTGGGTCACCCGCGAGGTGGGCCGACAGCCCTGGCTGATCTATGGACTCGTGAGGACGAACGAATCCGCTTCGGCACTTCCGGCGGGGTCAGTCACCGCATCGCTTGCGGGCTATCTCGTGATCGCCTGCCTGCTCTCGGCGGCATTTGTCGTCCTTGCGGCAAGGGTGCTGAAACAGGGGCCCGATGTTTCGATAATGACTCCGCCTGAGACAAAGACGGCGGCGGATAGATAGGAAAACGACCATGGAAACCCTGCAGACCTACCTGCCCGATGTCTTTTTCCTGATCCTGGGGCTTGTCCTCTTTCTCTACATGGCCACCGACGGCTACAACCTGGGGCTGGGGATCTTCTCGCTGACGACCCGCCGCGAGGAGGAACGGGGCCTGATGATCCACAGCATCGCCTCCACCTGGCACGCAAGCCAGACGTGGCTTGTCATCCTGGGGGGGCTTCTCTTCGGCGCCTTCCCCGTCGTCTACGGGGTGGCGATGTCGGCCCTCTACATTCCCGTCATGATCATGCTCGCGGGGCTTGCCTTCCGGGGTGTCGCGATCGAATTTTACGACGAGTCGAGGGACCGCAGGCAATGGGGCCTGGCATTCGGACTGGGGAGCTTCGTTGCGACACTTGCACAGGGGTTCCTCCTGGGCGGGCTTTTGAGCGGGATGCCCGTGTCGAACGGCCAATTTGCCGGGGGACACTGGGACTGGTTCAACCCCTTCTCCGTCCTCATCACACTGGGTGGGGCGGCGGGATTTGTGCTGCTCGGCACAACCTACTTCGCCACGAAAGCGGAGGGCGCAGCCCGGGACCGTTCAATTAAGGCGGCCGGCATGGCCGCGTGGGCCGTGCTGTTCGGGCTCGCACTAATCCTGCTGTGGATGTCGTTGCAGCACCGCGAGGGCCGCTACTCCCTGCTGTCGCTCAGGCAGGGCCATTACATCTACCTCACCCTGCCCATTTTTCTCTTCGAGTTTGCCATGCTGCTGCGCAGCCTGAAGAGGGCTGAAGGGGACAAGCCCTTCCAGTGGAGCGTCCTTCTTTTTCTCACCCTCGTCGTCGGGCTTGCCGCAGCCCTTTACCCGTCGGCCGTTCCGCCGTCGCTGACCATCTTCGATGCGGCAGCCACTCCCGGATCGCTCCTTTTCCTCTTTGCCGCGAGCGTCGTGCTGATCCCCGTGATGCTGGCCTACAACGCCTGGCAGTACCTTGTGTTCCGCGGCAGGATCGGGGAAGAGGGGCAGGGGGACCACGCAAAAAGCGAATCGGTTGGAGATATCCCCCATGGCTGAACCGGATCTGAAGGAATACGACGGCGTGACACTCAGCGAGTGTGACGGCAGTGGCGGCAAGCCGGCCTGCGTGGCCGTGGACGGTACGGTCTACGACGTGAGCGGCAGCAAGATGTGGAAGGGTGGCCAGCACATGAAGCGCCACCGCGCCGGGTGCGACCTATCCGGTGACATCGCCGCGGCGCCCCACGGCAAGGAGGTGCTGGAAAGAGTCTTGCGCGTGGGCACGGTGAAAAAGGAAGCGGCCGGTGAAAGGCCCATGCCGGCCTGGCTCGCCGGGCTGCTCGAAAGGATCCCCTTTCTGCGGCGCCATCCCCACCCCATGGTTGTCCATTTTCCCATCGTCTTCATGTACTCGGCCGCATTCTTCGACATCCTCTACTTGATCACGGGGGGGAAGTCCTTCGAGGTGACGGCGTACTATTGTCTTGCCGGCGGGATCCTCTTCATGCCGCCGGCCATGATCACGGGATGGTTCACTTGGTGGCTCAACTACATGGCAAAGCCCATGGGGCCTGTCACGATCAAGATACGGTTCTCCTGGCTGCTGCTGGCGATCTCGATTGCGGCCTTCGCCTGGCGCCTCTCCGTTCCGGGGATCATGGAGGCGGCAGGCGCCGCCTGCACGATCTACGTCATCCTGGTCCTGTCGGTTGCCGTGATCGTGAGCATCATCGGGTATTTCGGGGGGGAGCTAACGTTTCCCACAGGGAAACGCAGTGGCCAGTGATTAGTGACCGGTGACCAGTGTAAGAAAGGGACGAGGGACAGGGGGGTAGGGACGAGTGCCGCAGAGCGGCAGTGACCGGGAAGACAGTGAAGACGTGTTAAGTGTTATGTGTTAAGTGGGAGAGAGACAAAGACAGTGGCCGGTGGAATCAAAAGAAGTGTTTCGTGTTATGTGTCATGTGTTATGGGGAAGAGAAGAAGCGCCTGAGTGAACGGAGGGCTCGGGATTCCGGAATCCGGACGCCGGATGCCCGATTCCGGCAGCGAAGCGGCTGCCTGTTGCCTGCGAGCGCAGCTCGCTAATTCTTCCGGATGTAGTCCGCGGCGCTAGTGCTGACGGGCGGGTAGGGATCGATACTCCGGTAAACCTGTTTCTCGTCCTCGAGGCGCGCATAGAACCCCGCCGAGCCCTGTCGATCACTGCCGATGATCACGCCCGTCATCTTTTTGCCCGATTCCGTGAAGAACCGGATGACGAGGCTTTCCCCGCCGCCCGCAACACCGAGTGCCTCGTGGTTGCGAGGATCGGTTGTCACCTTTTCGGCACAGCGGATCCGGGCCATGGCATTCACAATCCGGTTGATCCGGTCGTTCGAAACCGGGGAATCCGGGTTGCCCGGGATGATGAAGCGATCGTCCTTTCGCTTGAACATGAGCGACTCCCCGCCCTTCTGGATGTAGATCCCGTTGACCTTCTCGGGGTTGAAGCCCCCGAGCAGATAGCTTCCCTCCTTCAGGGTCACCTCCTGCCGGTCTTCGAGCGCTCCAACCAGTACCATGGCTCCGGTCAGGATGAAGGCGACAATAGCCAGTCTGATCAGTTGGCGGTTGCCCATTGCTTTCTCCTGAGACGCGTGAGGATGAATTGGATGATGATGACCAGGGCCGGGATCGAGAGGACAAGGGCCGGCCCTGCAAACAGGATGAAGAGCTTGAACTGCGAAAGCAGGCCGTCCGTCGTCTCCTTTTTCGTATGCTGGATGCCCGCCAGTTCCTCCCGGGCGCGGGTGATCTTTCCCCCGATGATCTTGCTGTTCCGGAGGATCTCCTCCTTCAACAGGATTTCCTCGCCGTCGTTTGCTTTCCTGGCGAGACCCTGAAGCTCGCTCTCTGCTGCTGCGACAGCAGCCTGCAGCTCCGAGACCGCCGAGGCGGCGCGCCGATCGAAGTCGTGCTCCATCTCATCGAGGGCGGTGAAGGGGCGCATGATTTTCCCCCGGGCCTTCATCGCGGAAAGTGACACCGAGCCGGTGAGGCCTTCCATCGTGGCCAGCACGAGGTCGAGGTTGCCGCCCGCAGATGCTGCCTCCGGGCGGGCCATGGTATTTGTCAGCATGTCCACATCGGAAAACACGACAACGACAGGGTTTCCCTTGCTGCCTGCCGCCCCGGCACCGGCCTCGGCGGCCTTGTCCGTCGGCGGGTTGCCCGCAAAGGCGCTGCGGAACGTGCCCGTGAGGCGCACGCCCAGCAGGATGGTTTCGTTTGCCTCGGACACCCTGTGAATCGTGCCGTCCGCGCGGACTGTGTAGCCCGACTCCGAGGTCCTCAGCAGCGGCGTGGCCGTGATTCCCGATACGGGCTTGACCTGCAGCTTCCCGGCGTTGAGCACCCTCACGAGATCGACGCCGGGATTGACGCCGTCTTCGTGGTTCACGGCATGGCCCCTGAGCGCCATGAGGGTCGCCGTTTTCCCGGCTCCGCCGTTCCGGGCAGGTTGCACGGTTGAGGCCAGAGTCGGGTCAGCGGCCACAGTGTCGGGGGGCATCTCGCAACCCCATGCGGAAAGGACCCGGTTGAGGCTGGACCCGCTCCGGCCCGTCCCATCGGCACTGCCATCGTCTTGCGGGGCGGCCGTGAAATACGGATCCTGGAAGACGGCCAGCTTCCCGCCACCCAGGACATACTGATCCAGCGCTGCCAGCGTCGGATCGGGCAGGGCCCTCGGGTGGATGACCATGACGGCATCGAGTTTCTGGATCGAGGCGCTGTCCGGCGCGAGCATCGTGACATCATAGTGCGCCTTGAGCCGTTCGAGAATGAACCAGCCCTTGGTGCCGGACGTCAACGCCGTTCCATCCGCGCGCAGAGTGGAGAGGATGCCGATTCTCTTCTTGGCCGGCGCAGCGGCGCTGTAGAGCATTTCCGTGATATCATACTCGGCCTGCTGATGCCTCTCGGGCGCGAGCAATGCGATGGCCCTCTCCTGCCCGAATTCCGTGGTCAGCACGAGGCCGAAGAAGAACCGGTCGTCATCCGTCGTGGAGATCGGCCGCAGACCGTATGCGAGGGCCTCCCGCTCCTCGCGGGTGTCCTCTCTCGGGTCGATGATCTCGAGGATGACCTTCCCCCGGGCTGCGGATGCATACTCTCGCAGCAGGTCCCGGACGTAGAAGAAATAATTGTTGTAGGGCCGCAGCGAATCGAGCCCTTTCATGGCCTCCGTGCGGGAGTAGAAGAGCTTCAGCCGGATGGTGTGCGAAAGCCCGCCGAGGATACTCTTCGTCTCGCCGGAGAGCGTGTAGATATGGTCCTCCGTGAGATCGACCTTCAGCCCGCGGCCCATCCGGTTCAGGAGCGTGATGGACGAAAAGGCGATCAGCGCGATGAGGAAGAGGGCCGTGACGACCCTGAGATTCTTCTTCAGCATGACTCCCTTCGATGATCGACAACGATGCAGGTCATGGCGACAAGCCCCGCGATCAGAATCCCGTAATAGGTCAGGTCCCGGAGTTCCAGCACGCCCCTCTGCATGGATTCAAAATGGCCCACGACACTCATGTTTGCAACGGACTCGATGAGAAAGGCGGGCACTCGTCCGGCCAGCCAGGAAAGAAAAGCCGGCGAATCGGCAAAGACGAAAAGTCCGATGACGGCAATCGAGAGCACGAAGCTCACGATCTGGCTCCGGGTGAGCGCCGAGCAGAATATGCTCATGGCCAGGCAGGCCCCTCCCGTGAGCAGGGCCCCCAGATAGCCTGTAACGATTGCGAAGGCATCGGGGCGCCCGAGGTACGATACGGTGATCACGACCGGCGCCGTCAGGACGAGGGCCGCGAGCAAAAAAAGCCAGGCCGCGAGGAACTTCCCCATGACGGCCTGTCTTACGGTGACGGGAAGGCTGAAGAGAAACTCGATGGTTCCCGATTTGTGCTCCTCGGCCCACAGGCGCATCCCGGCAGCCGGGATGAAGAAGATGAAGAGCAGCGGCAGGCCGTCGAAAAAGACTCTCAGGTCCGCCTGCCTCAACTCGAAGAATCGTCCCTTGATGGTGAGAAAGCCGGACAGGACAAGAAACACGACCAGGATCACGTACCCCATCGACGTGCTGAAGTAGCTTCTGAATTCACGCTTGAATATGGCCCAGGTCGCACCCATGTCACGCCTCGCTCGTGGCCCGGCGGAAGAAGGTGTCGATCCTCCCCTGGCCCTGTTCCTTGAAATCAGACGGAGTCGAATCGGCCACGATCCTGCCCCGGTTTATCAGGATGGCACGGTTGCAAACCGTCTCCAGTTCTTCCATGACGTGGGTGGAGATCACGAAGCACTTGTCGGCCGCCAGAAGCCCGATCAACTGGGCCATCTCCTGTTTCTGGTTCGGGTCGAGCCCGGCCATGGGCTCGTCGAGAATGAGGATGGGCGGGTCACCCAGCAGAGACTGGGCCAGGCCAAGCCGGCGTTGATACCCCTTCGAGAGGGTCTCGATCCGCCGGTCCATGACCCCATCGAGGGAACTGGCGGCAGCCACGCGGTCGATCTCCGATCGGTACGTCGACCCGTTGATGCCCCGCACGTCGCAGACGAATTTCAGGAACCACCGGGGCGTCATTTCACCGTAGAAGGGGCTTTTCTCGGGCACGTATCCCAGGCAGCGCCGGACCTCCACCGGCTGGGTCACGATGTCGAAGCCCCCAACCGTTGCCGAGCCGCTGTCCGGCTGGATGAAGCAGGAAAGAATCCTCAGGGTGGTCGTCTTCCCCGCGCCATTGGGGCCGATCAGCCCCAGGATGTCGCCTTTCTTTGCCTCGAAGGAGACATCGTCCACGGCGACGAGATCGCCATAGGTCTTGCGGAGATTTTTCACATTTATCATGGAGATATCCGGTTGCACCCTTGTCTGGACTGTTATTGCAAAAGACCTGCCAAACCTTTAAGGAGAAAGGATAAAGGCTAAAGGGTAAAGGTCTTTTGAGCTTGAATTTCCCCCCTTTTTCCTTTGTCCTTTGACCTTGAGCCTTACGCATAGGGTTTTGTGTTGATGGAACGGGGGAGCCTGTGGTAGAAGCGTGCCGATGCTGAACGTGGGGCTTACAGGTGGGATCGCCACCGGCAAATCGACGGTGGTCCGGATGCTCGTCGGAAAAGGGGCCCGGGTCATCGATCACGACGGGCTCGTCCACATCCTGCAGGAACCGGGGCAGCCTGTCTGGAAGAGCATCGTCGCGGCATTCGGACGGGATATCCTGGACTCCGAAGACCGGATCGACCGGAAGAAACTCGGCGCCCTCGTCTTTGTCGATGCGGAGCGGCGCAAGTTGCTCGAAGGCATCGTGCACCCGGCCGTTCTGGAGGCGGGAAGGCGGCAGCGCGAAGAGATCGTTAAAGAAAATGAACAGGCCATCATCCTGTCCGACATCCCGCTGCTTCTGGAAGTGGGCATGCAGAATGAATTCGACCTTGTGCTCCTCGTGTATGCACCCCCGGAGTTGCAGATCCTGCGCGTCATGAAGCGCAACAACCTGAGCCGCGAGGAAGCGATCGCCAGGCTCCGGTCCCAGATTCCGATCGACGAGAAACTGAAATACGCCCATCTCGTCATCCGAAACGACGGCACGATGAGGGAACTCGAAACGCGCGTCGACGAAGTCTGGCAGGAGCTGCTTTTGCGCGAGCGCGCAAAAAGGGTTCAGGGTTCAGGGTCCAGGGTATAGGGAAGATCGTTTCTGTTCATCTTGCCCGATACCCTATCCCCGAGACCCTGCTTTAGGACGGGATAGACCGAATAGACGGGATAGACTGAATAGACGAATTTCACCCTCACCTCGATCCTCTCCCCTCAAGGGGGAGGAAGATTAAGGTAGGGGGCTTTATAGGGAGGAGAGAGATGATAGGAAAATGCGTACAAACCGATTTCAGCTCGAAAGCGTGTGAGCCCACCATTGATCCCACGGCCTACGTGCACCCCATGGGGGCCGTCATCGGCAACGTGAGCATCGGGAAAAACGTCTTCGTGTCGCCCTTTGCGTCAGTCCGCGGAGACGAGGGCCAGCCCCTTCACGTGGGCGACAATTCCAACGTCCAGGACGGCGTTGTCATCCACGCCCTCGAGACGGAGGAGCACGGCAAGCCCGTCGAGAAGAACCTGATGGAAGTGGACGGCAAGAAATACGGCGCCTACGTGGGCAACCGCGTGTCGCTCGCGCACCAGGTCCAGATCCACGGCCCCGCCGTCGTCCTCGACGACACCTTTGTGGGAATGAAGGTGCTCGTTTTCCGGTCCAGGGTAGGGAAGGGCTGCGTCATCGAGCCGGGCTGCATCATCATGGGCGTCACCGTCCCCGACGGCCGCTACGTGCCGGCCGGAACGGTGCTGAGGGATCAGGCCGTGGCGGACAAGCTGCCTGTCATCACCGACGATTACCCCCTGAAAACCATCAACAAGGGCGTCGTTCACGTGAACACGTCGCTGGCGAAGGGGTACGCGGCACAAAAATAGCCGACAGCAGAGAGCCTACAGCCGACAGAAAAAGAAATCCCCCTTTCCTTTTCCTTGATGGATTGGAGAGGGGGATTTTTTTATTCCTTCTTCGAGTTCTTGCTCTGGTAGAGGCGCTCGTCGGCTTTTTTCAACAGGGCGGGCGCATCGGTCATGCCCGCGTCGGCCATCGTGGCGATGCCGCAGCTGATCGAAACGGCGATGACATGGCCGTCGTGGGCCAGGTGTGTGGAGAGGAAGAACGTCTGCAGCCGGTCGACAAAGCGATAGGCCCGATCGGCGCTGGTGTTCGGCAGGATGACGACGAACTCGTCGCCCGCGAACCGGGCGACAACGTCGCTCTGGCGGCTCATGGCGACAAGGCGGTTTCCCACCCACTTGAGCACTTCGTCCCCCAGGTCGTGACCGTAGCGGTCGTTGATCCCCTTGAACCGGTCGATGTCGAGGAAGATGACGGCAAGCTCCGTCCCGTAACGTTTTGAACGGTCAAACTCCCTCCGGAGAACCTGCTCCATGACGCGCCGGTTCAGCAGATCCGTCAGGGGGTCCCGGAAGGCCAGCATGGCAAGCCTTTCATGGGCCATCACGTTTGACAGGCAAACGGAGACCTTCACGGAGAGCTGGTTGAGCAGGCTCACCTCCATCCCCGGCGCATAGCGCTCGGGCGATGAATCGCCCAGGTTCAGGCTCCCGATGGCCGTTCCTTCATAGGTAAGCGGCACCACGGCGAGAGACCCCAGCGCGTATCGCGCCTCCCCCGGCAGCAGGGCCTTGAAGCGCTCCAGTCCCTCGTTTGCCAGCAGGGGAGCAGCACCGTTGCCGATCAGCTCACCGAACACCTTCCCGTTCATGACCTTCAGCCGCTCCCCGAAGGTGTTCGCCGGGGTCATCCGGTCGAGGAGCCTGTAGACGTCGTTGTCCTCGGTCATGGCGATCCAGACGTGGGGGACGCTGAACTTCTCGTGGATCTCCGTGAGGAGCCTTTCGAAGAGATCCCGGAAATTGTGTATGGACAGGATGCTCGTCTCGATGGAGAAGAATTTCTGGGCGATCTCCTCGTTGCGGCAAATGACCTCGAGTATTCCCTTCACGTCGTTCATGGAACGCCTGATTCCTCCCCGGGAAACAAATTCTGTGTCCGGGCATGCATACTAAATCCCGAATCAAATCACAACGCCAATTATTGCAGGGATCACAAAGGGGTTAGATTTTGCACATTGCAAAAACAACATCACCCGCGCCTTGTCATTCCTGCGAAAGCAGGAATCCATATAAAACTGGATTCCGGATCGAGTCCGGAATGACAACGATTCTGCTCTGGAAGGTTCGTGCAAACTCGTATGAGACTCCGTTCATCAGCATCCCGAGACAAAAAAGCTCCCCTCACGCGCATGGGGGAGCTTTTCTCAGCAGGATGGGGATTACTTCTTCAACTCTGCAATGAGCTTCGGAACCACGTCATAGAGGTTTCCCACGATGCCGAAATCGCAAAGCGGGAAAATGGGTGCGTTCTCGTCGCGGTTGACGGCGCAGACGACCTTCGCGCCGCGCACGCCCGTCATGTGCTGGACCTGGCCCGACACCCCCAGGCCGACATAGAGCTCGGGCTTCACTTGCACACCGGAAAGCCCGATGCAGAGATCCTCGGGGAGCCAATGCACTTCTTCTGTGAGCGGCCTCGTGGCGCCGAGTTCCCCTCCCAGGGCGTCGGCCAGCTCCCGGGCAAGCGCCAGGTCTTCCTTCTTGTCGAAACCGCGGCCCGCGCAGACGATGACCCGGGCCTCGGTGATATCTTTTGCAATCTTCTCCTTTGGCTTCCTCTCGATGATCCTCACCGCGGAGGCGGGAGGGGAGGCCAGTTCCCGGGTTTTGCCCTGCCTTCCCTCCAGGGGCTGGGCGGGCTCGAAGCTCCGCGGCGGGACGGTGATGATGACGGTCTTGGCGGAAGACGTGAGTTTCTGTATCGCGGCCCCGCCGTAGGCCAGTCGCTCCATCACGACCGAGCCCGAGCTCTTGTCGAAGGCAAGTGCCGTACAGCTGCTGCAAAGTCCGCATCCGAGCCGTGAGGCCAGCCGCGCGGCCATCTCCTTCCCCCGTGCCGTCGCATTGAACAGGATCAGGTCGGGCGATCCTGCCTTCACCTCCTGCTCGATGACCGGCAGAAAGGCCCCGAAGGGCTGATCCGGCGGCAATGCCGGCAATTGAAGGACTTCGTCGGCCCCGCAGGAGATGTATTCTTCAGGCGGGGCGGTCTCCTTTTTGACGATCGTTGTTATCGCCGCCCCCATGTCCGGGGCCAGAGACCGGCCGGCCCCCAGAAGCTCGAGGGCCTGCTCCCGGGTTTCCGCTATGATCCAGACACCTGCCATTTCTATCTCCTTACCCTATCACGCCGCGCTTGCGCAGCGAATCGACGAAACGGGCAATACCGGCGGCATCGGCCGCGAGTTTCTCGCCCGTGCGCTCCATGCTCGATGCCGTCATGGCCGCAGTCTTGAGCACCCCATCGAAGCTCCCCGCGAGTTCTCCCTTCTTGATGGTCGTTGCGGGTTTCTTGCCGGCCATCAGCGTGTCTTTCACGCCGGGGATCCGGGGCGTGTTGATGTCGGGAAGCACCGTCACCACTGCAGGGAGCGGTGCCTCGACCACCTCGACGCCGTCCTCGACGCGCCTCTCGGCCCTGAGTTTTCCGCCCTCGAGGGAGAGCTTCTGGACAAAGCAGACGCAGGGGATCCCGAGAAGCTCGGCAAGCCTCGGCCCCACCTGCTGTGCGTAGAGGTCGCTTGAGCCCTCGCCGCAGGTGATGAGGTCGTATTGGGGGATGCGGGTGCGAATCACCTCCGCGAGAATTCCCGCGGTCTGCGAGGGTTCGAGATCGCGAAAGGCCGCATCAGCCGCAAAGTAAGCCTGATCCATCCCTCGGGACAGCCCGTCTTTGACGCCCTTTGCGGATTCGGGGGTGCCGACGGTCACGCCGATCACGCTCCCGCCGCCCCCGGCATCGCGCAACCGAACAGCTTCCTCGATGGCGTTGCGGTCGTACTCTCCGATCTTGTAATCCACCGACGAAAAGTCAAGTTTGCCGTCGGAGCCCTTCCGTATATAGGCTTCGTCGACGACCCATTTGAAGCAGGCCACAATTGTCGGCATAGGCATTACTCCGTAATGCAGAAATAGGGTTCAGGGCAAAGGGTAAAGGGGTCAATGGAGTGAAGAATCATTTCATTCCCTTGACCCTGGACCCTGTACCCGGTCCCCTTCTTTTAGCGAAGCACCGTGCCCGAGATCACCATTCGCTGGGCTTCCGAGGTGCCCTCGTAGATCTCCAGGATCTTGGCGTCGCGCATGAGCCGCTCCACCTTGGCGCCCTTGATGTAGCCGTAGCCGCCGTGGATCTGGACAGCCTTCGTGGTATGGTGCATGGCCTTCTCGGCGGCGTAGAGTTTCGCCATCGACGCTTCCTTCGTGAAGGGCTGCTTGTTGTCCTTCAGCCAGGCGGCATAGTAGGTGAGGAAGCGGGCGGCCTGGAGATCCGTCGCCATGTCGGCGATCATCCACGAGATGGCCTGGTGGCGCGCGATGGGGCTCCCCATCTGGACGCGCTCCTTCGAGTACTTGATGGATTCGTCGAGCGCCGCCTGGAGGATTCCCACGCCCTGTGCGGCGATGCCCACGCGTCCGTGGTCGAAGGCCGCCCCGGCGTTCATCATGCCCACGCCCTCGGCGCCGAGAAGGTTTTCTTTCGGCACGCGGCAGTCCTTGAAGACGACCTCGGAAGTCTGGGAGGAGCGAAGCCCCATCTTGTGGAAATGCTCGCCGGGCTTCAGCCCGGGCGTGCCCTTGGGGATGATGAAGGAGCTCATTCCCTTGCGGCCCGCTGCCTTGTCCGTCCAGCAGAAGACGAGGTAGGTGTCCGCGATCGGCCCGTTGGAGATGAAGGTCTTGGTGCCGTTGAGGACGTAGAAATCGCCATCCTTCGCAGCAGCAGTCGTGGCGGCCATGACGTCGGTGCCCGCCCCCGGCTCGGTGAGGACGAAGGCGCCCAGGTGCTTGCCCGTCGCGAGCGGGGTGAGGAACTTCTTTTTCTGATCCTCGTTGCCGAAGAGGTTGATCAGCATGCAGGCAATGCCGACGTGGATCGACACGGTGAACCCGGTGGACGAGCAGGAGCGCGAGAGCTCCTCCACGACGATGGCATTGGTCAGGTAGTCGGAGCCGGAGCCGCCGTACTGCGTCGGGATGGGGATGCCCATCCAGCCGCCTTCGCCGAGCTTCTTGAAGAGATCTGCGGGGTGGCTTTCCTTCTCGTCGATCTCCGCGGCGATGGGCTCTACGTTCTTCACGCAGAATTCCCGGATGTTTTTACGGATTAACTCCTGTTCCTCGGTTAGCTTGAAATTCATCGTCATCTCCCTCCTTCTGCAAGACTGTAATTGG
>DASRZY010000226.1:0-4511 GCA_035685905.1 Syntrophales bacterium
GAGATCTTCTACAACCTCGAATCGGCGGCCCAGGCGGAAATCGTGACGACGCGCGTGGGTCAGATCTGGCCGAAGATGGCGGACTGGGTCAAAAGCCAATGGGCCATTTTGCGGGGGACCCTGATCGGGTTTTTCATCGGCATCATCCCGGGCGGGGGCGCGGTCATCTCATCGCTGGTGTCCTATGCGGTGGAGAAGAAGGTCTCGAGGCACCCCGAGGAGTTCGGCAAGGGCGCCATCGAGGGCGTCGCCGGTCCCGAATCGGCCAACAACGCGGCCTCGAGTTCGTCTTTCATCCCGCTTTTGACCCTGGGCATCCCGGGCAATGCCTCCATTGCCATGATCTTCGCAGCGCTTCTCATCAAGGGCGTCACCCCGGGCCCCTTCCTCATCAACGAGCACCCGGA
Source organism: Syntrophales bacterium (assembly GCA_035685905.1). Classification (GTDB taxonomy): domain Bacteria; phylum Desulfobacterota; class Syntrophia; order Syntrophales; family UBA2192; genus UBA2192. The sequence goes on from DASRZY010000226.1 coordinate 408, forward strand.
CATCTTCTGGGGCGTCATCGCGTCGATGTACCTGGGCAACGTGATGCTCCTGGTTCTCAACCTCCCGCTCGTCGGCATCTGGGTGCAGCTTTTGCGCGTCCCCTACGGAATCCTGGCGCCGGTCGTCATCCTGTTCACGGCCATCGGTTCCTACAGCATCCAGAACCAGGCCTTCGACATCTATGCCCTTATCGGTTTCGGCATTTTCGGCTATATTCTTCGCAAGCTCCGGTTCGAGCCCGGCCCCCTGCCGCTGGCCTTTGTCCTGGGTCCCATGATCGAATCGTCGATGCGGCAGTCGCTTCTCATGTCCGGCGGGAGCTTCACGATCTTTGTGGAGCGTCCCATCTCGACGGCCCTGATCGCCGTCTTTGCGATTCTCGTCATCGGCCAGGCGGCCGTGACCTTTCGCAGCAAAAAGAAAACAACTTCCTGAAAGGAGTGGAACCATGAGAAGAGTATTTGCTTTCATTGCACTCGCGCTGTTCGCGTTCATGGCGGTTCCGGCCGCATCCATGGCAGCCGACGCCTACCCCTCGAAACCGATTACCGCCATCGTGCCCATGGCGGCCGGCGGGTCGAGCGATCTCCTGGCCCGGGCCGTGGAGAAATACTGGATCAAGTATTCGCCGCAGCCGCTGGTCATCGTGAACAAGCCCGGCGGCGGCGGTGTGGTCGGCACGGAGCAGGTCGTCCGATCCAGGCCGGACGGCTACACTCTCTACATCGGGTACGGCTCCGGCCACGACGTCGTCATGCCGACCCTCCAGAAGATGCCTTACGACCCGCTGAAAGACCTCGTCGCGGTGGCCAGGATCTCCATCCATTCCGTGGTCATCGTCACCGGCGCAAAATCCCCCTTCAACTCGATCAAGGATGTCGTCGCCTATTCGAAGAAGGAAGGCAAGCCGGTCACCACGGCGGTATCCGTCAAGGCCGGGGCCGTCGACATCGCGCTGACCGCCTTCGGTAAGGCGGCGGGCGTCAACATCGTCACGGTGCCCTTCGCGGGCGGCGCCGAGGCCACAACGGCCCTTGCGGGCGGCCATCTCATGATCGGCGGCGGGCACCCCTCCGAAGTCATCCCCCACATCAAGGCAGGGCGTTTCAAACCGCTCGCGGTGGTGCTCCCGCAGCGTGACCCGACACTCCCGAACGTCCCCACCCTGAAGGAGCAGGGGATCGATGTCGCGACATGGGGATCGATCAAGGGTGTGGCCGCTCCCGCAGGCACGCCGGCCGACGTTGTCAAGTACATCGAAAGCACGATCCGGAAGATCTGCAACGACCCCGATTTCAAGAAAACCATGGCGAATCTCGACCAGCCCATCATGTTCCAGGGCAGCCAGGATTTCGCGAAGTTCATGAGGCAGGCGACGGCGGATTACGCCAGGCTCATCAAGCAGCTGAACATCAAGATCGACTGATCCTCCTGTCGGAGTGCGGATTCGGACGACATTGCCCCTCGGATCGATGCGGGGCCGAAGTGACATAGAGAAGGAGGCTGTGGAATGAAAACGGGATTTATCGGTCTGGGGATCATGGGAAAGCCCATGTCCAGGAACCTGCTGAAGGCGGGATACAAACTGGTCGTTTACGACATCAACGCAGACGCGGTCCGGGAGCTTGCGGCAGCAGGCGCCGAAACGGCAACGTCACCGAAAGAGGTGGCTAGGCAGTGCGACATCATCGTCACGATGCTGCCGAACTCACCCCATGTGAAGACCGTTGCCCTGGGGCCGGGCGGGATCATCGAGGGGGCGCGAGCGGGCATGATCCTCGTCGACATGAGCTCCATTGCGCCCCTTGCGGCCCAGGAGGTTGCAAAGAGCCTTGCCGAAAAAGGCGTCGAGATGCTCGATGCGCCCGTCAGCGGCGGGGAACCCAAGGCGATCGAAGGCACCCTCTCGATCATGGTCGGCGGCAAGAAGGAAATCTTCGATCGCTGCAAGGATATGCTCGGCAAGATGGGGGCCTCCGTTGTCCTGTGCGGCTCGATCGGCGCCGGGAACACGACGAAGCTGGCCAACCAGATCATCGTGGCCCTCAATATCGCAGCCATGTCCGAGGCCCTCGTTCTCGGGGCCAAGGCCGGCGTCAATCCCGAGACGATTTACCAGGCGATCCGGGGCGGGCTTGCCGGCAGCACCGTTCTCGACGCGAAGGCGCCGATGGTCCTGAACGGGAACTTCAAGCCGGGGTTCCGCATCGAGCTGCACATCAAGGATCTGGCCAATGCGCTGGAGACCGGGCATGAAGTGGGCGTCCCCCTTCCCCTGACGAGCCAGGTCATGGAGATGATGCAGGCGCTGAAGGTGGACGGCAAGGCCGGAAACGACCACAGCGGGATCATCCAGTTCTACGAAAAACTGGCCCAATTTGAGGCGAGGAAACAGTAAGTTCTTATTGGGGATGCCGGTTGGCGTGAACAAAGGCAGGGTCTCCTGGCTCTGCCTTTTGCCTTGCAGGATTGCGGGTTGTCATTCTCGGTCTTTCATCGGCTGCTGATTTCATGCAGTTCAGGAGACAATTCCTGGATGTGCTCTCATTCTGTCTGAAATCTCTCATACCGTATTCCAGCGTGCAATAGCCTCGGCAGCCAGGGTGCGGCCCTGTTCGTAGCCTTCCTGAAGGATCATTCGATCCTGGCTGAGGCGGGAGACGCGAAAGCTTTCCGGCGGGCAAATTTCAATGATCGATACACCGGCGGGCGGTTTGCGGATGAGAGCCACCGATTCGTTGTAGCGCTCAACGCGCTTCGCCATGGCCTCCCGAAGCAGGGGGAAGTGCCGCACATGCCATCGCATGAAGCGTTCGGACATACCCTGGCGCTTCCTATAGTCCCGGTGACGTGAACGGATGACCATGATGCGGCGGGCGCCTCGGCGGATTGCCTCCCCCACCGGGATCGAGTCGGCCACGCCGCCGTCCGTCATCGGCCGGCCATCGACCTCCGGGTAGGCACGATACAGAAGCGGCATGGCGCTCGAGGCCTTGAGAACATGCTCGAGATCGTGAGCGCCGGTGAGTTTGTAGCACGCGTCGCCCGTTTGCGCATCCGTCAGGACGACGACGAAGGGCTTCGCCCGGGAGTAGATCGTTGCCAGATCGAGGCGGATGTCCCGTATCGTGATATCCCAGAGCCAGTCCAGGTCGAGCAAATGGCCCCCGCGGAGAAATTTCGGGAAGCTGATGAAATCCGGCCGCAGGGAGTAGTCCATGTAGATACGTTTATTGCGGCCGATCATCCCGGCAAGGTATGCGGCGAGGTTCGATGCGCCGGAAGAGACGCCGATAAACAAATCGAAGGGATTGAATCGGGCCTCGAGAAAGCCGTCAAGAATGCCTGTGGAGAATACTCCCCGCAGCGCGCCCCCTTCGACGACCAGTGCTGATTCCATGGATTGCTCAGTCACCATTTCCCGACGGATCATTGCGGTTCAACCGGGTTCAAATAGTGAAGAATCTCTTCAGCCAGCGGTTTCGTTATGCCGCGCACGTTCAACAAATCTTCCGGAGCGGCCTTCCTGAGCGATTCCACGTCACCGAACTGTCGAAGCAGCGCTTTCTTCTTCGCCGCCCCCACCCCCGGGATGTCGTCGAGCAGGGAGTGCATATCCCGTTTCTCCATTCTCCTGCGGTGGTGCGTGATGGCAAAGCGGTGTGCCTCGTCGCGGATGCGCTGCAGGAAGAGAAGCGCCGCAGGGTATTTCATAAGATAGACGGGGTCCTTGCGCCCCGCCAGGTAGACGTGGTCCTGTTCTTTCATCGAGGGCTGGCGGTGCGCACTCCTCGCGTCACCTTCGGCGGAAGACCCTTTGGCCAGGCCGATGACGTCGAGGCCTCCGATCCCCAGCTCCCGGAGGACCGCCACGGCCATGCCGACCTGCCCCTTTCCGCCGTCGACCATGAGCAGGTCCGGCAGATCCCCGCGATTTTCGAACCTGCGCTTCAGGACCTCGTACATGCTTGCATAATCGTCGGCGCCTTCGACCCCGCGGACGTGGAACAGCCTGTAGCCGGACTTGTCGGGCTTGCCGTCCACAAAGCTCACCAGGGATCCCACGGGAAGCTGCCCGCCGATGTTGGAGATGTCGAAACACT
>DASRZY010000227.1:0-4637 GCA_035685905.1 Syntrophales bacterium
CATGGTGACCGAGTGGCTCACCCGGGGACCCTGGCGAAAGTGGGTCATCGCCTACTCGAGCGCCAGGCTTTGCGACGGGGGTGCCGGAGCAACCTGCATCCTTCTGCGGACGAGGCCTGTCACAAAACGCCACAAGAAAAACCCCTCCAAGGAGCGCACATGAAAAAATTTTCAAGAACCCTGGCCCTTGCCTTCAGTGCAGGGGCGCTGGGCGGGCTTGTCAACAGCCTCAGCATCTGGCTTGCCGTGAAGTACGGCCTTGCGGCCGCCCTCGGGGTGAGCCTTTCGGCCCCCATGAGCCCCGCATGGATCTACCCGCGCATCGTCTGGGGAGGGATCTGGGGACTTCTGTTCGTCGTTCCCCTCTGGGAGAGAAACCCCTTCCTGCGAGGTCTCTTCTTCAGCATCGGCCCCACCCTGGTGCAGCTGTTCGTGATCTTCCCCTTCCGGCTGGGCAAGGGGATGATGGGCCTCGACCTCGGGATGTGGACCCCTGCGTTGGTCGTTCTTTTCAACGCCATCTGGGGCTGGACGGCGGCGCTGTGGATGAGGTGGACGAACCGCTGACGCGGCGGTCTATTCGGTCTATTCCGTCTATTCGGTCTATTCGGTCCAAGAAACCGAGGGAGGCAGGGGAAGTGACACATGGGGGAGGGATGATTCGACGTAGAGAACTTTCCTTTCGACGGAAGGCTGCCGGGCAGCCTTCCGCAGCGGGTTCAGGGGCTCATCGCCCTGGGCTCAGGCCGTGGCGGGCAGAACGAGCATCGGGCACGTGGATTCCTTGAGCAGCCTGTCCGTGACACCGCCCATCAGGTTTTTCAGCAACCCTTTCTTTGCGTGAGGCTCGATCACGACGAGGTCGATCAGCTTGTCCTTCATGAACGCCAGGATCTCTTCAAACGTGACCCCATGGCGCTCATCGAACTCGATATCGACCTCTGTCTGCGATGCGACCTTCCTGGCCTCCTCCACCATCTTGCGCCTTGAGATCAATTCGTCATTTTTCTCGACGGCACTGACTACCTCCGGATAAACCACAGATTCCCCAACGGCGAAGGGCACGCTCGGGTCCACGTGAAGCATGTAGACCCTCCCGCGGGAAGCCGCGGCGATGTCGATCGCCTCCCTCAGTGCCCGATCGGAATCTTCTGTGAAATCCGTCGGCACAAGGATTCTTCTCGGTGCAAACATCACCAACACCTCCTTCCATGAATGGTTCTCACACCCGGGGTGATTCCCGGGATTCCGCCCGGCAATCACGGGTGCCGGGAATTTGCGGCAGGAAAACCGTTCCGCGCTGTTATGCAGTTGAAGGCAGCAGGAGCGGGATTGGGGTGTGAAAAGGGACCCGGGAAAACGGATCAGGAGCAGAGACATTCAGCAGCGTGCGAGGCGATTTTCAAGAGGTTCTCTAATTTTTTTATAGGCCCCTCGCGGGCCCCTGTCAACGGAATTTCATGCGTGTCATCCCGGGCTTCGAGCCAGGAAGATTTCGGTTGCGCCAGGTTCCGGAAAGTCTACAATAGTATAAGAACCTTTCAGTTGATCGTCTGAACGAATCCGATCTGCCGATGTTCGTGAAGCACGCTCCCTGATCATTTTCCGCACGTCGATCCCCTGAAACCCTTCACGTGACCCCGCTCTTGAGAACGGAAGGGTGAGTGAAAAAGGACAGCGATTCGCTTGACAAGGTCTTTCTGGCGAGGCAGATGAACGCTCGCCACCATTATAGGAAAGGAGGCGCATGATGGACGAAAAGCAGATGAAAAAATTTCTCGCGGGACTTTGTCTCACGGGGCTTCTGACGGGAGCCGGATTGACGCCTGCGAATGCCCAGAGCGGGCAGAGCGGCTGAAGCGGTCAGAAGCCGGGCGCGGTTCGCGCCCCTCAAACCGGTTGAAGCGGAAGCACTCCGGGTACGGTTCGTACCCCCCAGGAACAGCAGAAACTGGATGAAGAAAAGGCCCAGCAGCAGAAAAGCCAGGAAGAAAAAAGCAAGGAGCAGAAGACACCCGAGCAGAAGCCCGGGCAGAGCGGCTGAGGCGGAACGAAAAAATAGTGCAGTTGGCACTCAGGAACAAAAGGCAGGGCCCGGAGGTCCTGCCTTTTTTATGCCGATCATGCCGATGAGCATTCGCGGGTCGCGCCGCGACAGGAAGAGAGTTCCACTTTACGTCAGCGTTGCAAGACCGAGCAGGTTCTTCGGCTCGTCGACAACCACGTCGGGCAGGGCCCTCTCCAGCCGGCTCCGCGGATGCCACCCCCAGGTGACGGCCACGGTCTTCACGCCCGCCTCCCTCGCCTCGCGGATATCCCCCGCTGTGTCGCACACGTAAAGGGAATGGTTTCCGCCGGTCGCGTAGCGATCCATGGCATGCCGGATCTTCTCGATTTTACTGAAGGAAAAATCGGCCCCCAGGATGTCGTCGAAGTATGGAGAAAAGCCGTACTTCCCCAGCATGAGCCGGATCGCGTAGGAGGAGTTGGAGGAAATGATGACGAGGGTGCTGTACTTCTTCAATTCTTCAAGGACGGGGATAAAATTTTCGACGGGCTTGACGATGCCGTAATCCAGGGTGGGAGTCACTTCCTTCGAAGCGGCCATGAACCGTGCCACGTTGACGCCGCGCTTCGCGATGGCGCTGAAGAAGTTCTCTTCGAACAGATCGAGAAACTCCTCGAGCGTTTCGATGGGCCGCTGGCCGATTCTCTCCAGGCAGAGATTCACCGACTTTTCATAAAAGCTCAGGGAATCGACGAGCACGCCATCAAAGTCGAAGAGAAAAAGTTGTTCACGCACCGTTCGTGGGAGCCTCCCGCATGATGATCCGTAGCCTTTTAACAGATTGCCGACGACGAATACAGTGATTTGTGATCGCCAGTGAATGCCCAACGGGCGTCCTCTTTCACCGGTCACGGATCAAAGTGCTGCAGGAATTTGCCTCAATGAAGCAATAGGGATCGCGATGGGCCAGGACATCCAGCCCGAAACTGTAGGCCGATGCGAGGCACCCGCCGCAGACGGCCCGGATCGGGCAACCCAGACAGGCCTGCGAACCGGAACGGTAGCGGCGGGCCGTCTCGGAGTCATAGAGCCGGGAAAGGCTTGAATCGCGGATGTTACCGATGGGGGAGGGGAACTTTCGGCAGGCGTGGACCTCGCCGTCGGGCAGCAGCGTGAGGAAATTGAAGGCGGCGCCGCAGCCGTATCCCGTACACCCGCCGAAAACCCCCTCGCCGTGTGCGCGGCAGAAGATGTTCAACAGGTTGTCCTTGAGGCCGAGCACGGGGTTTTCTTTTGCCGCTTCCAGGTATTCGCCGAGAAAGCCGATGTAGTCGGCCTGCCCGGGAAGGGCAAGTGCCGCCCCCTCGCCTGCCCTCGAGAGCCGGTTGAAGGTGAAAAGATCGGCCCGGTCTCGCAGGATTTCCGCCAGGGGCAGGACCTGGCCGATGTTGTCGCGAGTGAGCGTCAGCATGACCATGGAGTAGATGCCGAACTCCCTGAGCAGGTCGAGAAATTCCAGGGCCCGCCGGAATGTGCCCCGTCCCCGGATCCTGTCGTTGTGTGTCTCCAGGCCTTCAAGACTCACCTGGAATGCGGCGGGCTTCTCGATCCGGACGATCTGTTCGATCTTCTCCCGCGGCGCGGGGTTCCCGAGGATGACGACGGGAAAGCCCCGTTCAACGGCGGCCCGGTAGAGATCGAGGAACTTCGGGTAGAGCAGGGGGTTCCCCCCGCTGAAGCTCACCTGGCCCCCCACAAAGCGCTCCCGGCAGAAATCCCTGAGCTCATCGAGGACCCTCAGGGCCGTTTTCATGTTCAGGGGCGATCGCTTGCTGCGATCGTAGCAGTGCCTGCATCTCAGATCGCAGGCCTGGGTGATGTGCCACTGGAGTGTGAACATCGGGGAAACGAGGAACTCCTCGCCTGCCTCCTCCGGGAACACGGCGGGGTCGCGTCGTATCCGGGAGGGAGGGCAAAGAAGGATGCCCTGCTCGGCGGCCCGCCTGAGCGCCCCGTCCACGGCGCCGACGGGGATCGCCCCCGTCTCGGCCGCCTCCTCGGGCGAGATGCCCTCAACGGTCATCTTGAGGACGAGAAGGTCCTCTTCGAGAGCCTTCCTGGCAATGACCGCTCCGGACTCGGGCCGGCGCCAGACGAGCACGATCTCGCTGCCCCGCCTGGGTGTCCCGGCGCTCTTGCGATCATCGTTCATCCAGGCGGGGATGCCCTTCCACTTCAGGGAAAGAAGACGCAGGGCCGGGTTCAACGTCAGCCGATCGAGGGTGCTGCGCCCGGGGATATCCTCTTTTTCCACCTCGTGGACGGCCCACTCGAGACGCGCCAGATCGGAGACGAAGGGGGGCATGCTCCCCGGGCGATGCTTTCCCTCCAGGATGCCCGGGAGCGCCGAGGGTTGGCGGCACAACACCGCAAGGCGCTTCCATCTTCTCGCGCCGAGCAGCACACGGCACAGCGGGTAGATGCCTTCGAGAGGGTACGGGGAAGAGCGCGGCATGGCGTCGGCCTCATCCCGGGGGATCGCGGTCTGTGATCCAGACCGGGGTTGATGTTGTACCATTGATACCAGCGGCCCTCGAACCTGTCAAGCGGCCGGGGACGCCGCGTGGAA
>DASRZY010000228.1:0-49490 GCA_035685905.1 Syntrophales bacterium
GCACCAGGACCCCGTGGGCCGCCTCGCCGCCGAGGCACTTCTGCCACGAGTAGGTCAGGACGTCCACTTTCGACCAGTCGACGGGCATGGCGAAGACGGCGCTCGTGGCGTCGCACAGCGTGAGCCCCTCGCGGTTGTCGGGGATCCAGTCCCAGTTCGGGATCTTCACCCCGCTCGTCGTCCCGTTGGCGACGAATACGACATCGCTCTTCCAGTCCACGGCCTTCAGGTCGGGAAGCTTCCCGTAGGGGGCCTCGAGGACCGTCGGTTTCAGTTTCAATTCCTTCTGGATGTCCTTGGCCCACTCGCCGCTGAAGCTCTCCCACACCAGCACCGTGACCGGCCGGGGGCCCAGCATTGTCCACATGGCCGCCTCGAAGGCGCCCGTGTCGGAGCCGGGGAGGATCCCGAGCAGGTAATCGCCGGGGACCCCGAGGAGTTTCTTGCTTCGGGCAATGGCCTCGCCCAGCTTGTTCTTGCCGAGTGCCGAGCGGTGCGAGCGCCCCAGGGCGGCGTCTTTCAACCCGTCGACGGTCCAACCGGGTCTTTTGCTGCAGGGGCCGGAGCTGAAGTTTGGATTATGATGCATGATTGATCACCTGTCGTCAAAAATCCGAAAAAATCCTCTTATCAGAAATCGATGCGTTAGACAAGCGAATTCCTGGGGGCTTCGGGAGGGCAACGTCCCTTTTTGATTGACGGAAACAGGACAAAACAGTAAAGCAGTTCAGTTAGTTCAACAAAGCAGTTCGTTAGTGACCTGGTTCGGAACCAAGGAACTAACGAACTAACGGACGTCTGTTATTTGTCGAACCAACAGAACGGTTTTTTCTATGAAAAAAACGAAAACCGCCTTTTTCTGCCAGAATTGCGGATATGAATCGCCCAAGTGGATCGGGAAGTGCCCCGGTTGCGGCGAATGGAACCGCTTTGCCGAGGAGCCGACGCAGGCCGCCGATGCCCGCGTGCCGGCGGAGTACCAGTTGAATGAAAAGCCCCGCCCCATCGACGCCGTCGAGGCCGACGAGAAGGGGCGCCTCAAGACGGGCATGGAGGAGATGGACCGCGTCCTCGGCGGGGGCATCGTGGGCGGCTCGGCAATCCTCGTGGGGGGCGACCCCGGGATCGGCAAGTCCACCCTGCTGCTCCAGGTCCTGCATCGGCTTGCATCGGGGGGGCTCAAGGTCCTCTACATCTCGGGCGAGGAGTCGGCAAGCCAGATCAAGCTGCGGGCCGACCGGATCGGGGCCGCCTCGAAGAACCTCTTCGTGCTCGTGGAGGTCTCCCTCGAGAACATCCTCCGCTATATAAAGGAAGTCGGGCCCGCTGCCGTCGTGATCGATTCCATCCAGACCGTCTACAGTTCCATGCTCACCTCGGCGCCGGGGAGCGTGGGGCAGGTGCGGGAGGCCTCGGAGCGCCTGATCATCCTCTCCAAGAAGACGGGGATCCCCGTTTTTCTCGTCGGGCACGTCACGAAAGACGGCTCCATCGCGGGCCCCAAGGTCCTCGAGCACATGGTCGACACGGTCCTGTACTTCGAGGGCGACTCGGGGCACTCCTACCGGATCATCCGCGGGATCAAGAACCGCTTCGGCGCCACCAACGAGATCGGCGTCTTCGAGATGCGCGACCGGGGCCTCGTGGAGGTGTCGAACCCCTCGGAGTACTTCCTCACGGAGCGGCCCGAGGGGGTGGCCGGTTCCGTCGTGGTGGCGGCCATCGAGGGCACACGGCCCATCCTGGTCGAGCTCCAGGCGCTGGTGGTGAGCACCAGCTTCGGCATGCCCCGGCGCACCGCCATCGGCGTCGACGTGAACCGCGTCTCGCTCCTGGTGGCGGTTCTGGACAAGATCGGGGGCCTGCACCTGGGCAACCACGACATCTTCGTCAACGTCGCCGGGGGCGTGAAGCTTGCAGAGCCTGCCGTGGACCTGGGGATCCTTGCGGCCATCGCATCGAGTTTCCTCGATCGACCCATCGACCCGAAGACGGCCGTCTTCGGCGAAGTCGGTCTCACGGGCGAGGTCCGCGGGATCAACCAGATGGACGTGCGCATCCGCGAGGCGGCCCGCATGGGGTTTACGCGGTGCATCATGCCGCTCACCCGCCTGCGCGATGCCGGCAAGGCCGACGGAATACAGCGCATCCGGATCGACAACCTCAGGGGTTTGATGGAGCAGCTGTTCTAGGAAATCCTGCCGGGCGGGTTGAAACCACAGGGGTCACCCATGGCGCCGAGCATCCTCATCGTCGATGACGAAAAAGATATCGTCGATCTTGTCGCTTACAACGTCGAGAGGCAGGGGTACAGGGTCCTCAAGGCCTACGACGGGGAAGGGGCGCTCCGGGTTGCGCGCTCGGAGAAACCGGACCTGATGGTTCTGGATCTCATGCTGCCCGGCATCCAGGGCCTCGAGGTGTGCAGGCGGATCCGCCGGAACCAGGATACGGCGGGCATCCCGATCATCATGCTGACGGCCAGGGGCGAAGAGTTCGACAAGGTCGTCGGTCTCGAGGCGGGCGCCGACGACTACATCACCAAGCCCTTCAGCGTGAAGGAGCTCCTGGCCCGGGTGAAGGCCGTGCTGCGCAGGGCCGATGCGCGCCGGGCATCCGAAGAGGCCGAGATCTTCGAATTCAAGGGGCTGCGGATCGATCTCAAATCCTACGAGGTCAGCGTCGATGGCAAGAGCGTGCCGCTCAGCCGCACGGAGTTCAATCTGCTGCGGTTCCTGACGCGCAACCCCGGGCGAGTTTACAGCCGGGAGCAGATCCTGGATCGGGTCTGGGGCGACGAGTCCTTTGTCGAGCCGCGCACCGTCGACGTGCACGTGCGGCGCCTGAGGGCGCAGATCGAGCCCGACGAGAGCTCCCCGACGTACATCGTCACGGTCCGCGGTGTGGGCTACAAGTTCGCGGAACGCTGATCTTGGCAATCTTCCTCTCTTATCTTACCTCTTTCTTCACTTGAAACTTAAAACTGCGCCCGGCGGGCGCGGCAGGAAATTCTTGACAACATCGGGCATGCACGTTATGAAGATGGTGTAGCAAGTAGCGGCATTTTGAGTGTATCATCCGAGCGCCGGAAGATGCGGCGTAATAGACAGGAGGCCAATCCTGCAATCGGATCAACCCCACGAACCCTGCCTACCGGCCCGACCTCGGCCGACAATCGTTGCACCCCGAAGGATAGCTATTGCCCGTACCCGCGAGGGACTTCGCCTTGCAGGGACAGGAACGCGAGGAAGGGCACCAGGCTGCTGCGGATGCGGAGGAGTCTGAACTCATGATTAAAACATACATCCTGGACACAAACGTGCTGCTCCACAATCCGGGGGCCCTTTTTGCCTTCGAGGACAACAACGTAGTCATCCCCATGGCCGTCATTGAGGAGATCGACAATCAGAAAAAAAGGCAGGACGAGGTCGGGCGCAACGCCCGTGTCGTCTCCCAGGAACTCGACAGGATGCGCGAGTCGGGCTGCCTGTCGACGGGCGTGCCTCTTCCCTCGGGCGGAAGGCTGCGCATCGAGATCAACCACCAGGACGCCGTGGCCGATTTCCCCCCCGGCTTCGACCCGAACAAGACGGACAACCGGATCCTCGCCGTGGCCTACAGCCTGAGCAAGCAGCTTGTCGGGCGGGTCTTCCTGGTGTCGAAGGACTTGAACCTGCGCGTCAAGTCGGACGTCCTCGGCATTCCCGCCCAGGACTTCTACAACGACAAGGTGAACTACCACGAGCTGTACACGGGCGCAGGCGTGGTGGACGTGACGGCAGAGGAGATGGACACCTTTTTCAAGGAGGGGCGCCTCCAGATGAACGGCCGCGGTCCCGGGCGTCCCCACGAGTTCTTTGTCTTACGGAACCACGTTGCGTCCTCCCAGTCGGCCCTGTCCCGGTACTTCCGCGGCGAGCTGAGGCCGCTGGTCCACGGCGAGAGCACAAACCAGGGAATCAAGGCGCGAAACAAGGAACAGCGCTTCGCCCTGGAGCTGCTCCTGAACGATCATATCCGCGTGGCGACCCTTGTGGGCCGTGCCGGAACGGGCAAGACGCTTCTGGCCATTGCCGTGGGCCTCGAAAAGGTCATGGAGCAGAAGGCTTACTCGCGCCTGCTCGTCACGCGGCCCGTCATCCCGCTGGGCAACGACCTGGGCTTTCTCCCCGGCTCCAAGGAGGAGAAACTGCGGCCCTGGATGCAGCCCATCTACGACAACCTGGAGTTCATCTTCAGCAGCAACCCCGAGCCGCACCGGATCATCGAGCACCTCATGGACCGTGGCATCCTCGAGATGGAGGCCCTGGCCTACATCCGGGGGCGCAGCATCCCCAAGCAGTTCATCATCTGCGACGAGGCGCAGAACCTCACCCCGCACATGATCAAGACGCTGATCACGCGCGTGGGCGAGGGCACGAAGCTCGTCTTCACGGGCGACCCCGAACAGATCGATCATCCCTACCTCGATGCCAGCAGCAACGGGCTCACCTACCTCGTGGAGCACCTGAAGGACGAGGAGATTGCCGGCCACGTGACGTTGTTCAAGGGGGAGAGGTCGCTGGTTGCCGAAATGGGGGCGAGACTCCTCTAAGAAAGGGTACAGGAGAGAACAGATAGCAGACGGCAGGCAGCAGACAGCCAACAGCAGGCAACAGAATCCCCCTGTGTACATGACGGGCACAGGGGGATTTTTTTATTCGAAGGCTGTGACGGGGGCGGTGTTGATGCCCGGCGAAAGGGCGCGAAAAGACCCGGGAAAGGCATGAATCTTGTAAGTCTTTGCCTGATACTCTCACGATTGTAAATCCTTGCCATTTAGGACGCCATGGAATGTAACCCGCTACGCCTGACAGGCTCGTTACGAGGCCCCCTGGGGCTTCTTGCTCTCACGATCCTGATGTTCTGGGATGTCCTGTTTTTCCCCGGCGACGCCGTGCTCTCCAGCGGCAGAGCAGATCTGGCCGCGCAGTTCGTGCACTGGCGGGGCTTTGCCGTCCAGGAGATGCTCCGCGGGAATCTTCCCCTCTGGAACCCTCACATCTTCAGCGGTGCGCCTTTTCTTGCCGGATTCCAGTCGGCCCTGCTCTACCCGCTGAATGTCCTCTACCTGGTCCTGCCCCTTGCGAAGGCCATCAATTGGGGTATTTCCCTGCACGCCTTCCTCGGGGGTCTCTTCTTCTATCTCTGGGCGCTCAAACGGGGCCTGCACCCGCTGGCCTGCTTTATGGCCGGGGCCCAGTTCATCTTCTGCGCTCCGTACTTCCTGCACATCTACGCAGGGCACCTGCCCAATCTCTGCACCATGATCTGGGTGCCATTGCTCTTCCTTGCAATCGACGGGATCCTCGAGAAGCCCTCCGCCGGGTGGTGCCTGCTGGGGGTTGGGGCCGTGGCGATGCAGATCCTGGCCGGTCACATCCAGTACGCCTATTACACGGGGATCGCGGCCTCCATCTACCTGGGCATCCGGCTGTACGGGGCACCCGAGCGGTTGAAAGCACTGCTCTGTTTTGCCGTCTTCTACGGAGGCGCCGCCATCCTGGCTGCAGCCCAGATCCTGCCCGGCATCGAGGCCGGCAAGGCCACCCTGCGGGGGATGGGCGTCTCCCACGAGTTTGCTGCCCTGTTTTCCTTCCCGCCGGAGAACCTCATTACCTGGGTTGCCCCCGCCTTTTTGGGCGACATGATTCATTTCCCCTACTGGGGGCGCTGGTACCTGTGGGAGATGTCTCTTTTTGTGAGCGTCACCGGTTTCCTGCTTGCCTTTTACGCCCTTGTGTTTCGCCGGGGAAAAGACAGATTCATCGTGCTTTCCATGGTGGTGATCCTCCTGCTTCTGGCCATGGGATCCTACATGCCCTGGTTTCCCCTCCTGCATGCATGGCTTCCCGGTTTCAATCTGTTCCGGGGGACATCGAAATTTGTCTTTCAGGCCTCGCTCTTCCTGATCCTGCTTTCCGCCATGGGGCTCGATTGCCTCATCCGGGACGGGCTCCGGAAGCGCTGGCCCGTCCTGTCGGTCCTGGGGGCCTCGGCGGCTCTTTCACTGGCTGCCGCCCTTGCGATCCTGCAGTCTGCCCAGACGCCCTCCGGCTTCTGGGCGGAGCTGATGCTTGGAATCGGCAAGACGAAGCAGAGCTACCTTGCCGAAGGATTTTACCTGAACAGCCTGGTCATCCTGCAGGCAGGCGAAGTTGCGGCCCAGGCCCTCGCGGTCCTGTCTGCCACCTGCGTGGCCATCGCGGCGGTCCTGTTCCTGAGGGTATCCAACACCTGGAAGGCATCGCTGCTCGTCAGCCTGGCCGTCGTGGAGCTCTTTGCAGCGGGGATGCCCGTCCGGGACACCTTCCGGCTCTCCGCCGCCTATCTTGCTGAACTGGCGGCCCTGGTGGGCAACAGGCTCGACGAGCACCGCCTCTTCAACCCGTACAGCCCGAATCTGGCCATGTCGATGGGATGGCGGGACATCTGGGGCTACGACCCGCTGATTCCGCGCCGCTATGGTGAGTTCATGGCCTGGATGCAGCACATGGATATTTCGCAGGTCGAGCAGAACGCAACGCGTTTCCAGCCACACCCTCTGCTGAGGATGCTGGGGTGCCGGTACATGCTGAGAGCCGTCGGGGGCAGCATCGCGCTTACAGAACTGGGCGGGGACATCATGCCCCGGGCGGCACTGATCGGGCAGTGGGCCGTCGAGCCGGACCGGGACCGCGCGTTCGCCATCCTCGGGCAGCCGGGATTTGACCCTCGCAGGCTTGTTGTCCTGGAACGGGACCCGAACCTTCCCGCAGTGGCAGTCGCGTCAAACCCTGGGACCGTAACCGTGACGGAGACTTCTCCGAACCAGCTCACGATAGAGGCCGATGTGAACAGTGCATCGATCCTTCTCGTAACGGACAGCTTCGTGGAAGGCTGGCGGATCGTGCCCCTGGCCGGCAGTGTCTCCGGCTCCTATGAGATCATCCCCGCAAACTATGCCCTGCGGGGAGTGCCGCTGGCGACGGGGCACCATCATATCAGGATGGAGTACCGCCCCGTCTCCTTCGTGATCGGCGCCTGGCTCTCCCTGTCCGGGGTTTTTGCATGGCTGGCCGTTGCCGGTGTCTTCGTTTGGCGCAAACGAAAACCGGATGCAGAAGACAATTCACGACCGGAGCCCCGATGCGAGGTGAACGAATGACCGTGCCCTTCGAGCGCAGGGGAATCTATGTCTGCCTGGTGCTTGCCGCGGCAGTGCTGGCGGTCTATTACCCCGTGATGGGCTTCGATTTTGTCAACCTCGATGACCAGCTCTATGCTTACGAAAACCCCCACGTGCGGGCGGGGATCACCCCGGCAGGCATCCAGTGGGCCTTCACGAACCTCGATGCCAATTTCTGGCACCCGCTCACGTGGCTCTCCCACATGCTCGACTGGCAGCTCTTCGGTGACTGGGCGGGCGGGCACCACGCCATGGGCCTGTTGCTGCACGTGGCAAACACGCTCATTCTTTTCATGGCGCTTGCGCGGCTGACAAACCGCTTCTGGGAAAGCGCCGCCGTGGCGGCCCTTTTTGCCCTCCACCCGCTCCACGTGGAATCGGTGGCCTGGGTGTCGGAACGCAAAGACGTTCTGAGCACGCTGTTCTTCATGCTCACGCTGCTTGCCTATCCGCGATACGTGGAAAAACGCACGCCGGGACGTTACCTGTGTGTCCTCACACCCTATGCGCTGGGCCTCATGGCAAAGCCGATGCTCGTGACGGTTCCTTTCGTCCTGTTGCTCCTGGATGCCTGGCCGCTTCAGCGTTTCGGGAGCGGAGGCCTGCGATGGGATGCTGCAAAGACTGTGATCCTGGAAAAAATCCCCTTCGTGGTTCTCGCCGTGCCGGCCGGAGTCATGGCCGTCGTTGCCCAGGGCAGGGGCGCGGCACTGGCCGGAATGGATCTGGTGCCCCTCGACATGCGGCTTTCCAATGCCGCCCTTTCGACCGTGGCGTACCTGGGGAAAACGGTCTTGCCCGTTGATCTGGCCGTTTCCTATCCGCTGGAACCTGTTCCTGCGGGGATGGCCATCAGTGCAGGCCTTATTCTCGCGGCGATCACGGCAATTGCGCTGCCTGCGATCCGGCGGTGCCCCTATGTCACGACCGGGTGGCTCTGGTACCTTGGAACGCTTGCACCCGTGAGCGGGCTCATCCAGGTGGGTACCCACTCCATGGCGGACAGGTACACGTACATCCCGCTCGTCGGTATCTTCATCATCGTTGCCTGGGGGGCATCGGATCTTCTCTCCCGTGCCCGGCGGTGGAGGGTGCTTGCCGCCTTCGGGGCCTGTGCGCTTGCGCTGGCGATCGGGGCCGTAACGTGCTATCAGCTCCAGTACTGGAGCGACAGTGAAACGCTCATGCGCCGCACGCTGGCCGTGACGGGTCCGAACGGGATCGCCGAGAACAACCTGGCCACGGCTCTCACACTGCGGGGTGCTTACGATGAGGCGCTCCCCCATGCCCTGCGCGCCGTCACGCTGCGGCCGGCCGATGAAGAGGTGGTCTTCAACATGGGCAACACTCTGGCAGGCCTGCGACGCGACGATGAAGCGAAGGCCTGGATGGAGAAGTCCATCGAGATGAACCCGCGTCTCGACAGGGCGTATACCAACCTGGGCGCCCTGCTCATCCGGCAGAGGCGTTTCGATGAGGCGATTGGGAATCTGAAGATCGCAATGGGCCTCAACCCGGCAAGCCCCGTGTTGAGGCTCAACATGGCCGTGGCTCTTGCAGCGACAGGAAGGACCGATGATGCGGCGGCTCATCTCGAGGAGGCCGTGAAACTGGCGCCGGGTTCTCTGCTTCTGCGGACAAAGGCGGTACAGACCTGGTGGAGGATGGGCCTGCAGGACAGGGCCCTTCACGAGAACGAGTGGATACGAAACGTTGACGGCAAGCTGGCCGATGAGATCTCTCGGTGGATGGAAGAGCAAAAAGAAGTTCGTTAGTTCAGCGCCGCGCCGCGGCGGGGTTTACGTTTTACGTGATTACGTTTTAAGCAAGAAAAAGAACCAACGAACCAACGAACTAACGAACTGTTTTTATGCCCATGAATTTCAAAATCGACCGGAACAAATTGCTGATCGCCCTGCTGCTCGTCGCGGCCACGGCGGCCGTATACGGGCAGGTGATCGGCTTCCGTTTTGTCAATCTCGACGACAATCCATACGTGCTGGACAATGCCAACGTACTGAAGGGGTTGACCCTGAAGGGTGTCCTCTGGGCCTTCACATCCTTCGACGCCGATTTCTGGCACCCGCTCACCTGGCTCTCCCACATGCTCGACGTGGAGCTCTGGGGCCTCTGGGCCGGCGGGCATCACCTCACGAGCCTGTTGATACACCTGGCCAACACGGCCCTTCTCTTCCTTGCCCTGGCGGCCATGACCGGGGCAAATGGCCGGAGCGCGGCCGTGGCGGCCCTCTTTGCGCTGCATCCGCTCCACGTGGAATCGGTGGCCTGGGTGGCGGAGCGAAAGGATGTCCTGAGCACCTTTTTCTTCATGCTCACCTTGCTGGCCTACGTGAAGTACTGCCGCACAGGCCGGCGGGTTCACTATGGCCTCGTCGTGCTCGTCTTCGTCCTGGGCCTCATGGCAAAGCCCATGCTCGTCACGGTCCCCCTGGTCCTGTTGCTCCTGGATCTCTGGCCCTTGCGGCGGTTCAGCCTGCAGGACCTCAGGAGCCCGCGGACCCTTCTTCCGCTTCTCGAGGAAAAGTTGCCGTTTCTCGCGGTCGGATTTCTTTTCGGCATTGTGGCCATTGTCGCGCAGATCCACAGCGGCGTGGCCTTGCCCTTTTCCGGCGGTTACCCGATGTGGATCCGGATCGTCAATGCCATGGTCTCCTACGGATCCTACCTTGCGCTGGCCGTCTGGCCCTCGGGGCTCGTCCCCGTCTACCAACACGCGGGTGAAGATGTGTCCCTCTGGAAGGCGGGTGTTTCCGTCGCGGCAATTGCGGCTGCAGCGGCCTTTGCATGCTGGAAGGCCAGGAAGTACCCCTACCTGATCGTTGGTCTTGCCTGGTATCTGATCACGCTGCTGCCCGTCATCGGGATCCTCCAGGTGGGCTGGCATTCCATGGCGGATCGGTATACCTACATTCCTCTCATCGGAATCTTCATCGCGGCCGCCTGGGGAATGAACGATCTTGCGGAGGGAAAACCCTGGGGGAAGGCCGCCCTGGCCGTCGCAACAGGTGGCGTCATGGGCGCGCTGATGATCGCAACCTGGATCCAGGTCGGGCACTGGAAGGACAGCACCCGACTTTTCGAATATATCGTCACGGCAAGCCCGGGAAACGCGCTGGCCCACAACAACCTCGGCTCTGCCTACCAGGGCGAGGGCAGGATGCAGGATGCCATCGTCCAGTACCACGAGGCCATTCGCATCAAGCCGTACTTCCTGAAGGCCCACGTCAACCTCGCCCTGGCCATGGACCGGGAGGGACGGTCCGACATCGCCATCGCCTTTTTCCAGCACGTCATCATGAACTGGCCCCAGTTCGGCGCCGGCTACGCCATGCTGGCCGATATCCTGAAAAAGCAGGAAAAGCCGAGCGAGGCAATCACGAGATACCTGGAGTCGCTGCAGATCGAGGAGTACCCCGAGGTCCATGTGAGACTGGGCCAGCTTCTGGCCAACGAAGGCAAGACGGAAGAGGCCGCCTTTCACTTCTACCGCGCCCTGGAGATGCAGCCCGCGCTTGTCGATGCGCGGGTGAATCTGGGGATTCTCCTCCTGCGCAAAGGCATGATCGAGGAAGCCCGGAAGGAGTACCTCACGGCCCTGCGGTATGCCCCCAATCTTGCTGAGGCTCATTTCAGCCTGGGGAACCTGTACCTGCGGGAAGGAAAGCTTGAGGAGGCCCACAGGCATCTCTCCGAGGCGGTGAAGGCGAAGCCCGACCACGCCGGCGCACGGACAAACCTGGGTGTGACCCTGGGGCGACAGGGAAAGATCAAGGAAGCTGCCGCACAGCTGGAAAAGGCCGTTGAACTCAACCCCGGCTCTGCCGAGGCGCGGGACAATCTGGCAAAGGCTTATTGGGTACTGGGGCGCAGGGATGAGGCACTGCGTGAGGCTGCCGCCCTCAAGAAGATCAAGCCCGCTGACGCCGAAGCCCTCCGGCTGTGGATGAATTCGAGGGGCGCCGGAACGAATCCCCGGAACTGAATCCGACCCCGCTGCCCTGACGCATTTCCCGGTCACGTATAAGCAATTGATCTTCAGCATTGCATTAAAAAACAAGGACATGCAGGGTTTTCCCTCAGCTTTAACCCCCCGTTTTTCAATCCGCCTTCATTCGAATCGATCTAATACTTTTTTCGTATAAACAACTTGACAAGAAGTGCAACAAATGCAACTAATGCAATGTCTTGTAGGGGAGGTCTCCAAAATTTCATCAGGTTTGATCGACGTTGACTTGCCCGGTCATCTCATCGGCAGGTTGGACAAATGGCACTGGTCTGCATACTATCCGTTTTCGCCGTGGTTGCGATTGTCCTTTATTCAATCTGCGCAGCCTCTTCCAAGATACATCGCCGCATTGAGAATCGAACTCTTGTGTTTCGGCCCCCTGATTTGGCGAAGCCGTTCGAGGACCTTCTTGCGGAGGGGGATGTGGAAAGCGTCTACCGGATCGTGAAAGGTCTGGCGCAACGGGGCGATATTGAGATCATCGAAACGGAAAACGAAATCATCATCACGAGGCCCGAGCCTTTGCCAGAAGACGTGGAACCCATTGCCATGCCCGGCAGGATGCCGTAACTATCCATTGCAGCCGGCCCTGCCGAGTCGTCTTCTTGCCGCAAGCCGGGGACGCCCCCGGCCAGCCCTTTCAACGCCGCAGTAAATCACCTCTGGAACGTGTGATCGATTCTTGATAAAGCCGCATGGAACTCCCCGCTGTGCGTGTCAAATCGTCAAGATAATTGGTCAGTTGGGAAAAGTTCTTCTCCTGGCCTTTTTTCGGATATATCATTGAACCTGGTGTGGATTTGTGCTATGACGTGCACCGAGTCCGAAGGAGGGGTTCCTGCCATGAGGTTTGTCCCGAAGGATGAGAAGTTCTACGATCTTTTCGAGGAGCTTGCCTGCAAGATCGAAGAGGGCGGAAAGCTCTTCGTGGACATTCTCAATAACTACGAGTACGGCGAGCCGAAGCTGACGAAGCTCAAGGAGATTGAGCACGAGGCCGACGAGATCACTCACCGCGCCTACGAGAGGATGCACAAGACCTTTCTCACGCCGCTGGATCGCGAGGACATCTATGCCCTGGTCAACAAGATGGACAGCATCCTGGACATGATCGAGGCCTCGGCGGTGAGAATGTTTCTCTACAAGGTCAAGAAGCCGGCCGAGGAGCTTTTCGTTCTCATGCGGATTCTCAACGAGGCCATCGCCAAGGTGAAGGTTGTCGTCCATGCCCTCCGGGACAAGAAAAACTCCAAGATGATCCTCGAGGCCTGCGTGGAGATCAACACCCTGGAGAACGAGGGGGATTACGTGCTGCGCACGGCGATGGCCCGCCTGTTCGAGCGCGAAAAGGACCCCATCGAGCTGATCAAGTGGAAGGAAATATTCGAGCGGATCGAGGAATCCATTGATGTATGCGAGGACGTCTCAAACATCATCGAAGGAATCGTCCTGAAGCATGCCTGATCCGGTTCTTGCCGCCGTTATCTTCCTGATCGTCGTCGCGCTGGCCTTTGACTTCATCAACGGCTTTCACGATGCGGCCAATTCCATTTCCTGTGTCGTCTCCACCCGGGTTCTTTCAACGGCAGCAGTACACCCGCTCATCGACTGAGCCCCGGACAAACTGTCTCAAGCCTTGGAGGAGGAGCACAATGCTGGAGAAGATTTTCTGGCTGGGCCACTCGACGATCCGGATCGACGCGGAGCCGGTCATTTACATCGACCCCTGGAAGGTCAAGCAGCCGAAAAAGGCGGGCCTTGTCCTCATCAGCCACTGCCATTATGATCACCTTTCGCCGCAGGATGTAAAAAGAGTCTCCGGGCCGGATACCGTTATCCTGGCTCCTGCCGACTGCCTGGGGGATCTGCCGGCCGGGGCAAGAATCATCAAACCGGGCGACCGGGTCGAACTGGGTTCAATCATCGTGGAAGCCGTGCCGTCCTACAACACCAACAAGGCCTTCCACCCCCGGACGAGCGGATGGGTGGGGTTTGTCATCACGGTAGAAGGGCGTCGCATCTATTACCCGGGCGACACGGATGTCATCCCCGAGATGGAAAAAATCAGGGCCGACATCGTGGTGATCCCCGTCGGGGGGACCTACACGATGACCGCCGCAGAGGCGGCCGATGCCGTAAACCTGATGAAACCCGTCGTCGCCATCCCCATCCACTGGGGTGATATCGTCGGGACGCGGGCAGATGCGGAAAAATTCAAGGAATATTGCATGGTTGCTGTTGAAATCAAACCGATTGCCGAATAGCGAGCCTGTGGACGCGATAAATTTTTCATCCTTTCCCTTGACAGTCCCCATTCCATGCATATATATACCTCTGATTTCCCGCATTTAAAATCCGCTACCCACAGGGTCAGCATTAAATCCTGAAAATAACAACAATAAAAAGGGAGGTTTGACGATGAAGATCAGGCCATTGTACGACAGACTTATCGTGAGGCGCGTTGCGGAAGAGGAGAAGACCAAGGGGGGGATCATCATCCCTGACACCGCAAAGGACAAGCCCACCGAAGGCGAAGTCGTGGCAGCGGGCAAGGGCAAAATGACAGAAGACGGCAAGGTCATCCCCATGGACGTCAAGAAGGGCGACCGGATCCTTTTCAGCAAGTACGCCGGCAACGAAGTCAAAATCGACGGCACCGAGTACCTCATCATGAGGGAAGAAGACGTGCTGGGAATCATCGAGAAAAAGTAATCGAAATTAAGGAGGATACAATAGATGGGTGCGAAAATTCTGCAGTATGACGAGGTGGCGAGAAAGTCCATTCTCGACGGCGTCAATGCACTGGCGGATGCGGTCAAGGTAACACTGGGCCCCAAGGGCCGTAACGTGATCATCGAGAAGAGCTTCGGCTCCCCCGTTGTGACCAAGGACGGCGTCACGGTGGCCAAGGAAATCGAGCTCGAGGACAAGTTCGAAAACATGGGCGCCCAGATGGTGCGAGAAGTGGCAAGCCGCACGAGCGATGTCGCCGGCGACGGCACCACGACGGCAACCATCCTGGCCCAGGCCATCTACCGCGAGGGGGCCAAGACCGTGGCGGCGGGCAGCAACCCCATGGATATCAAGCGGGGCATCGACAAGGCCGTCGAGGCGGTCATCGAGGAGCTCAAGAAGATCTCCAAGCCCACGAAGGACCAGAAGGAGATTGCCCAGGTCGGCACCATCTCCGCCAACAACGACGAGTCCATCGGCAACATCATTGCCGAGGCCATGGGCAAGGTCGGCAAAGAGGGTGTCATCACCGTGGAGGAGGCCAAGGGTCTCCAGACGGAACTGGAAGTGGTCGAAGGCATGCAGTTCGACCGCGGCTACGTTTCCCCCTACTTCGTGACCAACCCCGAGAAGATGGAAGTCGCTTTCGACGATGCCTACATTCTGATCTACGACAAGAAGATCAGCGGCATGAAGGATCTCCTTCCCGTGCTCGAGTCGGCGGCTCGCAGCGGAAAGCCCCTGGTCATCATTGCCGAGGAGATCGAAGGCGAGGCCCTGGCCACGCTCGTGGTCAACAAGATCCGCGGCACCCTGCAGGTGGCTGCCGTGAAGGCCCCCGGTTTCGGCGATCGCCGCAAGGCCATGCTCGAGGACATCGCGATCCTCACGGGCGGCAAGGTCATCTCCGAGGACATGGGCATGAAACTCGAGAATGCACAGCTGCAGGACCTCGGGAAAGCCCGCAAGCTCACCATCGACAAGGACAACACCACGATCATCGACGGCGCCGGCGCCCGAGCCGACCTCGAGGGCCGTGTGAAGCAGATCCGCGCCCAGATCGACGAGACGACCTCCGACTACGACCGCGAGAAGCTCCAGGAGCGCCTCGCGAAGCTCGTCGGCGGCGTTGCCCTGATCCGCGTGGGTGCGGCCACAGAGACGGAGATGAAGGAAAAGAAGGCCCGCGTCGAGGACGCACTGAATGCGACCCGCGCCGCCGTAGAAGAGGGCATCGTCCCCGGTGGCGGTGTGGCCTACATCCGGACCCTTTCCGTCCTGGAGAAGCTCGTTCTCGAAGGCGACCAGCAGGTGGGCGTCAATATCGTGAAGAAGTCCCTCGAGGAGCCGCTTCGCATGATCGCAGCCAATGCGGGCATGGAAGGCTCCATCGTGGTGGAGAAGGTCAAGGAGAAGAAGGGCCCCTTCGGGTTCAACGCGGCGACCGAGGAGTACGAGGATCTCGTCAAGGCCGGCGTCATCGACCCGACGAAGGTCACCCGCTCCGCCCTTCAGAACGCCTCCTCCGTGGCAGGTCTCATGCTGACGACACAGTGCATGGTGGCCGAGAAGCCCAAGAAGGAGTCCTCCATGCCGCCCATGCCCGGTGGTGGCGGTTACGGCGGAATGGGCGGAATGGACATGTAAGAAGAGGCGATTTGCCCCTTTCTCGAGAACGAAAAAGCCTCCTGCCCCGGCAGGGGGCTTTTTTTATCCCGCAGCGGTATTCATCCGCCTTGAAACTCGGGGAACAATGTGATAATTGCTACAGATTCGTAAAACAGTTCGTTAAGTTCCATTGGTTCTGTTAGTTCTATTGGTTCGAGAAAGAAAAGAAGTTTGTTGGCAGGATGCTTCCTGGGGGAATCTCCCTCCATTTTGAACCAATTGAACCAATAGAACTAGCGAACTAACGAACGCATTTGTTTTTTTTGTTTGATCGTGTCTGGAGGACATACCGATGGATTACAAAAGTACCCTGAATCTGCCCAAGACCGATTTCCCCATGAAGGCCAGCCTTTCCAAGAAAGAGCCGGAAACGCTCGGCTGGTGGGAGCAGATCCGCATCTACGACAAGATCCGCGAGGTCTCCAAGGGCCGCCCGACCTACATCCTTCATGACGGCCCCCCGTACGCCAACGGAGACATCCACCTCGGCACGGCCCTGAACAAGATCATCAAGGACCTCGTCATCAAGTCGAAGAACATGGCCGGCTTCGACAGCATCTACGTGCCCGGCTGGGACTGCCACGGCCTTCCCATCGAGCACCAGGTGGACAAGGAGCTGGGCGACAGGAAAGGGACTCTCACGCAGGCCGAGAAGCGGCGGTACTGCCGCAAGTACGCCGAGAAGTTCGTGGGCATCCAGCGCGACGAGTTCAAACGTCTCGGTGTCTTCGGCGAGTGGGACAACCCCTACCTCACCATGGCGTACGAGTACGAGTCCATCACGGCGGCTGAGTTCGCCAGGCTGATGCTCAGCGGCGACGTCTACAAGGGCAAGAAGCCCGTCTACTGGTGCGCCACCTGCAAGACGGCGCTTGCCGAGGCCGAGGTGGAGTACGGCGATCACGTGACGCCGGCCATCTACGTCAAGTTCCCCATGATCTCGGACATCTCGGCCGTGCGCCCGAAGCTCAAGGGCGAGAAGGTCTTTGCCGTCATCTGGACGACGACCCCCTGGACGATCCCGGCCAACCTGGCCATCGCCTTCCACAAGGAGTTCATCTACGCCGCCGTGAAGGTGAAGCAGACAGGGGAGGTCCTCATCATGGCCAGGGACCTCGTGGACTACTGCATGGACGCCTTCGGGTTCAAGGAATACGAGATCCTCGACGAGTTCCCCGGCGAGGTGGTGGAAGGCCTCAAGGCCAAGCACCCCTTCATCGACCGGGAGAGCGTCTTCATCCTGGCCCCCTTCGTCACCCTCGATGCCGGCACGGGCATGGTCCACATCGCCCCGGGCCACGGCGCCGAGGACTACGAGATCGGCATGGAGTACGGTCTTGACAACTACGCACCCGTCGACGAGGACGGCAACTTCACGAAGGACGTGGAATTCTTCGCCGGACAGTTCGTCTTCGACGCCAACGGGGCCGTAAACAGGAAGCTCAAGGAAGTGGGGGCGCTCCTGGGCGTGGGGGACATCGAGCACTCCTACCCCCATTGCTGGCGCTGCAAGAAGCCCATCATCTTCCGCTCCACCGAGCAGTGGTTCATCTCCATGGAGAAAAACGGGCTTCGAAAAAAGGCCCTCGAGAGCATCAACAGCGTCCAGTGGTTCCCCTCGTGGGGGCGCGACCGGATCTACGGCATGGTGGAGAACCGCCCCGACTGGTGCATCTCCCGCCAGCGTCTCTGGGGTGTGCCCATCATCCTTTTCTACTGCAAAGCGTGCGACACGGTCGTTTACTCGAAAGAGATCCTCGACCACGTCGTGGGGCTCATGCGCGAGCATGGCGCAGATGTCTGGTTCGAGCGCGAGCCGAAGGACCTGATGCCCGCGGGCACGGCCTGCCCGGACTGCAAAGGCACGACGTTCCGCAAGGAGACCAATATCCTGGATGTCTGGTTCGACTCCGGCGTGAGCCACGCCGCCGTTCTCGAGACAAGGAGCTACCTGCGTTCCCCCTGCGACATGTACCTCGAGGGCAGCGACCAGCACCGCGGCTGGTTCCACTCGTCTTTGCTCGAGTCTGTGGGGACCCGCGGCCGGGCGCCTTACAAGACGGTGCTCACCCATGGTTTCGTCGTCGACGGCGAGGGGAAGAAAATGTCCAAGTCCGTGGGCAACGTCATCGACCCCCAGGCGATCATCGACAAGTTCGGCGCCGAGATCCTTCGTCTCTGGGTTGCCGCCGAGGACTACACCGACGACATCCGGATCTCCGACGAGATCCTGGAGCGCCTCGTCGAGGCGTATCGCCGCATTCGAAACACGAGCCGCTACATCCTGGGCAACCTCTACGATTTCGATGCGAAGAAGGACATGGTCCCCTACGGCGAGATGGAAGAAATCGACCGCTGGGCCCTCTGGCGCCTGCAGGCCCTCATCGAGCGGACGCGGAAGGCCTACGAGAACTTCCAGTTCCATATGGTTTACTACACGCTGTACAACTTCTGCACGGTGGATCTCAGCTCGCTTTATCTCGACGTGCTGAAGGACCGCCTCTACACATCGGGCAAGGCCTCGAAGGGCCGGCGCTCCGCGCAAAGCGCCATGTTCATCATTCTCGACGCCATGACGAGGATGCTTGCCCCGATCCTCACGTTCACCGCCGAGGAGGTGTGGCGGAGCCTGCCCGCCTATGAAGGCAAGGCTGCAAGCGTCCACCTGACTCAGTTTCCGGAAGTGAACGCGGCCTGGGCCGACGAGAAACTGGGCGAGACCTGGAAGACCCTGATTGCCGTGCGCGGCGAGATCTCCAAGGCGATGGAGACGGCCCGGAAGAACAAGGTCATTGGCCACCCGCTCGATGCGGCCGTGACCGTTACCGGCCCGGAGAAACTGACGGAGCTTCTCGCGAAGTACGAGGAGGACATGAAAGCGTTCTGCATCATCTCGGGGTTCCGCGTGCAGAAGGGCGGTGAACTGAAAGATGCCTTCGAGAGCACGGAACTTCCCGGCCTGAAGGTTGCCGTGACGAAGGCCGGCGGCGCAAAGTGCGAGCGCTGCTGGGTCTTCAGCGAGGAACTGGGGCGCGATTCGAACCACCCGAAGATCTGCCCGAAGTGCCTGGCGAACCTGCAGTAGCAGGTCCGAGGGACGAGGGTTTAGGGACAAGGGTCAAGGCGGAAGAAAAAGAAAAGGCGAAAGGGCATCAATCCTTTCGCCTTCAGTTTCGAGGTGACTGTGAAAAGAAACTATCTGTTGTTCGTTCTCACCGTGCTGGTGATCATTGTGCTCGACCAGATCACGAAGGTCTACATCGACATGCACATGACGCTGCATGAGTCGATTCCCGTCGTCCACGGCTATTTCAACATCACCTATGTCAGAAACCCCGGAGCCGCTTTCGGGTTCCTGTCCGACGCCTCGCCGTTCCTGAGGGCGCTTTTCCTCATCGGCGTGTCCACGTTCGCAGCAGGGCTCATCGTCTTCTATATCATCAAGATGAAGACGGAAGACATCCTGCTCACCTACGGCATGTCGCTCATCATGGGGGGGGCCGTTGGCAACCTCATCGACCGCATCCGCCTCGGAGAGGTGATCGACTTTCTCGACGTCTACGTCTCCACCTATCACTGGCCTGCCTTCAACGTGGCCGACTCGGCGGTCTCCGTGGGGGCGGTGATACTGTTCTACAAGCTGATCAAGGGGCAAGTCTGAAACGGAATGATGGAATAATGGAATGATGGAATACTGGGTCATGGAGGAGATTCTTCGTACCCAACATTCCAGCATTCCAATATTCCATTACTCCATTCTTCTGATGATCGTTACATCGAGGTACTTGCGGCCCCAGGCGATGGCGTCTTTTTCTTTGGGGAAGAAGACGTCAATGTGATCCCCTTTGATGGCTGACCCCGTATCCTGCACTTCTCCCCAACCGTAGCCCGGCACGTGCATCTGTGTTCCGTATGGGTACCGCCGGATATCTGCGGCGATGGTCCCCTTCTTTGCTTTTTTCCCGCTCGAGGTCATGCCCACCTCTTTGACCTTTCCCTTATGGGGGCCGTAGGCATAAACGGGCGTGAAGAAGAAATCCAGAAACCTGTATTCCCACCCGGTCGACTTGGGCCCGGGATCGTAAGCGGTGACCAGCATGCGCCGGGTTTCCCGGTCAGCCTTCTCCCCGGAGGAAAGCGTCGCGCATCCGCTGATCAGCAGGGTGATGCCGATCAGCATGACAGCGGCCTGAAGCCCCCGTCTTCGGGATGGAGTAACGGCCAAGGACGAAATCCTCTCTTTGCTGCAGCAGAAATCATCTCCCGTCCGTCCGCGCATGACCCTTTCACATTGCCTTGTGCCTTGTGTAGACGGCGCAGGAGCGCGCAGTGAATTCCAGGGGGATGTCCGCGTCCCTTCCATGCATCATGTCGGGGAGCCGACTCCCGGGACCATTCCACCTTGTGTCGGCCGAGTTGAAGCGAAGAAGCCAGGGACCGGCGGGAATCGGCACGGC
This sequence comes from Syntrophales bacterium, assembly GCA_035685905.1. Taxonomy (GTDB): domain Bacteria; phylum Desulfobacterota; class Syntrophia; order Syntrophales; family UBA2192; genus UBA2192. Next base: position 20,093 of record DASRZY010000228.1, read on the forward strand.
CACCACAGTCCTTTCCCGCCCCGCGTTGAACAGAACGATGAGATCTTCATCCTCTTTCCAGTATCGGGCAAGGAGGAACGTCTCTTCTTCGTAGCCCAGTATCCCCATGCATTGCTTGTCCAGAAGACCTGCGGAGCGAAGCTCCTTCCTGAGCCGCGTGAGTTCGCTGTGAAACGGGCCGATCCCCTGGCCGGCCCCTCCGGGACAAGCGGCCCGGGGGCCCTCGAAGCAAAGCAGAGGCACGAAGGGAGAGAGAAGGAGAGTCGCGACGGCCAGCTTTTGCTCCTCCAGCGCCAAACCGGTTCTTGGCACCCGGCCTGACGGCAGGGGGAAGCTGACGAGAAACCGCTCACCCGGGAGATCCCGGGATGACCGTCCGTGGCGCCTCTGCCGCGAAGGCGAGAAATCTCCCGAGCAGACAAAACCCTCGAGGAGTGCCTTTTTGAAATGCCCGACGTTTCCGAACTCGGGGGGCGGGGTCATCAGCCCTTGCGTCAGCACTCCCTGGAGTGCATCGTGGAAGTCAGGATTCCAGAGCGCATCGAGGCCGATCCCTCCGTCCTCCCGTCGACGGATCAGGCGCGGGTCGTTGCGGCGGCTCTGCGCGACGAGATGCAGCGGCCGGCCGATGCGGGTCGATTCATCCCGGGTCATGCGGGTCAATTCTTCGAGCAGGGGCGTCGGGGAGCGGTCGACAAGATGATCGATGTGGCCGACGTCCAGGGTGTCGATGTGAAATTCCCTGAACCACCGCAGCGCGCCTTCGAGAAAATACCGCCGCACCCCGTCGCTGCGGGCTCCGTCGATGTTGATGTGCCGATCCGGGTCTGTGAAGTAAGGCCCGTAGCACGCAAAGGGGTCTCCCTCGATACCCGGCTCGAACAGGGATGTGCCCAACAGGACCGCGAGACCCCTCCGATGGCAGGCATCGGTGAGCCGCTTCAGTCCTGCATGCCCTCCCCGGGACGCGGGCACGCAGCAGGGCAGGCCCGACGGACGTGCTGCATCCAGCCTGACACAGAGAGCGGTGGCGCCCAGGTCCCGGATAGGACCGAGCTCCGGGATGAGGACATCAAAGGCGACGGTGCGGTCGCTGCTCTCATGAATAATGTATTCGGAAAGTGGAAGGCCGCGCCACTGTCGATCTCTCCAGGGAAAGCGGGGGTCGGTGAGGCGGGAAGGCCCGCGGGGGCCCCGGGGTTGGCATTGCGAGGACGGGTCGGGCCGTTCGATCAGGCCGTCAAGACGATAAACGTAAAGCGCGCCCGGTTCGACTCCATCGACAACCCCGTGATGATAGCCGTTTGCTTCTCTCTGCAGCCTCACCGTGCGAGTGCGAGGCGCACGGATGCGCAGGTCCACCGCATCCGACCAGGGTGACCAGACCACAAAGGAGGAACGCTTGCGACCCAGGTAGAAAGAGCCCAATGGCAGCCTTTCATCCACCTTGACCTCCCTGGGCGCCATCCCTGTCCGTCGGAAATCCGAAGCGCCCCGCCGGGTGAAGGGGTCGTTGACGGGTTGACCGTTTCGCTGCTGTACGCGCGCTGAAGCCATTGGGGCGGTGACGAGCGACTCCGTGCTTCCGTTTTTCCAGTGCTGTATCGGATACGGCTGCCGGGGCGTCATCTCCCCGGCTGCTCAGGATGTCCTTCTGCCCTTGCCTTTGCCGGTTACGGACTCCTCTTTCCGGGGCCGGCCCCTGCGGCGTTTTGTGACGGGCCCCTTTGCCGCGCGATCGAGAATCCGGACGAGCTGTGCGAGGCTGAAGGACAGCCGCCTGAGTTTCTTGTCCGGAAGCGTTTCCAGCACGCCGGGGAGATTCCCCTGGGCCGCTTCGGGGGCCTTTCGCAGGGCGCCATTGCCTTTGGCGGTCAGTTTTACGTTGACCTGTCTGCGGTCTTCTTTCGATCGCGTCCGCACGACAAGGCCCCGCCCCTCGAGGCGGTCGACAATCCCGACAACCGTTGCCGGGTGGAGGTAAATGCGGCGGGCGAGTTCCGAGATGCTGATGCCGGGCGACTCGGAAAGGGTCTTCATGGCCAGGATCTGGGGCCCGGTGATCCCCGTCTCCTTGCGGATTTTCTTGGAGCGGGTCTGAAGGAGCTGAATGAGGTGCCTCAGGTGGCCGTTGATCTCTCTGACGAGGTCCTTCTCCGCCGCCATACGCCCTCCTTTGTGTACATTCGAGTTGATGAAATTCGTATACAAATAATTACGGGGATTGTCAATGCGGTGAGCTGCAGGACGCCGAGCGGGAGCCTTGCAGAAAATCACAATTTCTGTATCATGCAAACAGCTGGGCGTTGACCGGGGGCGCCTAAGAATAAATCCTACCCTGATCTCCCTCTCCCCTCGGTGGGAGGGGGTCGGGTTGAGGGGGAATAATCCTGTTCCTCAATGTTTTCGGGACGCAATCACGTCCGATTCTTTCATTGCCGGGAAGCCCCGCCCTGTGGGCGCGGAGCTTCACAAGGCGTTCACCCACAGGGAGGCAGCCCGTGCCGGAAAACAGGGATCATCGCGATGCGCCTGCCGGAGCGCAGGGGAGGCGGGAAGCAGCCGGCGGCCGGGAGGTAACGGAGCGCCTGATTGCAATGGATCCGCTTCTCGAGCCGTATCGCAGAAAATTGGACGAACGCATGCGGCGTGTCGTGGAGATGGAAAAGCGTCTGACGGGCGGGCGGATGAGCCTTGCCGACTTCGCAAGCGGTCATGAGTATTTCGGCCTGCATCGACGGGGGGGAGAGTGGGTGCTGCGGGAGTGGGCGCCGAATGCAACCCGCATCTGTCTGGTCGGGACCATGACCGACTGGCAGGAAAAAAGCGCCTTCACGCTGGAAAAACCGGATGGCGCCGACGGTGTCTGGGAGATCCGTCTTCCACCGGACGCCATGAGCCACGGCGATCTCTACCGGCTCCGGGTCCACTGGATCGGGGGGCAGGGCGATCGAATCCCCGCCTGGGCCCGGCGCGTCGTGCAGGACCCCCGCTCCCTCATCTTCAACGCCCAGGTCTGGGACCCGCCTGCTCCGTATCGCTGGCAGCAGGAAGGGTTCCGGTGTCCGGCGAAACCGCCGTTCATCTACGAGACGCACGTGGGCATGGCCCAGGAAAAAGAAGGCATCGGCACGTACCGGGAATTCACGGAAAGCATCCTGCCGCGCATCGTCCGCTCGGGCTACAACGTCATTCAGCTCATGGCGATCCAGGAGCATCCCTACTACGGATCCTTCGGCTACCAGGTGACCAATTTCTTTGCCGCCTCGTCGCGATTCGGGACACCGGAGGAGCTCAAGGAGCTGATCGATGCGGCCCATGCCGAGGGCCTCTGCGTGATCATGGACCTCATCCACTCCCATGCCGCATCGAACGAGGTGGAGGGCCTGAGCCGCTTCGACGGCACACTGCACCAGTACTTCCACAAGGGCCCGAGGGGCCTCCACGAGGCCTGGGGCTCGCGCTGCTTCGATTACGCGAAACACCAGGTCCTGCACTTCCTGCTGTCCAACTGCCGGTTCTGGCTCGACGAGTATCGTTTTGACGGCTTCCGGTTCGACGGCGTGACAAGCATGCTCTACCTGCACCACGGTCTGGGAAAGGCCTTCCTGTCCTACGACGATTATTTCGACGGGACCGTCGATCATGACGCCCTGGCCTACCTGACCCTGGCGAACCGCGTGATCCACGATGTGCGGCCCGATGCCGTCACCATTGCCGAGGATGTCAGCGGGATGCCGGGGCTTGCCCTGCCCTCGGCCCGGGGGGGGACCGGATTCGACTACCGGTTCGCCATGGGTGTGCCCGACTACTGGATCCGGCTCACCAAGGACACGGCAGACGAGGACTGGCCCCTCGGGCAGCTGTGGCACGAACTCAACAACCGCCGGCACGACGAGAAGACCATCAGCTATGCCGAATCGCACGACCAGGCCCTTGTGGGAGACAAGACACTCGTCTTCCGGATGATCGATGCCGACATGTACACCGGCATGAGCGTTTTTCAGGAGAATGTCCGCGTGGACCGGGGAGTGGCGCTGCACAAGATGATCCGCCTGGTGACACTGGCCACTGCAGGAAACGGCTATCTGAATTTCATGGGAAATGAATACGGCCATCCCGAGTGGATCGATTTCCCGCGGGAGGGGAACGGCTGGTCCTACAAATACGCACGGCGGCAGTGGAGCCTCGTGGACAACGGCACGCTGCGATACCGGTTCCTGGCGGCGTTTGATCGGGAGATGATCGGCCTGGCCCGGCAGATCGGCCTGCTGGGATCAGGGAACCCGCGCCTCACGCACGAGCACAACGATTTCAAGGTCCTCGCCTTCGAGCGCGCGGGGCACCTGTTCATCTTCAACTTCCACCCGGCCCGTTCCTATGACGGCTATCGGATCGACACGCAGCCCGGGACGTACCGCCTCGTCCTGGACAGCGACGCCGAAATCTACGGCGGCCATGGGCGTCTCGAGCGCGACCAGGTCTACTTCACGCAGCCGGAAGAGAAGGGACCCGGCCTGCGCCATCAGCTTCTTGCCTACCTCCCCACCCGTACCGCTCTCGTCCTGCGCTTCGAGGAATGAACGCATAACGAAAACGGAGAACGTGAGACCCACATCCTCCGGGCGCGATTTCTTTTCTTGCTTAAAACTGAATCACTGAAAACTTGAAACCCGCGCCCAGCGGGCGCGCGGAACCAACGAACTAACGAACCAACGAAATGAGCGTGTCTATTCCTCCCCCCTCAGCACCATTTCGAGGTTCATCATCTTCTCGGGCGGCCCGACGATGAAGAGGATGTCCTCGGGTTGAAGGGCAAGCTCTGCCGGCGGGATGGAAACGATCTCCGCGTCGCGCCTCACCGCAAGCACCGTGACCCCGTAGCTGCTTCCCAGCTTTGCCTCGGCGATTGTCTTTCCGGCAAGGGGCGATGTCGCATGGACACGAAGCGAGCGAAGATCCATGTCGGGCATACAGGCGCCGATGTTCGGGCACGATGTGGCGTGCCTCGAGAGATTCCGGAACATGGCGTACCCGTCCGATCGGATTTCCTCCACGAAGCGGTGGATTTCATCCTCCGGCAGGAGGTAGCGTGAAAGAATCCGGCTGAAGATCTCCACGGAGGCCTCGAATTCCTCGGGGATGACCTCGTTTGCGCCGAGGTCCATGAGGGGCTTGATCTCCTCGCGAAACCGGGTTCGGGCGATGATGTGCAGCCTGTGGTTGAGCTTACGGGCGATCGCGGTGATTCTCCTTGCGGCCGCCGCATCGTTGATCGCGATGACCAGCGTCCGGGCCTGCCGGATGTTCACGTGGCTGAGCACGGCCTCGTGGGTGGCGTCACCGTAGAAGACAGGCTCGCCCTTTTCCCTCTCGTCGCGGACCCGGTCGGGATTCATGTCGAGTACCGCATAGGGGATCTTCGTTTCCCGCGCCGCCCTGGCGATGTTTCTCCCCGTCATGCCGAATCCGATGACGACGAGATGTTCCTTCTCGTGGAAACGCTTTGCGCCGTGGACGTGCGAGGTCCCCCGCTTCCAGCGGCGGGGAAGCGGCAGGCGGGTCAGGGCTTCGGCGATGCGCGGTGAAAACTGAAAAAGGAAGGGCGTCGCCATCATGGTGAGAATCGAGAGGGCCAGGAACTCCTGGTAGAGATCGTCCGTGAGCAGCCCCTGGCTTCTTCCTGTTTCGGCAAGGATGAAGGAAAACTCGCCAATCTGGCAGATGGCAAGCCCTACCAGGGCGGCGGCCCGCAGCGGGATCCCGACGACCAGGGCGGAAGCCGTGGCCAGGACGGCCTTGATCCCGATGATCCCCCCGGCAACCATCAGGATGTAGCCGTAATAATTCGCAAGAAATCCCAGATCGAGGAGCATGCCCACGGAGACAAAGAAAAAGCTGGCGAAAATGTCGCGGAAAGGAAGGATGTTGCCCATCGCCTGGTGGCTGTATTCATCGGAGATGACAAGTCCGGCCAGGAAGGCGCCCAGGGCCAGTGAGAGGCCGGCTGCATAGGTCAGCGACGCCACGGCGAGGCAGATGAATACCGTGGTGAGCAGGAAGAGTTCCCGACTCTGCGTCTGTGCGACCTTGTGGAGGATCCACGGCACGACCCAGCGCGTGGCGGCAATCGTGAAGAAGACCACACCGGCCGACTTGGCCAGTATGAACAGGATGTTTTCCTGCGACACCTGGGCCGTCCCGCCCAGGAAGGGCAGGAGGATCATCATGGGGACCACGATGAGGTCCTGATAGATCAGGATGCCCAGGGCGTTGACCCCCTGCGGTGTTTCGACTTCCGCCCGGTCCTGGAGGAGCTTCATGACAATGGCGGTGCTGCTCAGCCCCGTGAGAAACCCGATGAACACGGACTGGCGCCAGGGCTGGCCGAAGGCATAGGCCACGGCTGCCGACGCTGCGAGCGTGAGTGCCATCTGGAGGGTCCCGCCGATGAGAGCCGTCCGCCGGATCTCGAAAAGGTTCGCAAACGAGAACTCGAGGCCGATGGTGAAGAGCAGGGCGATCACCCCGATTTCGGCGAGCGTCGTGACCGCCTCGATGTTGCCGACCAGGCGAAAGCCGTAGGGACCCGTGAGCAGGCCCGTCAGCAGAAACCCTACAATGACAGGAACCTTGAGCCGGTGGCAGAGGTAGAGCACAGCAGCGGAAAGGCCGATGATGACGAGAATGTCGTGCAGGAAAAACATGCTTGTCCCTCGAGTGAATTGTCCTGAAAAAAGACAAGGCCGCAACCTGACAGAATGACGGATGGCGGCCGGGCGTCTCTCATGAGCTCCGGGTCATGGTTCGCGGACCTTCACCCTAAAGATATAAAATTCGTTTCTGAAAAGGCAAGGGTTTTCACAGCGTCCCGATTCCCGGGGCCCTGCCTTCGGAGGGTATCCGGCCGATCCGGTTCACTTTTTTATTTGACATTGATTTTTATCTGTGGTTTTGTAAGCGCAATCCAACCGGGGTACGCATCAGGCAATGGTCTGCAGAAACGAATTCAGGGTAAGGGTTGCTTCGGGAAATAGCTACGGCGGCTATTACTATTATAGCTATATCTTACCCGGGTCTGCCCATCGCTGAACCTTCTCCGGCAAAAAGCGAAGAAACAAAGACCACGGGAAAACAAAGAGCCCCGTGGTTTTTTTTATTTTTCATGCCGCGGGGGCAAACCGACAGGAGTCAAGGAGGTCGTTATGTCAGGAATCCGTTGCAGAGTGTTCTTTTCGTTGCTGTTCGTCGTTTTGACGGCGTGCCCGGCACTGGGGGCCCCTCCCGTCAAGATCGGGGCCCTGTTCTCCATCACCGGCCCCGCATCGTTCCTCGGCGAACCGGAGCGCAACACCGCTCAAATGGTTGTCGACGAGATCAACAAGGCCGGCGGGATCAAGGGGCGCACCCTGGAGCTCGTGACGTATGACACGCAGGGGGATGCCACAAAAGCCGTGCAGGCCGCCACCCGGCTGATCAAGGAAGACAAGGTCGTTGCGATCATCGGTCCCAGCACGACAGGGGACACGATGGCGGTCATCCCCCTGGTGGAGAAGGCGCAGATACCCCTTGTCTCCTGCGCCGCCGGGATAAAAATCACCGAGCCGGTCAAGAAATGGGTCTTCAAGACGGCCCAGAACGACTCCCTGGCCGTCGCCCGGATTTACGAACAGCTGAAGAAACGGAAGATCAGCAAGATCGCCGTTCTGACCGTTTCCGACTCCTTCGGGGCATCCGGGAGAGAACAGCTCACGGCCCAAGCCAGGAGCCACGGCATTCAGATCGTCACGGACGAGACCTACGGGCCGAAGGACACGGACATGACCGCGCAGCTCACGAAAATCCGGGGCACCCAGGCGCAGGCCATCGTATGCTGGGGAACCAATCCGGGCCCCGCCATTATCGCGAGGAACGTCAAGCAGCTGGGACTCAACATTCCCCTGTACATGAGCCACGGCGTTTCATCGAAGAAGTTCATTGAACTCGCCGGCGATGCCTCCGAGGGGATCATCCTGCCATCCGGGCGGGTGCTGGTGGCAAATCTGCTGCCCAACTCGGATCCGCAGAAGAAAAACCTGCAGAAATTCGTGAAGGACTACCAGGCGCGGTACAAGGCCGAAGGGGACCACTTCGGCGGACATGCCTGGGATGCCGTCATGCTGTTGAAGGGCGCGATCGAACGCGGGGGCGACTCCCCGGCGGCAATCCGCGATCAGCTCGAGCAAACTCGAAATTTCAGCGGGATCGGGGGCATTTTCAACTACTCTGCGCAGGACCACGCCGGGCTCACGATGGATGCCTTCGTCCTGGTGGAAGTGAAGAAAAAAGGCTGGGCCCTCGTGAAGTGACCCCGTGATCGGCAGAGGATACGACAGGAATCTGCATCGAAGAGGAATCGAGGGCTGATGGAAACTGCCTCGCAAATCGTTCAATATCTTTTGTCCGGCCTTTCGACCGGAGCCATCTACGCCCTGATCGGCCTGGGGTTTGCCGTCATCTACAACGCCACCGGGATCATCAACTTTGCCCAGGGGGAGTTTGTGATGCTCGGCGGGATGCTGACCCTGTTCTTCCTTACGGACATGAACCTGCCGCTGGTGCCCGCGGTGATGCTGGCCATTTTTTCCTCGACGGCCGTGGGCACCGCCTTCGAGCGTCTCGCCATCAGGCCGCTGAGAAACGCCACCCCCTTGAGCCTGGTCATCATCACCATCGGCGCCAGCATCCTGATCCGCGGTCAGGCCATGCTCCTGTGGGGCAAGGACACCCATGCCCTGCCGCCCTTCTCCGGCAGCGACCCCCTGGAGATCGCCGGTGCAACCATCCTGCCGCAGCACCTGTGGATCTTTGCCGTCACCATCGTGATCATTGTCGCCAGCAGGCTGTTTTTCACGTACAGCATAGCCGGCAAGGCCATGCGTGCCTGTGCCTATAACCCCCGGGCTGCAGGTCTCGTCGGCATCGATGTCAGGAAAATGGTTCTTTTCTCGTTCGTCATCAGTTCCGCCATCGGTTCCATGGCCGGGATCATCGTTGCCCCCCTCACGATGACCTCCTACGATGTGGGCATCCTGCTGGGGCTCAAGGGGTTTTGCGCAGCGATCATCGGGGGCATGAGCAGCGGGCTCGGCACGGTGATCGGGGGATTGCTTCTCGGTGTCCTGGAATCACTGGGCGCGGGGTTGATCTCCGCAAGCTACAAGGATGCCATCGCCTTCGTTGTCCTGCTGGTCATCCTGTTCGTCAGGCCGGAGGGAGTGTTCAAGAAGACGGAAACAGAACGGGTATGATTCTCATCCCCGTTGGTCCTCCCCGCAGGGGCCGGCAGAATATGAAATGCACGGGGGCCTGTGCATCGGCTGTTTAGGGAAGAAGCAATGACGAGGGAAAAACGGAAATTCCTGGCATTCGCACTCTTTACGCTGGCGGTCCTGATCGCCCCGCTCTTCTTCCAGGGCAGCTACCTCGTGAATGTGATGGTGTTTGTCGGCATCAACACGATGCTCGCCGTCGCACTGAATCTCCTGCTCGGGCTGGCCGGTCAGATTTCTCTCGGTCATGCCGCTTTCTTCGGGCTCGGGGCGTACCTGTCCGGCGTTCTCACAACGGCGTATGCCGTCGGGCCCTGGAGCGCCATGGCCCTGTCGGCCGTTGCGGTCGGGTGTCTTTCCTTCCTGATCGGGTTCCCCATCCTGAAGCTCAAGGGGCACTATCTTGCCATGGCGACGCTGGGCTTCGGCATCATCGTCTACATTCTTCTCAATGAAACGGTGGATCTGACCGGCGGGCCGTCGGGACTCTCGGGGATCCCCAATCTCTCGATCGGTCCATGGGCCTTCGACAGCGACGAGAAAAACTATTATCTCATCTGGGGCTTTACCCTTCTGACCATGCTTTTGTCGATCAACCTGTCCAACTCCAGGATCGGCAGGGCACTCAGGGCCATCCACGACTCCGAAATCGCCGCCCGGGTCATGGGGGTCAATGCCCGGCTCCTGAAAGTCCAGGTGTTCGCGATCTCGGCCATCCTCTCGGCCCTGGCGGGAAGTCTCTACGCCAGCACGATGACGTTTATCGCACCGGCTTCCTTCGGGTTCAACGTCTCGGTGGAACTGGTGACCATGGTCATCGTCGGCGGTCTCGGCAGCATCTACGGCTCTTTTCTCGGGGCGGGCATCCTGACCCTGCTTCCCGAGTATCTTCGGGTCCTGCAGGATTATGATATCGTGGTCTACGGATTGCTGCTGATTGTGATGACGATGTTCATGCCCGGCGGCCTTGTGAGCGGGATTCGGCGGGTCGAGGCGGCCGCCCGTGCGGGCATGAGAGGAAAGGACCGGACGAATGCTTAGACTGCAGGGCGTAACCAAGGTGTTCGGGGGGCTCACGGCGCTGGAAAATGTGTCTGTCTCCATGGAGAAAGGCGCCATCACCGGCGTCATCGGCCCCAACGGGGCCGGCAAGACGACCCTGTTCAATATCGTGTCCGGCATTTACAGCCTCACATCGGGGAGCATCTTTCTGGAAGAGAAAAACATCTCTGGATTTGCGCCGGAGACGCTTGCGACGCTGGGCCTGGTGCGGACCTTCCAGAATGTGGAGCTCTTCGGGAAGATGAGCGTCCTGGAAAATGTCATGGTGGGTCTGCACACCAGGAGCAGAAGCGGAATCGTTTCCTGTGCCTTCAGGCTGCCGGGCCAGGTCAGGGAGGAAAAGCGCATCCGGGAGCTCGGCATGAAATGGCTCGAATTCGTCGGCATGGCCGATTCGGCTGATCTGACGGCGGCGAGCCTGCCTTTCGGCAAGGGCAGGCTTCTCGAGATTGCCCGGGCCCTTGCCGTCGAACCGCGGATCATCCTGATGGATGAACCTGCAGCAGGGCTCAACAGCCGGGAGACGATCGGGCTTGCCGCACTGATCAAGCGGATCCGGCTCTCCGGCATCACGGTGATTCTCGTGGAGCACGACATGGACCTGGTCATGGACGTCTGTGACAGGGTCGTCGTCCTGAATCTGGGGTGCATGCTGGCGGAGGGGACTCCGCGGGAGATCCAGGAAAACCCGTCGGTCATCTCCGCGTATCTGGGTGAAGGGTAACGGGGAAAGAGTCTCAGGGCCCCGAATTTGACCGATGAAGAGACATCGGATATGCTGAGAATCAAAAATATCAACACCTATTACGGACAGGTCCATGCCCTGAAAAACGTCTCCCTGCATTTGCAGGAAGGCGAGATCGTCACGCTGATCGGCGCAAACGGTGCCGGCAAGACGACCCTCCTGAACTCCCTGTCGGGCATTGTGCCCGCCAAGAGCGGCCAGATCCTGTTTGCGGGCGAGCCCGTCCACGATCTTCCGGCGCACCGGATCGTCGAGGTCGGCGTCTCGCAGGTCCCTGAAGGCCGGCAGGTTTTCAAACCTCTTGACGTTGCCGACAACCTCGAGCTGGGTGGGTACGTGCGGCGCAGGAAACGGGAGGGCAAAAAAGATATGAAAGCCGCGCTGGCCATGGTGTATGAGCTGTTTCCCGTGCTCTCGGAGAGGAAAAAGCAGCCGGCGGGAACCCTTTCCGGGGGAGAGCAGCAGATGCTGGCCATCGGACGCGCGCTGATGGCGCAGCCGCGATTGCTGCTTCTCGATGAACCCTCCATGGGGCTGGCGCCTCTCATCGTACAGGAGATATTCCGGGTCATCGAGAGCCTGTCGCGGGAGCGGAAGACGACGGTCCTTCTCGTTGAGCAGAACGCGAGGGCGGCCCTGAAGATCGCCGATCGCGGCTATGTGATCGAGACGGGGAAAATCATTCTCGAAGGGGCAGCGGCCGAGCTGCTGGAGAACCGCGAGGTCCAGAGGGCCTATCTCGGCAAGGACAAGAAGCAGATCTGGGAACGATAACGATCGATCCGCCGCCAGGAGGCTTGGGTATGACTATCTGGGATTCCGCTCGTGAAAGCCTGTCGCGCGATGAGCTCGAACAGCTCCAGCTGGAGCGGCTTCAGGCAACCGTGAACCGGGTTTACAAGAATGTGATTCACTATCGGAAGATATTCACGGAACGGGGGATCATCCCGGAGGATATCCAGTCGCTGGCCGATCTGGCACGTCTTCCCTTCACCACACGGGATGACCTGCGCCTGAATTACCCGTACGGGATGTTTGCCGTGCCGCTCCGGGAAGTCGTCCGCATTCACTCCTCTTCCGGCACGACCAGCAAGCCCATCGTCATGGGGTACACGAAAAACGATGTCAGGATGTGGTCCAATCTCGTCGCCCGGTTTATGACCGCAGCCGGTGTGACCCGGGACGACCTGGTCCAGATTGCCTTCAATTACGGTCTCTTTACCGGTGCATTCGGCCTGCATTACGGTGCGGAGACCATCGGCGCATCGGTGATCCCCACGAGCACGGGGAATACGGAAAAGCAGATCATGATCATGCAGGATTACAAGACAACGGTGCTGGTCTGCACGCCGAGCTACGCGCTGATCCTGGCCGACCGGATGAACCAGATGGGGATCGACCCGAAGGGGCTGTCCCTGAGGGTGGGGCTGTTCGGCGGAGAGCCCTGGTCGGAAGCCATGCGGGCGGAAATCGAAGCCAGGCTGCACCTCAGGGCGACCGACAACTACGGCCTGTCGGAGGTCATTGGGCCGGGTGTCGCCGGCGAGTGCGCCTGCAGAAAAGGCATGCATCTGTCCGAGGATGCGTTGATCCCCGAAATCATCGACCCGGAGACGACAGCCGTCCTGCCGCCCGGGAGGGAAGGCGAACTCGTGCTGACCACCCTCAACAAGGAAGCCTTTCCGATGATCCGTTATCGCACGGGGGACTTGACGAGTCTCGACTACGAAACGTGCGACTGCGGCAGAACACTGGTTCGCATGAAGAAAACCATGACGCGCTCCGACGACATGCTCATCGTAAAAGGGGTCAATGTGTTTCCCTCGCAAATCAGGGAAATCCTTTTTGACACGGCGCAGGGTGAAGCCCCGCATCAGATCATCGTCGAACGCGAGGCGGCCATGGATGTCCTCGAGGTGAGGATCGAGGTCACGGAACGGATTTTTACCGTCGAGGTTCAAAAGCCCCGGGCTTTCCTGGAGATGTTCAGGAAACGCATCAAATCCGTGATCGGCATCGATGTCGCTGTCAGCCTGGTCGAGCCGGGCAGCCTGTCCAGGGACGACGCAGGGGTGATCCCGGTCATCGACAAGAGGCGGGCATCGTGAAAAGGGCGGCATCTGCTGATCTGCCATTCATTTTGCGGGGATCCGCAGCGACGGGGTTGATGCGGCAGACGGTCCACTCGGTTTGTGTTCAGAAACACCGAGAGAGAGGATTCTCGCGGCCGCGGAAAACCTTTGTGAAGGGTTTTGGATCGGGGCTACTTGGTATCCTTTAGTTTCTCCAATTCCTCGCGGTATTTATCGGCCTCCGCCTTGGCCCGCTCGAGCTCGGCCCGTGCCTTGTTGAGCTCCTCCTTTTCCTTTTCCTGCGTCTCGCGGATCTTGTCCTTCAGCTCGTCGAGCCCCACATAAACAGCAAGCGCACCGCCCATGATGAGAAGGATCGGAATGGCACCCATGAGGAGAACGAGGAAGTGCTTGTACCAGAAGATGAGCAGAACCAGGCCCAGCATGACCGATACGCCGCCGCCAATGAGTACTGACATGGATTTTCCCCTCCGTCGAGTCGTGCGTTTTCATGTTCCCGCTGCCTGCAAATTCCTCCCGCGGGGATGTAACTCAAAGGAAAAACAGCTATTTTTCTAACACAATTTGCGGGGCCAGGCAAGGCGAAAAGAAAATAGTTCTTGATAAAAGCGGGTCGTTTCCTTAGTATTGCCCGTTACATAGACGAAGGAAGAAGGGCAAAGGCAAAAGGAAAAAGGAGACTGTAATCAGAGATATGGTGCAACCCGATTTCAAGAAAAGCGGCGGCCTCGTTCCCGCCGTCGTTCAGGACTATGACACGAAGGAAGTCCTGATGCTTGCCTACATGAACGAGCTTTCGTGGAAGAAAACTCTCGAAACGGGCAAGGCTACCTACTGGAGCCGCTCCCGCAACGAGCTCTGGGTCAAGGGGGAAACCTCGGGAAACGTGCAGAGGATCAGGGAGATCCGGATCGACTGCGACAACGACACCATCCTGTTGCTGGTGGACCAGATCGGCAGGGCGGCCTGCCACACGGGGTACCGGTCGTGCTTCTACCGGAAGCTGTCCGGCGGCAGCGAGGAAATCGTCGGCGAGCTCATTTTCAACCCGAAGGACGTCTACAAATGAAAAAACTGAAACTCGGCATACCGAAAGGAAGCCTCGAGACCAACACGGTCGATCTGTTCAAGAGAGCCGGCTGGCGGATCAGCTACGACAGCCGCAGCTATTTCCCGGACATCGACGACGAAGAGATCTCCTGCGCCCTGGCGCGTGCCCAGGAAATGTCCAAGTACATCGAGGCGGGGACCCTTGATCTGGGCCTCACGGGCCATGACTGGGTCGTCGAGAACGAGTCGGATGTTGTCGTGGTCGAAGACCTGGTGTACTCCAAGGTGCTTGCAAGACCGGCCCGCTGGGTCCTTGTCGTCCGGGAAGACTCGCCCGTGACGAAGATCGAGGATCTGCAGGGCAAGAAGATCTCCACGGAACTCGTCAACTTCACGAAACGCTACTTCAAGGAGCGCAATATCGACGTCAAGGTGGAGTTTTCCTGGGGCGCCACGGAAGCGAAGGTTGTCGAGAGCCTCGTCGATGCCATCGTGGAAGTCACGGAGACGGGGAGCACCATCAAGGCGAATCGCCTGCGCATCGTGCACGAGCTGATGCAGACCAACACGCAGCTCATCGCCAACAAGGCGGCCTGGGGAGACCCCTGGAAGCGCCGCAAAATAGAGCAGATCCGCACGATGCTCAAGGGATCGCTGCTGGGCATGGGGAAGGTGGTCATCAAGATGAACGTCTCCAAGGAGAACCTGGGCCGCGTGATCCTGCTGCTACCCTCCCTGAAGGCGCCCACCATCTCGAACCTTTACAACGAGGAGTGGTTCGCCGTGGAGACGGTTGTGGACAGCAGCATCATCCGCGAGTTGATCCCCCTGCTGCAGGAAGCCGGGGCGGAGGGGATCATCGAGTACGCGCTGAACAAAGTGGTATAAGACCAGCGGGCCGCACAGGATTCTCCCGCGAACAGGCTCTTTTCGACCGCTCTACGGTTCGCTTCGCTGCAGACGCAAAAACTCGCCCTTGCGGGCTCAGACAATTTGCGCTGCGGCCGCTTCGCTTCACCTAGATCGGTTCGCGAAAAGGAGCCTGAATTTCGCGTTCCAGAATCCTGTCACGGTCCAACGCGTAAAAGGGGAGGGGGCATGGCCAGGAAAGCGAAGATCGACAGGAAGACGTCGGAAACGGACATACACATCCTTCTGGATCTCGACGGAACGGGCAGGGGAAAGATCGCCACGACAATCCCGTTCCTCGATCACATGCTCACACTCATGGCCCGGCATGGCCTGTTCGACCTGACGGTGAGGGGCAGCGGGGACACGGACGTCGACGATCATCACCTCGTCGAGGACATCGGCATCTGCCTGGGGCAGGCATTCAAAGAGGCGCTCACGGAGAAGGAGGGGATCAACCGCTACGGGTCCGCCACGGTCCCCATGGATGAGAGCCTTGCGGCGGTGCACGTTGATCTTTCGGGCCGGACCTACCTCGTGTACGACGTGAATTTCGGCGCCCGGAAGATCAAGACCTTCGACCTCGCTCTCATCCGGGAGTTCTTCAAGGCCTTTGCCGATCACAGTGGAATGACCTTGCACGTGAACGTCATGTATGGTAAGAATAATCACCACATCGTAGAGGCGGTTTTCAAGGCATTTGCGCGGGCCCTGCGTGAGGCCGTCACCCTGAACAGCCGTGTCCGGGGAGTCCTTTCGACGAAGGGGACCCTTTAAAATACAGGTTCATTGATGTTCACCGGGAAGACGAAAACAAGGTTCTGAACAGAATCCCGCTCGTCTCCTTTTTTGTTTCATCATTTCATCCGAACACCGGCCCGAGACACTCCTGGCGGGGGAAACAAGTGACGTCCTTTTCGAGAGCCTCTTCTGCGTTTATCTACACCCTTTGCATCGTATTCATCGCATTATTCGGATGCGCCTCGAGCACATCGGTGCGCACGTCAGAGACCGGGAAGGAGCCCGTCGTCCCGAAAAAGATTGCCGTTGTGCCCTTCGAGAAACTGACCTCCGACGACGGCAGCCGGGTAGCCCGCAGCCCCGTCGGCGGGACCGTTTACAGCACGTGCGCCCTGCCCCAGGATGCCGACCTGATCGTGCAGGAGCTTTTTCTCCAGAAGCTGGAGAAATCGGTCAAGGCTGCAGTCATCCCGCCCTACCAGAGCGACCCCGTTTACCGCAGAGTGAAAAGCGACAACCCGAATGCGCCGGTGGTGCAACAACTCCAGATGACAGGCAAGGCCCTCGAGGTCGACGATGTCGTCATCGGCTATGTGTCCTGTATCCGTGAGCGGGTAGGATACGCATATTCCGCCGAACGCCCGGCATCGGTCACGTTCGGGGTCTACATGATCCAGTCGAGCGATGGGGATCTGGTCTGGGGGAGAATCTACGACAAGACCCAGCAGTCGTTTTCCGAGAATATCCTGCAGGCCTCAACATTTTTCAGCAGAGGGCTCAAGTGGGTGACGGCGCGGGAATTGGCGGAAGACGGCGTCGATGAAATACTGAAGACCTTCCCCGGGTATCAATAAGCACCGGCTGACCGAGAGCAATGCCGGTCCGGCGCTCCACCCGGGGATTTGCCGCAAACCGGCTTTTTTATATGGATCAGAACCGGGCCACCGGTTCCGGAGCGACTGTCCTTGATTATCATCCCGGCGATTGACATCCGAGGCGGCAGATGCGTCAGGCTCCTCCAGGGGGATTTCCAGCGGGAAACCGTCTACGGTTCAGACCCCGTGGAAGTGGCTCTCCGATGGGCCGCGAAAGGGGCCGAGCGCATCCACATCGTCGATCTCGACGGCTCCCGCGAGGGCCGTCCCGTCAATGATGCCGTCATCCGGCGGATCCTGTCCTCCGTCAGTGTCCCCATCGAACTGGGCGGCGGTATCCGGGATATCGGCACGGTGGACTACTACATCGGGTTAGGGGTGCAATGGACAATTCTGGGCACGGCGGCACTCAAGAACCGCGACTTCGTCGGTGAGGCCTGCCGCCGCTTTCCGGGCCGGATCATCCTCGGCATCGACGCGAAGGACGGAAAGGTCGCCGTCGAGGGCTGGACGGAGGCAACAGGGGCGGACGCCCTCGAAGTGGCCAGGCGGTATGAGGGAATCGGACTTGCCGCCATCGTCTACACGGACATCAGCCGCGACGGCATGGAAACGGGGGTGAACGTGCCCGCCACCGAGCGCCTCGCCCGTTCCGTAGCGATCCCCGTCATCGCCTCGGGCGGTGTCGCCGGGATGGGCGACATCGAGAGGCTCCTCGCCGTGGCTGCCCCCGGCATCCTGGGTGTGATCACGGGCAAGGCTCTATACACCGGAGCCCTCGACCTGGGAGAGGCGATCCGGAAAACGAAAGCCGGCAACCCCCGCTAAACGCTGGGATCAAGGAGGTGGAGAGGTGAGCGACTGCATCTTCTGTAAAATCGTTCAGGGAGAGATCCCCTGCAGCAAAGTTCTGGAAACAGACAAGATACTCGCCTTTAACGACATTCACCCCGTGGCGCCCGTCCATGTGCTCATTGTCCCGAAAGAGCATATCGCGACGTTCAACGACGTGAAGGCGGGCCAGGAAGACATCTTGGCGGAAATGTACCGGGCGGCACGGACGATTGCCCGGGAGAAGGGGATCGCCGAGAAGGGCTACCGGGTCGCCGTCAACGTCAACCCCGACGGGGGCCAGATCATTTTTCATCTGCACATGCACGTGTTCGGGGGGCGGAAACTCACGGACGCCATGGGGTGATCGCGGGACGTTTCCCGTTGACTTGCAGTATCAAAGCTGATAGGAATTTGCCGCCGTAAAGCGGTCGGCTACAAGGATAGAAACGTCTTCGGGGAGGAATGACATGATGAATGAAAAAATGGTTATGTGGTTTGATGAACTTCAACTCAAGGACATACCCGAGGTCGGGGGAAAGAATGCCTCACTGGGAGAGATGAGGCAGAACCTGCAAAAGAAAGGGGTCAACATCCCCGACGGGTATGCCATCACGGCAGCGGCCTACCGCCACCTCATCGAATCAGCAGGGATCTGGGGCAAGATCAAGGAGGTTCTCCAGGACCTCGACACGCACGATATGCACAACCTCAGTACGCGGGGGAAGAAGGTCCGCGACCTGATCTACAACGCCCCTGTCCCCAAGGACCTGAGGGACGAAATCGTAAAGGCTTACAGGAAGCTCTGTGACGAGTACGGACCGAACACGGACGTCGCCGTTCGCAGCTCCGCCACCGCCGAGGACCTGCCCGATGCAAGTTTTGCGGGCCAGCAGGAGACGTTCCTGAACATCCGGGGCGAGGAAGCTCTCATCGATGCCTGCAAGCGCTGCTTTGCCTCTCTCTTTACGGACCGGGCCATCTCCTACCGCTTTGACAAGGGGTTCAACTATGAAACGGTCTTCCTGTCCATCGGCGTCCAGAAAATGGTCCGCTCCGACATCGGCGCTTCCGGTGTCATTTTCTCCATCGACACGGAATCGGGCTTCAAGGACGCCGTTTTGATCACGGCCTCCTACGGCCTCGGCGAGACGGTCGTCCAGGGTACCGTGAACCCCGACGAGTTCTATGTCTTCAAGCCCACCCTGAAGACGGGGTTCAGGCCCATCGTCCAGAAGAAGCTGGGGACCAAAGAGATCAAGATGATCTACTCCAAGAAGAAGGGGCTCGAGTCGACGGAGACCAAACCCGTTCCCAAGGCGCAACGGAGCGTCTTCTGCATCAGCGAAGACGAGATCATTACCCTGGCCAAGTGGGCCTGTATCATCGAGGACCACTATTCCGCCGAAGCGGGCTATTTCAAGCCCATGGACATCGAGTGGGGCAGGGACGGCAAAACGGGGGAGCTCTTCATCCTCCAGGCCCGTCCCGAGACGGTCATGTCACAGAGGGACGCGAACGTTCTCGAAAACTACGTTCTTCTCGAGAAGAAGACGCCCCTTGTCACGGGCACCGCGGTGGGTTCCAAGATCGGCGCCGGCCCCGTGCATGTTATCGCGAGCGTCAGCGACATCAAAAACTTCAAGAAGGGCGAGGTCCTGGTCACGGACATGACGGACCCCGACTGGGAGCCCATCATGAAGATCGCCGCGGCCATTGTCACCAACAAGGGCGGGAGGACCTGCCATGCCGCCATCGTGAGCCGCGAGCTCGGCGTGCCCTGTATCGTGGGGACGGGCAAGGGAACGGAAGCGCTGAAAAAGGCAAAGGAGGCCACCGTATCCTGCGCCGAGGGCGAAGTCGGGAATGTCTACGAGGGCATCCTCAAGTATGACGTCAAGAGGGTCAACCTGCAGAACCTGAAGCGGCCCAAAACGTGGATGCAGATGAACGTGGCCACTCCGGAAACAGCCTTCGATCTGTCCTTCATCCCCAACGACGGCGTCGGGCTTGCGCGCCTCGAGTTCATCATCGCCCAGCACGTCCGGGTCCACCCGATGGCGCTGCTGCAGTTCGAGAAGGTCAAGGACAAGAAGACCCGCAAGGAGATCGAGGAATTGACCCGGAACTACGAGGTTCGATCGGACTTCTTCGTCGACATGCTCGCCCAGGGCATCGCGAAGATCGCCGCTGCGTTCTACCCGAACCAGTCTGTCACGCGCATGAGCGATTTCAAGAGCAACGAGTATGCGAACCTGATCGGCGGGAAGTACTTCGAGCCCCATGAGGAAAATCCCATGATCGGCTGGCGAGGGGCTTCGCGGTACTATGACGACAAGTACCGCGACGGCTTTGCCCTGGAGTGCAAGGCCATCAAGAAGGTCCGAAACGAGATGGGGCTCACGAATGTCGTTCCCATGATCCCCTTCTGCCGGACCGTAGAGGAGGGCAAGCGGGTGCTCGAGGTCATGCGCGCCAACGGTCTTGTCCAGGGTGAAAACGGCCTCGAGATCTACATGATGGTCGAGATCCCGAGCAACGTGATCCTGATCGAGGAGTACGGGAAGATCTTCGACGGCTTCTCCATCGGGTCCAACGACCTCTGCCAGCTCACGCTGGGCCTCGACCGCGATTCGGCCCAGGTGGCCCACATCTTCGACGAGCGCAACCAGGCCGTGCAGGACCTGATCCGGGATGCGATCACGAAGGCGAGGAAGATGAAGAAGAAGATCGGTATCTGCGGGCAGGCGCCCAGCGACTACCCCGAGTTCGCCCGATTCCTCGTTGAGTGCGGCATCGACGCCATTTCGCTGATATCGGACACCGTCATCAAGACCACGCTCGACATCATCGAGTATGAGAAGATCATGGGGAAGTGAGGAAAGGGTCAAGGGTAAAGGGTTAAGGGTAAACGAAGCACGACAACCCTATTTCAATTCAAGCCCGCGGTAGTAATGAAGGAGGATTTCCCGGAAGGGGGATCCTCCTTCTGCCATCATACGGGCCCCCCACTGGCTCAACCCCACCCCGTGGCCGGATCCCCGGCCTTCAAAGCGGATTCCCTGACTGCTCCGCTCAGCCTTGAAGAGAGTGCTCTTGATCAGTGCGGGGTCGGTCATCGAGCGGAACTCGTTTCCGCCGACGATTGTCGTCCCTGCGCTGTGGGTGATCTTCATCCTGACAGCGCGCCCCGACGGGCTTTGGGCAGCGGTCTCGATATCGCTGATCCGACCTACCGCGAGCCCGTTTCGGCTCATCGCATCCCGGATCTGATCGAAGCTCAAATAGGTTGTCCATCCAGCGCCGGGTGCCCGTGCGCTGTAGTCATCGGAGATGGACTGCAGGTAGGGGATGGCGACACGCCAGACATGGCGGGCATCCTCCGTCACCCCGCCGCTGTTGGCGTGGAAGTAGGTCAGGGCGGGCCTTCCGTTGAACGTGAGGATCAGGCCCCGCGTGGCGTCGACGGCCCGTCGGGTCCTTTCCGTCTCGGCAGCGACACCCCCGTAGACCTGGGAGGCGGTCGAGGCGCCGATGTCGTATTCGCGCGCAGCGTTGGCATCCATTTGATAACGGGCAAACGTCCGCGAAACGACGGCCTGGGCTTTAAGGGCCTCTTCGGGCCAGTTCGGGGGCATTTCCCGCGGAACCACACCGTAGAGGTACTCCTCGATATCGACAAGGTTGACGGCGTTGAGCCGACCCTGATCCGTCACGACCAGCTTCAGATTGCCGCGGTACACAGCGCCGTTGACCCGGACCGTGCCTCCCTTTGCCGGGGTCATCATCAGTTCAGTAACGGGCCACGTTTTCCCGTTCACGGACAGGACGCCGCCCTCGAAGCGAACCCGGGCCTCCTGCGGGACGCTGATCGTCTGGAGGACGGGGCCCCCGCTCGGGTTCCTGATCTCCAGGAATGAAGAGGCCGACACGCGGGTCTCCGCCGCGCGTTCCAGGACAAGGACCCGGATGGAGGCGCCCCTCACCTGACGGGCAGCAAGCTCACGCGTCTTGCGCTCCCGCTCAGCGGGAGGGTTGTCGCTTGCATCGCGCATGAAGGACGCCACATCCCTGCTGCTGCCGGAGGGGAATTTTTCAAGGTACAGACCGAACAGGCGTGAAGACTCTTTGTATCGGGCCCTCTCGTACTGAATCATGGCTGTCTGGAAGATGGCATCGGCCTCGTAGACGGAGCCGGGGTATTTTTCCCGCGCCCTGCTGTAGAGTTTGAGCGCCGCCTCATGATCCTTGAGGAATGTGCCGTAGATCGTCGCCGACATCAGGAGAGCCCTGGGCTGATACTCGCCGGCTTTGGCCTGCTCGATGACACTCCGGTAGTCATCCAACGCCTCCAGGTATTGTCCCCGGGCGAAGTGATTATCGGCTTCACGCATCCGCCACGCTGTGTCATCGGCCAGGGCATGAAAGGGGAGGGGAAGGGAAAAAAGGGCAAGAAGAATTAAAGCGACGAAGAGATGAAAAGAAAAAAGTAGAGGACGATGAGTCAACGTCATTGATTTAGCCGTCAAGATTACTGGGTAGAATAATCAACCGTACCCCAACACGTTCCGCCTGAGGAAGCGGATTATTCACTCTCACCCCGTCCCTCTCCCGTAAGAGGAAGGGATCTGGTCTTGCCCCATTTTAGTGGACAGGGGGAAAAGCTTCTAGCTTCTTTTGTTCGAACTCCATCGGGGACAGATCCTCGATGCTGGTATGCATCCGCTGGCGGTTGTAAAACCGCTCAATGTAGTCGAAGATGCTCTGCCGTGCCTCGACACGGGTACGATATCTGTGGTGGAAGACCCACTCGCGCTTCAGGGTACTGAAGAAGCTCTCCACCGGGGCGTTGTCCCAGCAGTTGCCCCTGCGGCTCATGCTGCAGAGGATCCCGTTCTTTGTCAGAAGCTCCTGGTAGTTGCCTGCGGCATACTGGGCGCCGCGATCCGAGTGATGAAGCAATCCCGAAGGCGGCCTTCGTTGCTGCAGGGCCATCTGCAACGCATCCCGGACCAAGGGGCTCGTGAGCCTCTCGGCCATGGACCACCCCACGATGCCGCGCGAGTATAGGTCCATGGTCACGGCCAGGTACAACCACCCCTCCAGGGTCCAGATATACGTGATATCCGAGGCCCAGACCCGGTTGGGAGCCTCGGGATTAAACTCCCGATGCAGTAAATCCGGTGCCACGGGATGGTGATGTCGGCTATCCGTGGTCGCCTTGAACCGTCGCCTGCTCTTGGCCTGCAGGCCATCTCTTCGCATCAGGCGGGCTACCCGGTGCCGCCCGACGGCCTTTCCGCGGCGCTTGAGCGCTCGATAAATGCGGGGGCTGCCATAGCTGCCCCGGCTGTCCCGATGGATCTCGGCAATCTCCCGGGACAGCACCCGGTTGGCCTGGCATGTTGGGCTCTCGGGGCGACTCAGCCAGCTATAATAGCCGCTGCGGGAAACCTCGAGCACGCTGCACTGAACCGCCACCGGCCAGTGGCCCTGATGATCCCGAATGAAGCGATACCTCACTTCGGGTCTTTGGAAAAGATGGCCACTGCTTTTTTTAAAATATCACGCTCCATCCGCAGCCGCTCGTTCTCACGCTGCAGCTGCCGGAGCGCCTCGGCCTCGGTCAGTTGATGCCCTTTGCCGGGAAAGGCATCCTGGGGCCTCTCCTCATACTGCCGAACCCACTTGCATATGGTGTTCGGATGAATCCCCAGATCGGAGGCAACCTGGGCCTGGCTGTTGCCGGCCTCGGTGACCAGCTTTACGGCTTCGATCTTGTACTCGCGTGTAAAGTTTCGTTTCCTGGATCCCATGACAGTCCTCCTTGTGCTTATTTAGCAGCTTTTCGGACTGTCCACAATTATGGGGGAACCCCAATCTGTCACCCTCACCCTGACCCTCTCCCCTCAAGGGAGAGGGAACCTGAGAGGAAGGGTTCCTGTAGAACCCAGTGTTAGTATGTGTCGGAGCAGGCTGTAAGCCGAGTTTTGTTCCCCCCCTCGGTCACCCTCCGGGGGGCGATGATCATTAATCTGGGACAGCAGTTGCCTGCTGCCTCAAGCGACCTACCCGGGAGCTCGGGCGGGCTACCCTCAAGCGCTCCCCTACATGGTCTTGCTCCGGATGGGGTTTACCTTGCTTCCCCGGTCACCCGGGGAACGGTGAGCTCTTACCTCGCCTTTTCACCCTTACCCTTCAACTCGGCCTGACGGCCTCGCTCAAGGGCGGTATGTTTTCTGTGGCACTTTCCCTGGGGTCGCCCCCGGTCGCCGTTAGCGACCATCCTGCCCTGTGGAGCTCGGACTTTCCTCCAGCCTCGTGTTGGGCCAGCGATCATCCTGCCTGCTCCGGCACGGCTCATTCTCCAATGACGGCGCTATCTTTGCAACAGGTATTTCTTAAACTAGGGACGAGGGACAAGGGGGTAGGGACGAGTAAGAAGTGCGTAAGTGCCTAAGTGTTTGAGTGAAGATTGGAAAAGAGGATTGTTCTTCTGTAGCCTGCGCGAAGCGCTCACTCATGCACTTCCGCACTCAGACACTCATGCACTGTTTTTGAGGGTTTCGTCGATAGCCTCGTTGGCGAGTCGGTCGGCAAGGGCATTATCGCTGCGCGGCACATGTTCGATCTTCCAGGAGTTGAAACGGTCCAGGAGGTCCCGGATTTCGGACATGAGAGGCTTCAGGTCCGGATTCTTTACGCGATAAATTCCCTGGATTTGGCGGACAAGAAGTTCCGAGTCCAGATAGATGGAGATCTCCGGGGTGCCGCGCTCGAGGGCCGTTTCGAGTCCCAGGATGAGAGCGCGATACTCGGCAATGTTATTGGTGCAATGGCCGAGGAATTTCTTTGCCGTCCCGATCACTTCGCCGTTCCGGCCCACCAGGACGGCGCCCGCGCCTCCTCGGCCCGGATTTCCCCGGCAGGCCCCGTCGGTGAAAAGGGATAGGGGCTTATCCACCATTGACGGTTTCATCCCAGTAGAGAATCCGGTTGCAGTTGGGGCAGCAGATGAGCTCCTCCGAGCGCTGAAGCTCGTTGTACAACTGGGGCGGCAGGTTGATGTTGCAGCCGCTGCAGACGGCATTCCGGGCGAAGACGACAGCGAGCCCGTTGCGGCGGCCCTTGATCATTTCGTATCGGCGCAGCAACTCGGGCTTGAGACCCGGAACGAGGGCTTCGAATTTCTTCTGTTGTATTTCCAGTTCCCCGTCGATGGAGGAGAGCTCCTCGTCGATCTCTTTCCGTTCCGCTTCGTAGCTGCTCTGGTACTGCTTGAGATCCTTTTCATGGCTCTTGACGAATCCCTTTTTTTCGTCAATCCGGTCGTAGAGGATGAGGATTTCCTCTTCGATCCGGCCGTTGCTCTTTTCGAACGTATCGATCTCCGTGAGCATGGCCTGGTATTCCTTGTTGGTCTTGACTTCCAGCAGGCGCTCCTTTGCTTTCCGCAGCTTCTCCTGACCCTGCTTGAGCTCCGATTCCTTTTCCTTGTGGAGCTTGTTCAACCCCTCCAGGCCCTGCCGCTCTTCCTCTGCCTTTGCCGTACGGGCCTGTAGAGCCTGATCAATCTCACTTGCCTTTTCGGGAAGGGTCTGTTTCTTTGTGTTCAGGGTCCTGATGTCCTGATCGATCTTCTGAAGCTCGATGAGAAGGGCTATCTGTTTTTTCAATCTCGGTCTCCCGGTTTTTCGTTTATCCCTGCAGAAGCCTTTGGAAATAAAAAATGCACCGATGTCGGTGCATTTTTGCGCTGGTTCCCTGTTCGGGTTTTGATGCCCATCCTGCGTCTGCTCGATTGTTCATAACGTCCATGTCTGTTTGCCGACATCTTTTGAGGGTGTCGACCCCGGGCCCTGGAGAAATGGTGGGCCCACCTGGGTTCGAACCAGGGACCGACCGGTTATGAGCCGGTGGCTCTGCCAATTGAGCTATGGGCCCTATCTGAAGTAAAATCTCATTGAATTCGAATATTTAACTGCAACCGGCCCGTTTGTCAAGCCTTTATTTCACGGCCGACTTTAATTCCCTGCGGCGAGAGGGATTTCTCAGATTTTTAAGGACGTTTTCCTCGATCTGTCGTGCCTTTTCGACGTTGGCATCGACGTCTTCAATGACCGCCTCCTCAAGCAGGAGGTCAACGCGCTCGCCGATCCCGAACCTCATGCGCAACACCTTTTCCTCGCGGGGGGTGAGGGTGGAGAGGATCTTGCGGGTCTGCTCCGCGAGGTCCATGCTGATGGCCGCCTCGGAGGGGGACATGATCTTCTTGTCTTCGATGAAATCCCCCAGGTGGCTGTCCTCCTCCTCGCCGATGGGCGTCTCCAGGGAGATGGGTTCTTTGGCGATCTTGAGCACCTTGCGAACCTTCTCGAGGGGGAACTCCATCTTGTCGGCGATCTCCTCGGGGGTGGGCTCCCGCCCCAGTTCCTGAACGAGATATCGGGACGTGCGGATCAGCTTGTTGATCGTCTCGATCATGTGCACGGGGATGCGGATGGTCCGCGCCTGGTCTGCAATGGCGCGGGTGATGGCCTGCCGGATCCACCACGTGGCGTAAGTGGAAAACTTGTAGCCGCGCTGGTACTCGAACTTGTCGACGGCTTTCATCAGGCCGATGTTGCCTTCCTGGATGAGATCCAGGAATTGCAGGCCCCTGTTGGTGTACTTCTTGGCGATGCTCACGACAAGCCGCAGGTTGGCCTCCACGAGCTTGCGCTTTGCGGTGCTTGCCTTCCGTTCCCCCGCCTCGACGGTCTCGACGATCTTCCTGAGCTCGGCCACGGCAAGCCCCGTTTCGGTCTGCACGTGCTTCAGGACTTTTCGAGCCTCCTTGAGCCGCTCCTCGTACTCCCGCAGCCTGGCCGCGGAGATACGAAGGTCCTTTGTCACCTTGCGCTCCTCCTGCTTGCTTCGCCGGATTTGCGCGAAAACTCCTTCGAGCGATTTGAGGGGCAGCTTCGTCTTCAGGCGGATGAAGCGGATCTCCGCATCGGCGTTGTCGGCCTCGGCGGTGAAGTCCTTGAGTTTCGACACCATCCTCTGGATGCGTTTCTTGCTCAGGTTGATCTCACGGCATGTCTTGGCAATGTTCTTGTTGTTCTTGACCAGCTTGGCATCCAGTTCCTTCCGCTCGTCTTCGTCAATCCCTTTTTCACGGAGCTTTCTGCGAAGGGATTCGCTGCGCCGGTCGATGTCCGCGATCCGGTCGATCAGCTTGAGCACCCGTTCGCTGTGAATATCCTCTTCGACGAAGCCGTCCTCGTCCTCGAGATTGTCCACGATGCTCTTCACGCGAAGGTCGCCCGTCTTGAGCTCCCTGCCCATCCCGACGACGTCCTTCACCGAGGTGAGCACGCTGAAAACGGCGTCGGTGATCTCCCGTTCGCCCTCTTCGATCTTCTTGGCAATCTCGACTTCCTCGTCTCGGTTCAGGAGCGACACGAGGCCCATCTCGCGCAGGTACATCTTCACCGGGTCGCCCGTCCTCGCCCCGCTGGGAAGGATCGTGAGCAGCTCTTCCTCTTCCTCTTCCTTGGCTTCGGCGGTTTCCTCGACCGTCTTTTTCAGGATGATCTTTTCACCCTTGTCGGTGTCGATGATGTCGATGTTCTTCTCCCCGAAGAGCATGATGATCTCGTCGATCTGGTCCGACGAGACGATGTCCGAGGGAAGCATCTCGTTGACGTCATCGTAGGTCAGAAACCCCTTTTCCTCTCCAAGCGAGATGAGCTTCTTCACTTCGTCGGACTGGATTTCCTTGGAAATGAAGGTTCCGCCCCGGCGCCGGTTATCCCTTACGTTCTTTTTGCTCATGGCGTAATCGTTCCTTTTCGTCTAGAAGCCGGTTGAACAGTTCCTGGTCTCCTGCTTCCTGCGCTCTCAGCAGCTTGACCCGCAGATCACGCTGCCGTTCTTTGTACCATCGTTCCTTGATCCTCCGGACGGTGTCCCCGAATAGCTTCTCGCTGACGCCGCTGTCCGGCGAAGCCGCCGACAGGGTCAGCTCAAGGAGCTTTTCCCGGATTGCCCTGTTCTCAATCCGGTCGATCAGGCCGGCCAGGCTCGAAGACTTCCCTTCGCGGTGGCTTGCCGTGATCGTTTCCGCAAGGCTCTTCATTGCGTCGCTCATAAAGAAGTCCAGGACGTTGCCCTGGACGATGTCGTGGATCCTGGACGGATTCTCCATCATGATCTGGATGAGGGAAAACTCCACGAGGTCGATCTCCGCGGCCGCGCGGCGCACCGGGGGGGCTGTCCCTTCTTTTCGCTCTGCAGGCTGCTGGCGGCTCACCTCGCGTCTCACGAGCTCCTCATCGACACCGAGACGTTCCGAGACGCGTTTTATGAACTGGTCGCGCTCAGCGGGATCGGTGATCCCCGCGATAAAAGGGATGGCCCCTCTCAGGGCGACTCTGCGTTCATCGATGTTCTTTCCGTGCCCGATGACCTCATCGATGTAGTAGTCGACGAGGGCCCTTGCGCGGTCGACCTCGCTCAGGAACGCTTCTCTGCCGTGCTTCGAAACGAACTCGTCGGGGTCCTTCCCGTCGGGAAGCACCACCGCCTTTGCCCGCAGACCCCTTTCCAGAAAAAGGGACATGCTTCGCTCCAGGGCGGCTTTCCCGCCGGCATCGGTATCGAAGGTGATGGCCACGGCACCCGTGTAGCGCTTGATCAAGTCCACGTGCTCCCGCGTGAGGGCTGTGCCCAACGTGGCCGCGACATTCGGGATCCCGTTGTTCCACAGGGCCAAGAGATCAAAATAGCCTTCGACGATGATCAGGGTTTCGTCCCTGCGGATTGCCCCCTTGGCACGGGCCAGCCCGTAGAGATTCCTCCCCTTGACGTATACGCTCGATTCGGGGGAGTTGAGGTACTTGGGTTCGCCCTCCCCGATCACTCTTCCCCCAAAAGCGATGACATTCCCGCTGATGTCTTCAATGGGAAACATCAACCGGCCCCGGAACCGGTCGTAGTAGTCGCCATCTTTGCGCGACACCAGAAGGCCTGCCTGCTCGGCCAGCTTCAGCGGAACGTTATTCCGTTGCAGATGGTCACGCAGATTCCTCCAGCCTTCCGGGGCAAAGCCGAGCCGAAACGTCTCGATGATCTCCGGCTTGATCCTTCGCTTATCGAGATACCCCCTGCCTGCCGCTCCCGCTGCCGTCTGCAGCGTCTTCGCGTAGTGGCTGGCGGCGATTTGGTTGACACGAAGCAGGCTCTCCCTCAGGTCCTGATGGGACTTCTCTTCCGGGCTGAACTCCCGGGAGGGGAGGGGGATGCCGAGTTTGCCAGCAAGGTGACGCACGGCCTCCGGGAAGGTCATATTGTTGATTTTCATCAGGAAGGAAAATGCATTTCCTCCCTCGCCGCACCCGAAGCAGTGGTAGATCTGTTTTTCGGCATTGACCGTGAACGACGGGGTCTTTTCCTTGTGAAAGGGGCAGGAACCGATATGGTTGCGTCCCGCCTTCTTCAGCGTTATATACTCGGAAACCAGATCGACGATGTCGATCCGGTTCCGGATCTCCTCGATTCGATCCTCGGGAATGTAACCCTTCAAGATTCGATACCCTTTTCCAATGCCTCATCACTAATATAATGAAGATCGGCAAGGTGTAAAGTCTCGGACCGCATTTTTTTCAAAAACGCTCACTCTTCTTTCGGGCTGTTTCGGGAACGGGCCTCTCAGCCGGCGAGTTTTGCCTTGACGGTATCGCTTACGAGTTTGCCGTCGGCCTTCCCCGCCACTCTGGGCATGAGGACCTTCATGAC
>DASRZY010000229.1:0-3454 GCA_035685905.1 Syntrophales bacterium
CAAGGCCTCCTGGGTGTCCAGTTGCTGCTTCGGGATCGAATCCTGCTCCCAAAGCACCCGGTACCGCTGCAGATCGAGCCGGGCATTTTCCAGGAGCGCCTGGTCGCGGGCCAACTGTCCTTCGGCCTGGGTCAGTTGGGCCTCGAAAGGTCTCGGGTCGATTCGTGCCAGAAGGTCCTCCTTGCCCACCATTTGGCCTTCCCGGTAGAGGACCTCCATCAGTTCGCCGTCGACCCGGCTCTTGACGGTGACCGTATTGAGGGGGGTGACCGAGCCGAGGCCGACGATGTAGACGTTGAAATCGGTCTTCTTCGCGGCCGCAGCCACCACCGGCACGCCGGGAGGCAAGGCTGTTTCCGTCTTCTTGGCGGCTTGCTCCGGCCGGAGGTAGAAGAACCATACCCCCGCCGCCACCAAGCAAATTCCAAGGAACGTAATCAGCCAGACCTTGAGCCACCGGCCGGACCGCGTCGACTTTGGCCCGTCGTCCTTTTTCTCTTCCAGGGTGAACGCCATAAACCGGTCCTTGTGCGGAAAAAGGGAAAACCATTGCCGATCCCTCGATCCACGGATAAAAATAATAAATCGACGAGGCGAATCACATGGGGTGAAGCCAGTATTTTTCATCCAAAAATATTGTATCCACCAAAGATTACGGCGCCCTGCCATGCCTGAGCAATTACGGTAAAACGATGAAAGCTCAGCGGAATGGGAAGGACAAAAGCAGGACAGGATTGAGGTCCTTGGGGCCGTGAGACTGTGAAAAATTCTGGAAGCTGTGCCTCGACCCGAGCATGGCCATGTAAATGGGCTGAATGGGAAGGACAGTAATGAACGTGGAAGGAAAGAGCGTCTTAAGATCGACCGTCCCGTGGGAAGGAAAAAAGATCAACAGCAAGCCGGACGATCGGTTCCCGAGGAGCATTCGACCTCGTCGCCAGAGGTTCCGTTCGGCTCGATCGTGCAGCAGCAGGACGCATTCTTGCGCCCGAAGAATGAGTTAATCACCGCGGCGGCACAGCCCACCCCTGTGCTGACCGTCACGGCCTTGACCGGACAATTCCGGGAACAGGCTCCGCACTCCATACAGGCATCCCGGTCCCCGATCTCGACCTTTCGGCCGGCCTCAAGGCTTCCTCCGATTTTGCGGCCCCCATCGACCGGTCGCAGGACGGCGTGGGGACAGACGGTTACGCAAATCCCGCAACCCACGCATTTTTCCTGATCGAGTCGCAAGGTGACCACATCCTTGAGATAAACGAATTCGTTCATGAACCGATCTCCTCGTATCAAAGGAGGTGCGATCCGAGCCAGAGACCCAGACCTAAGATCCCCGCACCGATCTGCAAAGGCACGGCTCGACGCATCTCTCTCCTCACTCCCGAGAGAGAGGTATAGGTCGAAGACCCCGTGAAGTTCATCGCCAGGTATGCCGAAAAGGCCGGAATCAGGAGAAACCACGCCGCCACCTGGAGGCGATCCGGCCATCCGGCTGCGATCTGCCGAAGGATCGCGAAGACCAGGGCCGCGGCGGCCCCGATAACCAGTCCCTTGAAAGAGAAGGCCCGGCCCGGGAGCCAGGGAAGCAGGAGCGGGGCCAGGACGGCGCCCGCCACGATCGCGGTCAGGATCGCCAGAACGGACCAGAGCCCATGACTCAGGCCGACGAACAGGGAGCCACCCGCCCTCCAGAACGCATCGATGACGAAAACGGGCGGCATCACAACGAGGGCTATCTTCAGGGCTCCGACAAGCTCGACCGGAATCAGCACCGACCGTTCCCACGCCTTAAAAGTCTTCAACCTCATATCCGGAGCCGCTTTGCACCCCGCATCCAAAAAGGCCGGAAGATCCGTCGCCCGGATGGGGCCATAGATCACTTTGAACCCGGATGCCTTCTTAATCAGGTGGGCGGCAACTCCAGGGCCGGCCAACTGGGGGAGAGTCAGTTCGCGGTGCGACACAATACGGGACAGGCCGCTCGACTCGATACGGCTGACGAGTTCGTCTGTTCCGAAGGTCCCCTTCCCTGCCGCGCACCAGACATTGATGCCTCTCGTATCGAGAACCAGGATCCATGCGTTCCGGCCCGGAAGGGCCTCGCGGAGCCTGTCGAAGGTCATCTTGTAGTTGGCGGTGACAAGGACCGGAGCCTTGTCATCAGGATTTCCCACTGCATAAAGGCCTGGATCGACCCTGTAATTCATCCGGTCGATGCCCCAGCGGGCCTTGTAGGATCCCCAGCGATCGGCCCTTGACAGAAAGGGTGAAATTCGGGGCACCGGACCCGCCTTGGTCTCAAGCACATCCGTAACGAAAAGTTGCTCTAAGCTCGGAGGGCTCACCTGAGCCGATGGACCCGGCGCTCAAGAGCCCGTGGAGGTTTGCCCAGCATTGTCGGAACAGACGGGGCTGATCCCGCGAATCTGAACAAGACCTCGACCGTCGCCTTCTGGGCGGCATCCTTTATTTTCCATAAGACGTCTCGCTTCCTGAGGAGGCGTCATTCCGGCGGAAGCCGGAATCCGGCTTCTTCAAGGTCCCTGGATGTCCCCGTATCAGAGTACGGGGCAGGCTCCTCGAATCCGGCATGACGAATACCTGATATTTTAAACAGACGCGATCTACAGGATTTCATCAATTTCTTTGTTGGAAAAACCTATCTCCCTCAACCGTTCCCGTCGCATGCTTCTTTCTATCCTCCGGGCCTTTCTCGCCCGCCCCTTTTCCGCTACGATTTCCAAGGAAGCAGCCAGGCAATCCGGCTTGTGGGCGTACAGAGCGATGAGGGTCAATCCTATCCCCAGGGTGACCCCGCACAAAAAAGATTCGAAAGCTGTCGACTTCATCCATCCCTCCTCTGCACCCCCAGGAAAGATCCTTGCAAAGCAGTCGATTGGCAACGAACCGTTATCACTTTAACTATTGATTCCGCACCGCTCATTTGCATTTCAATTTGGTTCTTGTAACGACGTTACCTTGACTCAACCCCAATCACCGGTCAAGCCTTGCCGGGTTCTTTTCCTACGATCTTCCAGAGAATCTCTTCAGCCTCGGGCGACAGATCAGGCCTTCTCTCCCCCTGTCCTTTGTTGATCCGCACTTCATACAGAGCTTCAAGCTGCGGGAGAATGCCCTTCAACTCCGTCGTCTTCTCAACCTTCTGATTGATCATCCCCCGCTGCTCCACGGCCCTTTCATAATCTCTTCGGTCGATCGGAATGTGATAGAGCAAATTGAGGACTTCCATCAGTCTTAATTTTCCGATGTAGTCTTCCTCGAGAACGACATACTGGGGCAGCGAGACGATCAGCCAGATCGTCTCCATCCCGAACTCGGGCGCCTGTTGCGTAATCAGCGTGGCGATGCTCGTGGGTCCCTCGTAATGGCTCTGCCGGGCCTCGGACCTTTTCAAGTCGAGCATGGCTTCTTTCCCGATGGCGCCCCCATTGAT
>DASRZY010000230.1:0-10207 GCA_035685905.1 Syntrophales bacterium
GTTGCCCCCCACCTCGGGGAAGACGTAGTAGAAGCTCGACAGCAGGACGCCGGCGACGCCGACCGTTGCGATGCCGATGCCCCAGGCCAGCGCAAACATCCGGTCGCTGTTGATGCCCATGAGCCGCGCCGCTTCCTTATCCTCGGCGACGGCCTCCAGGGCCATGCCGAGCCGGGTCTTCTTCAGGAACAGCAGGATGACGGAATTGCACACGATTGCACCCAGGGCGGCCACAATCTGCGGGATGCCGATGTAGATGCCCGCCAGGTTGACGTTGCCGCTGAGCATCGTCTCCGGGATCATCCGGTAGTCCACTTTCCAGAAGAACTGGGCCAGGCCCCGCAGGAGGATGAGCAGGCCGAAGGTCACGAAGATCTGCGAAAGCATGGGCGCACGGATGATCGGGCGGATCAGCACGTAGTACGTCAGTACGCCGATCCCGAACATGATGAGGACGATCGGGGCAAGGGAATAGAGGGGGTCCAGCCCGACGAGGGCGAAGGCCCAGAAGGAAAAGTACATGGCCAGCATGAGATAGTCGCCGTGGGCGAAGTTGCAGATTTCCATGACGCCGAAGATCATGGTGAGCCCCACGGCGATCAGGGCGTAAACAAATCCGATCAGCAGGCCGCTGGCCAGCGTTTGAGCGAAGACCCCCTCCATGACGTCAGGCTACCTCCTCGCGTCCCACTTCGGGAAGGGCCAGACGGCATCTTTCGTGGCCAGGTTGAAGGGCCACACGGTGACATACTCGCCATTCTGGACCTGGACGATGATGCCCTTGCCCAGGGTGTTCTGCCCCTTGGCGTCGAACTTCACGCCGTCCCAGGGCATGATCAGCTGGTCGCCCTTGATGTTGGTTTCCTGGAGGGCCTTCTGGATCTTGGCCGGATCCGTCGATCCCGCGCGGTTGATGGCGTCGGCCAGGACGATCACGGCCGTGAAGGCGCGGGAGGAGCTGCCGTCCATGGGCTTGCCGGTTCGCTTCTCGAACATGTCGGCCACGGTCTTCACCATGGGTTTTTTCTTGGCGAAGTCCTTCGCCCACACTTCGCGGCTGAAGATGTAGTTGGCATCCTTGCCGAGGGACTTGACGAACTCGGGATCGACGAAGCCGGCGTCATTGGCCAGGATCGCGTCGGGCGAGAAATTCAGCTCCTTGTAGGTTTTCATCGAGAGGATGGCGTCGGCGATGTAGGCCGTCTGGATGATGACCTTGGGGTTGGTGCTCTTGAGCTTTTGGATCTCCGAGGTGAGCTGGGTGCTCTTCGCGGGATAGAGGACGGTGCCGGAGATCTTGTAGCCGTACTTTTCGGCGTACTTGGTCTGGTATTTCACCGAGTCGTTGCCGAAGAGCGTGTTCTCGCTGAAGAGGGCCACGGGGTTTGCCTCGATCTTCTTTTTCTTCTTCATGTCGTCGAGGAACATGTAGAAGTTTTCGCTGAACAGATCGTCATGGGGCGTTGTGCGGAAGAACCACTTGAACCCTCTCTCCGTCAGCGTCGGCGAGGTGGAGTCGCCGTTGACGAAGGGGATGCCGTAGCGCTCGGCGGCCTGGCTGGCCGTGGCCGTCACGCCGCTGTGGTAGCAGCCGACGATGGCGACGACCTTGTCCTGGGTGATCAGGCGCTCGGCCTCGGCCATGCCGACCTCGGGCTTGGCCTGGTGATCGCCGGGGATGATCTTGATCTTGGCGCCCTTGAGGTTGGGGAGGCCCTCGGTCTTGGCCAGGGGCATGTTCAGGTTGTACTTGCCGTTGACGATATCCGCCGCCAGTTTCGCCCCTTCGAGCAGCACCTGGCCCGTGCTTGCCGCAGGACCCGTCAGGGGGTAAATCACCCCGATCTTGATCTCCTGCTGGGCATAGGCCAGTGCGGTGAAGGAAAGAAGGATCAAGGCAAGCGACAGGACTTTCAAACACTTCTTCATGGTCAAACCCTCCTTAGTCCTCAAAGATTGTCATGCTCCGGTGCACCGTTTCATTTCCGCGATGCTCATCTTTCTCGCAAGGCTGGATTTCCCGACGGCCTGCGCGATGTTGAGGTCTATCACAAATTCCGGATCATGACAATACGACAGCTTCGTTACGGGACGAATTCCCGCAGCGGGCTGTGTGGGCGAGGCGGAGCTTGATTTACGTGGAAACGGGAATTATAATCCGCAATCGCGTATCCATCCGGTGGGATACCCGCGGGCGGATTCAAGCCATCGCAGCTATGATCGATCATGGACAAGGGGGATGCGAGGAAATGAGAAAAATAGATCTCAACTGTGACATGGGCGAGAGCTTCGGCGCCTGGAGCATGGGCATGGACGGCGATGTGATCAAGTACGTCACCTCTGCAAACATCGCCTGCGGGTATCACGCCGGCGATCCCCACGTAATGTACAGGACGGTGAAACTTGCCAAGGACCATGGCGTGGGCGTGGGCGCCCACCCGGGTTACCCGGACCTCGTGGGCTTCGGCAGGCGTAACATGGACTGCACACCCGAGGAGGCCCGCGACTACATCGCCTACCAGATCGGCGCGATGAAGGCCTTCTGCGCTCTCCACGGAGTTCCCCTTCAGCACGTGAAGCCTCATGGGAGCCTCTACAACATGAGTGTGGGAAACGAACCCTTCATCCGGGCGACTGTCGAGGCGATCGCGGGCGTTGATAAAAATGTCATCTACCTGGCTCTCGGCGGCGCCCAGGAGCCGCTTGTGACAAAGATTGCCGGGGAGGCGGGGATCCGGGTCGCCTTCGAGGCATTTCCCGACCGTGCCTACACGCCCGAGGGGAAGCTTGCACCGCGAAGCCTGCCGGGTGCCGTCATCAAGGACCCCAAGGTGGCTGCAGAGCGAGCCCTTCTAATGGCAAAGGAGGGGAAGATCATCACCTCCGACGGAAGCGTCCTCGCGATGCAGATCGACACGATCTGCGTCCACGGCGACAATCCCTCGGCGGTGGAGCTGGTCAAGAATATCCGCTCGGCCATTGAAGGGGAGGGGATACAGGTCGTCCCGATGGGCCGGTTCATCAAGTGACCGGTGAGAGAATAAGGGACCAGGGACGAGGGGGTAGGGACGAGTTAAAGAAGTGTCTGAGTGTCTGGGTGCCTGAGTGAAGAAAGAAGGGACTCAGAATTCTGGATTTTTCAATACCCAATTCCCAGTACCCAATTCCTGCCGCTTTGCGGCATGACCGGACAGGCCATATGTCGCACATCTACGATAAACCTCGCATCCGCATCAGCGGCGATCGAGCCATTCTCGTCGAGTACGGCGACGTGATCGACCCCGCCGTGAACGAGAAAGTGCGGGCCATGACAACTCTCCTGAAGGGAAATCTCCCGGAGGGTGTCGAGGCTGTCATCCCCGCCTATCGCAACCTGTCGCTGCTTTACGACCCCCTCGCTACATCGCCGGAGAAGCTCCTGTCGCTTTTGCTCGAGCTGGAAGCGAGACTCCATGAGGTGAAGATTCCGGCTGCACGCATTGTCGAAATCCCCGTGCTCTATGGCGGCGAATTCGGTCCCGACATTGAAGTGGTGGCAGAGCACAGCGGCCTGACCGTAGAGCAGGTTATCGCCATCCACACGGCTACGGACTATCCGATCTACATGATCGGGTTCACGCCCGGGTTCTGCTACCTGGGCGGGCTCGACAAACGCATCCACACGCCTCGACGCAAGACCCCCCGGATGCTTCTTCCCGGCGGCTCCGTGGGCATCGCCGAGGCCCAGACGGGCATGTACCCCGTCGACAGCCCGGGCGGCTGGCAGATCATCGGCCGCACACCCCTTCGGCTCTTTGCCCCCGAACGGGAAAACCCGTTTCTCTACGAGGCCGGCGACCGCATCCGGTTTGTCCCTGTCACGGCGGACGTGTACGACCGCATCCACCGGGAGGAGAGCGCGTGATGGACATCTTCCGCGTGACCTCGCCGGGTTCCTTCACGACGGTACAGGATCGTGGCCGTTACAGCTTCATCGACCGCGGGGTGCCGCCATCGGGTACCCTGGATCTATTCGCTGCCAGGATCGCAAACCTCCTCGTCGGCAATCCTGCCGGTGCCGCAGTCCTCGAGACCACCATGACGGGTCCCGTGCTGGAATTCCTCGATGAGGTCGACATTGCGATCACGGGGGCTGATATGGCCTCGACGGTCAACCGGGAGCCTGTCCCCGTCTGGCGATCCATTCGCGTGAAAGAGGGCGATGTCATCCGGCTGCGCCAGGCAAAAAGCGGCTGCCGTGCCTATCTTGCCGTCACGGGGGGGATCGATGTGCCCGTCGTCATGGGCAGCAGGGCTACCTGCATCCAGGCGAAGATCGGCGGGCTCGAAGGCCGACCCCTGAAGAAGGGCGACGTGCTTGCCCGCCTTCCCGGGGCATTCCTGGCAAAACCCCGGAGGCTCCCAGTGGAATTCATCCCGGCGTACTCGCCAGATGTCGTCGTGCGGGCTGTTGCCGGACCTCAGGATGAGGCGTTCGCATCCGGTCTCGAGACGTTCTTCAGCAGCGTCTACGAGGTCACTCCCGAGGCGGACCGCATGGGGTATCGCCTCAAGGGGACGCCTGTCTACCACGACAAGGGGTTTCCCCGGAGCATCATTTCGGAGCCCACCGTGCCGGGAAACGTCCAGCTTCCCGCCGACGGCCAGCCCATTATCCTGCTAGTCGAGCAGACTACGGGAGGCTACACGAAGATCGCCACGGTCATATCGACGGATCTCTCGAAGATCGCCCAGGCCATGCCGGGCAACCGGTTGCGGTTCCAACAGGTGACCCTCGAGGAGGCCCACGGAATCTACCGCGAACAAGCCGTCTTGCTCAAGCAGATTGAGACCCTCCTGTCATCCGCCCGCTAGCCGAAAGAAGTAATGGGTAATTGGGTAATTGGGTATTGGGCACTGGGTATTGGGTATTAAAAATCCGTTTCTTTCGTTGGTTCGTTTATTTCGTTCGTTTCGCTATCCTTCCTGCCACTTCTTTCACCTTCCTTACTTCCCATTTTTTTCACTCAGACACTCAGGCACTTCTTCAACTCGTCCCTACCCCCTCGTCCCTGGTCCCTTTTCTTGCACCGGTCACTGGCCACTAGTCACTAGTCACTGTTTTCTTCCCACTGCCGAGCAGCGGCCTGCGTCAAGACCATGACGCAGAGCCTGAAGGCACTGCAGGGGTCTGCCGTCAGCAATCCGGCACAAGCCTGAACTGTTTGAAATCATTGATTTTCACCGATCTTCTTTTTTTGCAAAACAAAACGAACTGGCATGGTTGGTGCTAGTTAGAGGTTATTTTTGACATGCCTTTCACTTGACACCTCCGGGGGGGAGGAATCGACACCATGGCCGTGAACCTGGAAGATCTGAAGAGGATCTCTTTTGATCTGATCAGCGGCGGGATGAGCGATGATCTGAAGCGTGATTTATCCCGCAAGATCATCGTCTTCAACGCCTTTTCAGTAATCGGCATCCTCAATCTCATCCTGCTGGGCACGCTGGCTTACCTCCAGAGAAACATCTGGCTGGCTTCTCTCGATTACTGTGCCGCCGTGGCCCTTGCGTCTCTGATCCTCTACCTGCGCCGGACCAAGGACTACAAGACGGCCTTCTATTGCGGTGTCGGTGTCATAGGGGTGCTTTATTACTATCTGCTTTTCACCGGGGGCGTGAACAACACGGCCCACGTCTGGTACTTCACCTTCCCGCTCATCGCATCGTTCATCCTCGGCTCCCGGCCGGGACTCGCCGCAACGCTGCTGCTGCTCGTGCCGGCCATTGCCTTCTTCATGTGGGAGCATCCCACGAGTCCCTTCACGACCTACTCGCGGGATTTCAAGCTTCGATTCATCCCCTCCTTTTTCGTCATCACCGCCTTCGCCTACTTTTTCGAGAGGACCCGGGAGAAGGCCACGATGAAGCTCGAGGGCGTCAATGCAGAGCTCGAGAGCACCGTACACGTTCTCAAGGAAACCGAGGAGAAGCTGCGCAAGGCGGGCGAGGAACTCGAGCAGCGCGTGGAGGATCGAACCGCGCAGCTCTGCCGGGCCAATCTCCAGCTGGCGGCCGAGATGGAGGAGCGCAAACGATCCGAGGAAGCGCTCCGGGAAAGCGAGGGAAAGCTCAACGCCATGCTCCGGTCCGTCGGCGACAGCATGATCATGATCGACCGGGAACTCAACATCATCTGGTACAACGAGAAAGCGAAGGAATTGTTTGCCCTCGGCCGTGATGGGGCGAAATGCCACGAGATGCTTTGCAAACGGCAGCGGCCCTGCGAGCCCTACCCCTGCTATGCCCTCCAGACATTCCGGGACGGGGAGATCCACAACAGCGACACCACGATCACGACACGCGAGGGGCAGGAGGCATTCTTCCACTGCGTCGCCAACGTGGCCCTGCGGGACACAAAGGGAAACCCGACGGCCGTATTGACCATCCTGCGGGACATCACCGACCGCAAACTGGCAGAAAACGCGCTGATGGAATCGGAGAAAAAGTACCGGACCCTCTTCGAGGATTCCGTGGAAGCGATGAGTGTTTCCCGCAACGGCAAGATGATGGACGCAAACCCCGCCTGGCTTGCCCTGCATGGGTACAGGGACAAAGGCGAGGTGCTGGGGAGGGATGTCATGGAGTTCATCCACCCCGAGGACCGTCACATCCTTGCCGAGCGCAGGGAAACGTGGCCGCACCATGACTTCCGCTCCTATCAGATACGGGACATCCGGAGGGATGGGGACATCGTCGATATCGAAATCTGCGCCAGCAGGATCGCCCTGGTGGGGCAGGAAGCCATCCTGACCACCATCCGGGACATCACGGAGAAAAAGCAGAGCGAGCGCGAAAAGAAGGCCCTCGAAGAAAGGCTTGCCCGCTCGGAAAAGATGGAAGCCATCGGGACGCTCGCCGGGGGGGTTGCCCACGACCTCAACAACATCCTGGGCGGCATGGTCGGTTATCCCGATCTGCTCCTCATGGAAGTGCCGGAGGAAAGCCTTCTGCGCAGGGGAATTCTCACCATCAAGCAATCGGGCGAGAAGGCCGCGGCCATCGTACAGGACCTTCTCACGCTTGCGCGGCGCGGTGTTCCCGTCATGGAGCCCGTGAGCCTGAACCGCATCGTCACGGACTACATGCGAAGCCCCGAATTCCAGAAGCTCCGCTCCTTCCATCCCGGTGTCACGATCGAAAACGAGCTGGCCGAGGAATTGCTTCCGGTTCTCGGCTCCTCCGTACACCTGTCCAAGGTCGTGATGAATCTCGTCTCCAATGCCGCCGAGGCCATGCCGTGCGGCGGGTCCATCCGGATCGAGACGGCAAACCGGTATGTGGACTCGACGATCCGCGGCTACGACCACGTCACCGAGGGCGAGTACATTGTCCTGAAAATCACCGACACGGGCATCGGCATTGCGCAGAAGGACATCAAGAAGATTTTCGAGCCCTTCTACACGAAGAAGATCATGGGCCGAAGCGGCACGGGCCTGGGCATGGCCGTCGTCTGGGGGACGGTGAAGGACCACAAGGGATACATCGACATCGAGAGCGTGGAGGGTAAGGGGTCGACGTTCACCCTGTATTTCCCCGTGAACCGATCCGTGCTGAAGCAGGAAGACAGAAAGATCCCGATCGAGGAATTCCTCTCCAGGGGCGAGACCATCCTCGTGGTCGACGACGTGGCCGAGCAGCGGGAACTTGCATCGGCCATGCTGCGCAAGCTGGGCTACAGCATCGAGACGCTCTCCAGCGGGGAGGAAGCCGTCGAGTATCTGAAGGAAAAGCCGGCCAACCTCGTCATCCTGGACATGATCATGGACCCGGGCATCGACGGCCTCGAGACCTACCGGAAGATCGCGGAGCATCGGCCGGGACAGAAAGCCATCATTGTGAGCGGGTTTGCCGAGACGGACCGGGTCAAAGAGGCCCAGAAGCTGGGCGCCGGCCAGTATTTGAAGAAACCCTACACGCTGGAGAAAATCGCCATCGCTGTCAGGAATGAACTCGACAAGGCCGCCTAGAGCGAAGAAAACCGCCATCACTTCAGGAGTGGAATACGTGGAAAACAGGGAACTGATGACCAGGGAAGAGATTCAAGACTTCGGCGTGCAGATCGTCTACGAGGAAATGGCCAGGGAGGGCTACGAGATCCTCGGGGCAAACCCGTCGACTGCCATGACACCGCAGATCGTCGCCCGAAAGGATGGCCGTCTGTTCTTCGTGGTCGTCCGGACCGATGTATACCCGAACAAGGGGAGGCTTGCCGGCGACAAGGAACTTTTCTATAACCTGGAGCACGCGGAGCGCCACAACGCTGTGTGCTATTTTGCCAGTGTCGGTATCTGCAACTCGGCCGCAGTCGAGGCGGGTGACGAGAACGCCATGGGGCTCCCCGTCAAGGGCGACGGTTTTTATGTGGACTTCGACGGGCTCAAGGTGATGACGACCATCGAGCGCATGGGTGCGGCGAACGGCAACGGGCAGGGGGCAAAAGCAGTGACCGGTGGCTAGTGGCCAGTGACCGGTGAGAAGATAAGGGACCAGGGACGAGGGGGCAGGGACCGCTGCTTCGCAGCAGTGACCAGTGGCTAGTGACCGGTGACCAGTGGAAGAGGAAGAAAGGACCAAGGAAAAAGTGCCTGAGTGTCTGAGTGAAGAAAATGGCAAGTTTAGGAAAGTGAACGAAGTGGCAGGAAGGTTAGCGAAACAAACGAAATAAACGAACCAACGAAAGAAACGGATTTTTAATACCCAATTACCAATTAACCAATTACTGCTTGCGGGTGTGTGGAGAGCTAGCGGTCGTCGATCAGACGTGCGTAGAATCCGAGCTCTTTCGATCGCTCATTGAACTCTTCCTGCGACAGGTCTGCCTTTCCGGATTCGGCAACGACCATCGATTCCTGGACGCATCCGGGGATCCAGTACTTCTCATACCCCGGAAGAGGAGGTTTGAACTCGACGCCGCTCCGGCCTATGGCAACCTTGTAGAATCTGATCTCGCCGGGCTTGACGGTGATGCGGGGGTGGGAATCGTCGATCAGAATTGCAGTCTTCTTCAGATTCTCGTAGTAAGGAACTACATCGTCACCGCGGGGTGTTTGGACAACAAGAAGATCGGCCTTTTTCAGTC
The DNA here is from genome assembly GCA_035685905.1 of Syntrophales bacterium. Taxonomy (GTDB): domain Bacteria; phylum Desulfobacterota; class Syntrophia; order Syntrophales; family UBA2192; genus UBA2192. The sequence continues at coordinate 9,122 of DASRZY010000230.1, forward strand.
TCTTCAGCCCCTCATTGCATAACTCCACCCGTCCATCTTTTATCTGCACATCGATCCCGACGGCCCGATAACCTTTTTCCTCGAGGTTCCGGATGATTGCCTCGCCGATCTCCCCCACACCCAGGATGGCGACTGTGATCTCGGCCTTTGGAATGTTGTGCATTTCCGCCACTCGTTCGACCGTTTCCACCACGGAGAAAACCCTGCCCCTCAGGCCGTAGATAAAGGGCTGCTCGAAAGGGAAGTGGGACTTGAAGAACCGTGGACCCTGCCCTGCGACAGCGATCGTTTTTGCACCCGTCACGTTCTTGGTGAACTTGAGGCGTTTCATGATATTCCCGACCAGTTTTCTGTCGGTCTTGAATTGCTCTACGGTGTTTGGAACGGCGAGGACGAGACCGCGCCCCAGTCCGTTGCCGGTGGTGATGACCCCAGCGACGAAGGGCTTGCCCGAAGCCAGATGCTTGACCCACTTGAACCCGGGCGGCAGGTATCCGTCGATGTCCTTCTGGGAACCCGGATAGACTGTGAAGATACAGTTGAACTTGAAAAATCTGCACAAGGACAGTGCGACCAGCAGGGGCCCGCGAAGGAGGATCATGATAAGACCAAGAATCTGCCTGGACAATCTTCTCGTGTAGATGGATACCACCTCCCCTTGTCAGATTGTCACAGCTCCCTGTCCCGTGCTGAAGCGGGACGAAAGGAGATGCTTCGAGGGCTGCTTCTCTATATTCTTTATATATTCTATATCAAATGCATCGCATGCAATGCAATCATCTGATATTACCAAAGCAACGTACGTTCAGTAATAGTCTTGATGCTTTTTGTCAAGCGAAATTTCCGTAATAATTCAGGGCATAACCGCCAGTAAAATATTTAAAGTGTCGGAAGTTTTGACGCAGCGATGCGTCCTACATCCGCTTGACAATCTGGCCCATCCGGATTCATATAGACGACGAGAAACAGGGGGAAAGCTCATGAGCTCCGTTCGTTGTGTCATCCTGTTCTGGATCGCGATCGCCGCAGTGTCTTTCATGGCGGGCTGCCAGGACGGGGGGATCATACGTCTGAAAGATCAGGCGA
>DASRZY010000231.1:0-3323 GCA_035685905.1 Syntrophales bacterium
CGATGGTGGCGAGCAGGCCGATTGCCAGCAAGGTACCCCAAACGATCGGGGTGAAGGAATACCCTTGCGGCAGGGCGGGAGCTTCCACGATGATCAGGCCGAAAAAGCATTGGGAAAACAAAATGGCCCGCGATGTATCGGTTTCGTGGAGCTTCTTGATGGAGAGGATCGCCCAGCCGGAGAGCAGCCCGCCGGAGAGCGCCAGCAGGTCCATCCACGAGACCGCCCCCAGGCCCTCTGAAGGCACGATGATCAAATAGAGTCCGCCAAAGGCAATCGACACGGCTGCCCAGACCCCTGTTTTTATGCGATCCTTCAACAAAAAGGGGGCAAGGAGCCCGGCCCAGATCGGATAGGTGTAGGTAAAAATCGTCGCCTTGGCAATGCCGATCTGGGTGATGGAGTAGAAAAAGATGCTGGCGGCAGCCCCTCCGAAAAACCCCCGCGAGACCAGCCACGGGCGGTTCACGAAACGCAGCGGGTCACGCAGCCAGAACGACAGGGCCACGACCAGGACCATGCTGATAAAAAAACGGAACTCCGCCGTTTTCCAGGCACTGACGCCCTGCGTCTCGGCGGCAATGCGCACCAATACGGACATCAGGCTGAAGACGACCGCAGAGGAAATCATCCAGAGGGCGCCTTGCAGCGCCGGCGAAAGGGGTTTTTTCATTTTCCCGCTTTCGTCTTTCCTCTCGCCCCCTCCACCTCGTATCGGAAGACCCCTTCTTTTTTGACAATCGTCAGCTTGTGCGCCTTCCTCAAGTGAGTCAGGTGCACGTACACGGTTGCTTTTGTCGTCCGGGCCCTCCGGGCCAGCTGCTCGATCGTCGCCCCGTCAAAGAGCATCTCGTCGATCTTCCCGGCACTCGTGCTCTTGCCATGCCGCAGCCAGTTTCTATTCTTCCGCGATAAGTTGTACAATCGTACCGCATAGGCCGTATCTTCCCTGTCCATCTTCTGCCCGCTGCTCATGCAATTCACCTCAACTTCGTGATGTTAGGCCAAGGCATACTAGCACTTATTCGGCACCAGGCAAAATGTTTTGAGATTGCCGATGAACAACGGACTTTTCCCGGCACTGCGAATCCGGAAGGCCCGGATTCGATGCCCGATGAAGGCAACGAAACAAGATGGGTTCAAAAAATCAGACATTTGTCGTATTGAAAAATACATGATCGTTCGATATGCTTACTGCGTAGTTTGTCTGGACCCTCATCTGGAATACTCATCAGATAGTCGAATAACACCCGTTCCCGCACTGAATCGCGCAGAACCACTTCGGTGAAGAAGCTATCTGGATTGCAATCGGATCGGCTCGGGCGGTGACCGCCAGGTTCCGCTGAACCATTCATTTTCTCATCCCCGGACTCAATTGGAAGCAGAAGGCTGACTGGTAATCGGTCCTTTGTGAGTTGCAAAGCCTTCGGAGCACCCTGAAATGAAAAGGAATTTCGTAGCGGAGCCTGCCATGAAAGTACTCATTGTAGAAGGCAATTCGGATATCTCTCAGGTTCTGTCGTCCTTCCTGTCGCTTTTTGGCCATGTCGTGGATGAGGCAAACAACGGCAGAGAGGCGATCCGGCAGATACAAAGCGTCCGGTACGATGTCGTCATCACGGATTCGGAAATGATCAGCATCGATGGCGCCGAACTCTGCAAATTCATAAAATCGCACAATCAAGACATTTATGTCATCGGCATCAGCGGCTACTTGTCAGCCCTGAAAGATCTCGCGGATGCAGGCGCCGATGTCTGCTTTCCCAAACCTTTTGACATCAGTCAATTGAAGAAAGTGATTGACTGCAGGTCTGCCCTGCAAGGACATGCCGCGCAATAACCCGTTCAGGACCCGCCCGGCCGGGTCAAATTTCCAGAACGTCGCAAGGGAGATGGGTTCGCCTCTTTCGCTCGAGCCCTGGACGGCGGGCCCGGGGCTCGAGTCCTGTCTCCCTCTTCATTTCCGCCCATTCCCGATGCAGCAAATCTAATGTATTTCGCCTGATGAAATAAGGGAATGCCTTATAGAGATACCCGCCGTCTTTTCTTATAAATAACTATAATGCCCTTGTAACTGCGACTCCAGCCGGGATACGCAGAAGCCGCTCTTCACGGGCGCGTGAGACGACGCCAAGGAGGAAATGACAATGAAAAGCAAGCGACGGAGTGTTGCCCGAAGCCTCGTCAGATGGTTTATCAGTGTGGCGATGGTGATCACGCTGGGAGCGGCGCAAGCAGATGCTACAGACCCCATCCTGGGGGGATCGAGTACGCCGGCCACCGGGTCCGCCGGCGGCGCCACCTCGGAGGGGGCCAGCAGCCAGCTCGAGCATTGCAATGAATCCCTGGGTACCATGGCCGTTGTGGAAGACAACACGGCACCGTGGTACAGGTCTCTGGCCCAATACAATCTTGGCTCCACGGTCCCCGTGCTGCGCATGATGGTGCAACAGTCGAACTGCTTTGTGGTGGTCGAACGCGGCAGGGCGATGAACAACATGATTCAGGAGCGCGCACTGGAGCAATCCGGCGAGATGCGCGGCGGCAGCAACTTCGGCAAAGGACAGGTTGTGGCTGCCGACTATACCATGAGCCCGTCCATTACCTTCGCCCAGAAAGGCACGGGGGGAGCAGGCGGCGCGCTGGGAGGTCTGCTGGGACATGTCGGGGCGCTCGTGGCGGGCGGCTTGAAGTCAAACGAAGCATCCACGACGCTGCTCCTGATCGACAACCGCTCCGGTGTGCAGCTGGCCGCCGCGGTGGGGAGCGCAAAGAACTACGATTTCAACCTGGTTGGCGGCATGTTCGGCAGTGCCGGAGCGGGTGGCGTGGGCGGCTACACCAACACACCGGAGGGAAAGATTCTCACGGCCGCTTTCATGGATTCATACAACCAGTTGGTCAAGGCGGTGCGTAACTACAAGGCGCAAGAGGTCAAGGGCGGACTCGGCACAGGGGGACGCCTCGGCGTGCAAGGGGGACAGACGCCGGCCTCGAAAGAGTTGAACCCGAAGTGAGGCCCCTGGTTCGTAAAAACGAATTTCCCCCTGGCGGTCTCAAACATGGGATACAGAAATTGCGACCCCGGACAGGTGATGCCGTGACGAGGATAAGATTGGTTCTTCTTGCGTTTGCGGCAGTTGCTTTACTTTACAGTGAGGCGCAGGCAATCGAAGGTTCTGAGCTCTTGTTCAAGGGCACGAAGTGAAGTTCCCCGCCCACAGGGCGGGGCTTCCCGGCAAGGAAAGAACCAAACATGATTGCGCGCCCTAACCCCGCCTACAAGGCGGGGCCTGCGGGACGCGCCCCCGGTCAAAATTGTC
>DASRZY010000232.1:0-8432 GCA_035685905.1 Syntrophales bacterium
GATGGACAAGCTCATCGGTCTCGTGCCGAAGGAGCGGCTGAAAGAATTGTTGGACAAGGCCCTGTAAAAAACGGTACATGGAGGCCCGCGTTTTACGCGCGGGCCTCCATTTTATTTTATCGGGGCCATCGATGTCATACTTGCAAGGGACAAACAACGGTCAAACACCATGAACAGACGCACCCTGCTGACGGCAGCCATCCTGATATTATTTTTATCGTCGCTCACTGGCTGCACCTGGTGGAATAATCTCTGGGGAAATGAACCCCGGGTGCGCCAGACCCCGGAGGGGCTCTACCAGAGCGGCGTCGAGCAGTACAAGAAAGGCGACTACAAGAAGGCGATCGCGACCTTCACCCGTCTGCGGGACGAATACCCGCTGAACCCCGTTGCCCTCCAGGCGGAGCTGGGGATCGGGGATTCCTATTTTGAAAACGAGCAGTACGTCGACGCCGAGGTATCCTACGGCAGCTTCGTCGAGCTCCACCCCACGAACCCGAACGTCCCCTACGCCATGTTTCAGCTCGGCATGTGCCATTACCACCAGATGCAGACCATCGACCGCGACCAGACGGAGACGCTGAAGGCGCGCAAGGAGTTCGAGCGGCTCATTGCCCGGTTTCCGCAGAGCAAGTTCGCCATCATTGCGGAGAAGAATCTGCGCGAGGTGAAGCAGCGGCAGGCCGAGCACGAGTTTTACATCGGTGAGTTCTATTACCGCACCTACAAGTACGAAGCGGCGTTGAAGCGTTTCGAGACGATTCAGAAGGATTACGCCAATCTGGGACTCGATTACAAGACAAGCCGCTACATCGAGGAAACGAAGAAGCGGCTCGGGGAAGAGGGGGAAAAGAGGGCGAAAGAGCTGCAAAAGGCCGAGGCGGAGAGAAAAGCCAAAGAGGCCAAGGACGCCCAGAAGGCACAGAGCAGCAAACAGTAGATCACCCCAGCCCCAGCATCTTTTTCAGGACCGCCACTGCGTTGTCTTCCGCCTCCAGCGAGGTGTCAACAACAAGATGATGCCTCCCGGGAATCTCGTCGATCCTCTCGAAATCCCCTCTCTGTGCCAGGAAAATCTCCCACCGACCGTCTGAGATATCGCTGCCTGCCGAGCGCCTCGAGTTCAGGCGCTTTTCGACGACGTCCTCGGGGCAGATGCACTCGAGGACAAACACGTCCGCCCCGGCCCGTCGCCCGGTCTCGTAGGCCCGCAGGCGCTCCTGCCGGCTCTTGTACGAGGCATCGATGATGACGGCCCGATCCGTCTTGAGCTTCTCCAGGGCAAGTTCGAGAGCCTTTTCGTATGTCTTCCGGGAGACATCGGCGGAATAGATGCCCTCACCGAACTCCTCGTAGCGATGCTCGGTGGCAGGGATCCGGAGCATCTCCTTGCGGACGGCGTCGGTCTGGATGATCTGTGCGCCGATGAGGGGCGCCAGGGCCCGGGCCAGCACGCTCTTTCCCGTTCCCATGAGGCCGGCAACCAGGACGAGCGTTTTGTTTGCGGGCTGTGCCGCATAGGAAAGGGCCAGGTCGAAGTAGCGTGCAGCCATCCGGGCGGCGCCATCCCGGTCCTCTCGTTCGATGTGCGCGTCGTCGAGGCGAAAGCTGATCACCTTTCCGCGCACGTAGGCGTAGTAGCAGCGGTAGAAATCGAGCAGGCGCAAGGCCTCCTCGTCCCCGGAGTGCCGTATGTAGGCCTCGATGAAGGCGCGGGCATGCCCGGGGTAGCCGTTGTAATCCAGGTCCATGGCGAGAAAGGCCGTCTCGGCGGCTGTGTCGCCGTAGCGGAAGCGCTTGTTGAACTCGATGCAGTCGAAGATGATGATGCCGTCGGAAAGGCAGATGTGCTCGGCGTGAAGATCGCCGTGGCAGTCGCGAATCCGGTGGTCCCGCACACGTTTTTCCAGCAGCGGCCGCTCCCTCTCCAAGAACCGGTTCACGTAAGCGCGCATGAAATCATAGCGGGCCCTGGAAAGCGTCAACCCGATGTATTTCGCCGTCTGCTCGAAGTTCTCGTCGTGGTTGTGACGGATCGTGTCGATCCCGCCGATTGCGTCGATCTCGCCGCCCGTCTCGGCATTGCGGTGGAAATCGGCCACCTTCCGGGCGATGGCGTCCATGGCCCCGACGTCGGCTTTTCCCTCTGCGAGGAGCTTCTTCAGCATCCGCTCGAGGGGGAGCTTTTTCATCACGACGGCATACTCGACGGGACGCCCGCCGCCGAGCAGCAGGGCTCCCTCTGCGTTCTCACCGACAGCGGTTACCTCGAGATAGGTTTCCGGGGCCAGGCGGCGATTGAGCCGCAGTTCCTCCTCGCAAAAATACTTTCTTTTTTCCAGTGTCGTGAAGTCGAGGAAGCCGAAGTCGACGGCCTTTTTCACCTTGTAGACGAGATTCCCTGCGATGAAGACAAAGGAGATGTGCGTCTGGACGAGCTCCACGCTTTCAGGCCGGTGGGGGTAGAAATCAGGCCTCGACATGGCTTCGACGAGCTTGGGATGGGTCATGATGATTTTCCTGTCGCCGGCGGCAAGGTTTCATTAAAAAAAGGACCGGAGGCGTTCAGGCTTCACCAGTCCTTTTTTCTTTTCGTTCCCAATTCCTCAGCCCCGTCTCACTTGAACCACTTCTTCCTGCGGCCAAGAGGATTGGCCGAGGATCGAAGCAACCGGGTGATGAGACCTTCGTTGGATTTCAGATCGTATACGCCGTTCTGCTCCTTCTCCGCCTGCTCTCGTGCGATGTCCTCCAGGGTCGGATAGTTGGCCAGATCGTCGATCAGGATTCGGGTCTGCACCCCGTTTTCGTAACTTGTCACGGGAGTCGGTGGATAATGCTCCCGTGCGGCCTCCCGGGTCAAAACCTCTTCCCGCTTCGGGAAATGCTTCAGAACGGGCGGCCTGTAACCCTGTTTTTTCAGTGATTGAAGGGCCTTCTCGACGATAACGGCGTAGCTCTCGCCTGTTTTCTCCTTCTCTTCGGCCAGAAACTCCCGTGCTTCCTGGGACAGGAGAACGGTGAAAGAGGATTTCCCCTCGGCCTTCTGCCGTTCCCTCCAGCGCTTTATTCTATCTGCCTCTTTTTTCATACCTTTCACCTGTTACAAGTAACGTCATCGGGTGTTGCTTGTAACATTGGTTGCGATGGTTTTCAAGCTTTTTTTCCGTAATTCAAGGGATCTCTACTTACTGCGCTTCATGAGAACATCGGGATTGAGGATGAAACGCGGGACCTCGCCTTTCAGGCCGGCCATAAGATTTTCGGTTGCTATTCGGGCCATGAGCGTCCGGTCCTCGATTGTGCCGCTTCCCACGTGCGGGGTCAGGACCACATTCGGCAGATCGGTCAACCCCGGGGTCAGTGCCGGTTCATTTTCATAAACGTCGAGCCCGGCGCCTGCGATGATGCCCGCGCGAAGCGCCTCGACAAGTTCTTTTTCATTCACCACGGGGCCCCGCGAGGCATTGATGAGGAATGATGACGGCTTCATCTGCCGCAGTTCACCTGCCCCGATGAGATGGCGGGTCTTTTCCGTCAGGGGCACGTGGAGACTCACAAAGTCGGACTCCCGGAGAAGCCGTCCGAAGTCTGCGTACTCGATCGCCAGTTCTTTTTCCCTGGCCTCATCAAGCCTGCGTCTCTGGTGATAGAGAACCCGCATGTCAAACCCCCTCGCCCTCTTTGCGACAGCCTGCCCGATCGCGCCGAAGCCGACGACTCCCAGGGTCTTCCCCGCGACCGACCGGCCCAGAAAGAGCATGGGCGCCCAATACTGAAATTTTCCTTCCCGGGTCAGGCGGTCCTCTTCCACGATCCTGCGGGCGACAGCGAGGATCAGCCCGAGAGTCAGGTCCGCCGTGGGCTCTGTCGTCACCCCCGGCGTGTTGGTCACGACGATGCCCCGGGTCGTGGCGGCCTCCACATCGATGTTGTTGTACCCCACGGCCAGGTTTGAGATGACCTTGAGATCCGGCGCCCTGTCCATGAGCTCCGCATCGACGCGGTCCGTGATCATGGAGAGCAGCCCCTCCTTGCCGGCGATCGCCTTCAGGACCCGCTCCCTCTCCATGGGCCTGTCTTCCTGGTTTGCCTCCATGTCGCATTCGGCAGAAAGTTGTGCCATGACTTCATCGGGAAGCCTTCCCGTCACAAGTATCTTCTTTCTGTCTGCCACGCTGCTCTCCTGTTCTCACCTCGTTTCGGTGTACTCCATGTGTTGTGTTCCGGTTATTTTCCCTTGAAGTCCGGCTTGCGTTTTTCCATGAACGAGACAAGGGCCTCCTTGAGATCCTGTGAAAGCATCAGCACCATGTTCTTGTGCTTGGCCAGCGACATCCCGTCCTGGACCGGGACGTAACGGCTCACGTTGAGAACCTCCTTTGTTGCCTGGACGGCCAGAGGGGCGTTGGCGGCAATCTCCCGGGCGAGCTTCCCGGCCGCCTCCATCATGAGGGGCTGGTCCGCGTAGACGGCATTGACAAGGCCCATCGCCTGTGCTTCCTTTGCCGTGTAAAAGCGCGCCGTGAAGGCCATCTCGCGCGAGAATCCCTGGCCGATCACGTGGGGGAGCCTCTGCAGCACGCCCATGTCGGCGACAAGCCCGATGGCCGCCTCGCGCAGGGAGAAGGAAGCGTCCTCCGAACAGAGGCGGATGTCGCAGGCCGAGACGATGTCGAGCCCCCCGCCGATGCACATGCCGTTGACGGCAGCGATGACGGGCTTGGGGCAGGCCTCGATGCCGTCGCAGCAGTCAAAGAGGGCGCGAAGTTTTTCGGGAAACTCCAGGCTCGCCTTGGCCGATCCTTTCAGCCCAACAGAGGCGAATTCCTTGAGGTCGAGGCCGGCGCAAAAGGCCTTTGCCCTGCTGGCCAGGATGATCACCCGCACTTCGTCTTTTGCGCCCAGTTCCCGGAAGGCCTTCGCAATCTCTTCGGAGAAAGAGAGACTCAGGGCGTTCATACCCTCCGTTCTTGCGAGAGTGACCGTAGCGACGTGGTCCTCGATTGCGATTTCCAGATTCTGATATGACATAACGCCTCCCGAAAAACAGTGATCAGTGACCAGTGGCCAGTGACCGGTGAAAAGAGGTGGGGTGGACCCTCTTTCCTGTCACCTGCTACCTGTCACCTGTAGCCTTTCTTCTCCCCCTCGTCCCTGCACCCTTGTCCCTGGTCCCTCTCTCACTCTTCACTCAGACACTTCCGCACTCAGGCACTTCATTTACTTTCTTCTTCCCGATGTCTTCCCGAGAGCTGGCCGCAGGCGGCGAGGATGTCCTTGCCCCGGCTCTGCCTGAGGACAGCCGTGAAGCGATGAGCCACGAGGACCTTCTGGAAGGCCTCGACGGCCTTGGCCGAGGGCGCCTTGAAGGGGGAGCCGGGAAACTCGTTGAAGAGGATCAGGTTGAACTTGCAGCGCAGGTTGCCGAAGGTCCGGACGAGCAGCTTCGCGTCGTCGGGGGAGTCGTTCACCCCGGCCATGAGGATGTACTCAAAGGTGATGCGCCGCCGCTTTGGCATGGGGTAGCTTTTGCAGGCCTTGATGATGGCCTCGATGGGGTATTTCCGGTTGATCGGCATGAGCTCATCGCGCCGGCGGTTGTCCGGCGCATTCAGGGAGACGGCCAGGTTGACGGCGGAATCCTGGCCGAGGCGTTCGATGCCGGGAGCGAGGCCGCAGGTGGACAGGGTGATCTTCCGGGCCGAGAGCGCAATCCCGTGATCCGAGTTGATGATGGCGATGGCCTTCAGCACGTTGTCGTAATTGTCCAGGGGCTCGCCCATCCCCATGAGGACGAGGTTGTTGATCCCGGGCCCTTCCTCGGTGTGAAACTTCGCCTGGACGATCTGGTCGACGATCTCGGCGGCATGCAGGTTGCGGGTGAACCCCGACTTTGCCGTGAAGCAGAAGGCACAGCCCATCTTGCAGCCCGCCTGTGTGGAAAGGCAAAGTGTCCAGTGGCTGGCTCCCGGGATGAGAACGCTCTCGATGAACAGGCCGTCCTCGAGGCGAAAAAGGAGCTTCTTCGTGCCGTCGGCGGAAGTCTCCGTCCGGACCATCTCGAGATTGCTGATCCGGGCACTCTTTTTCATCTCAGACCGGAAATCCTTGGAGAGATTGGTCATCTCCTCGAAAGAAGCAGCACCCTGCTGGTAGATCCACTTCATGATCTGCCGGGCGCGGAACTTCTCCTTGCCGATCGAGGCAATGAAGGCCTCGATCTCATCGAGGGTCATATCCTTTAAATCAGGTTTCGTCATAGGCCTCAAGCCACAAGCCTCAAGCCGCAAGGCTCAAGGCAAAAAAATGATCCTCCGAATTTTATCCTCGGTCCTCGATCCTCGTACCTCGTTCCTTCAGCGGCGGAGTGTTCGCTCCAGCCGCTCTGCAATCGCATCGATGAACCCTTCCGTGCCGACCTTCCTGTTCTTCGCATTCTTGCGGGCCACGGCCAGCAGGTCGCCCGTCATGATGCCGGCCTCCACCGTGGCCAGGGCCGCCCGCTCGAGGGCATCGGCGAAGCGGATGACATCGGGCGTACTGTCCAGCTCGCCTCGTTTTCTCAACCCGCCCGTCCAGGCAAAAATGAGAGCCATGGAGTTCGTCGAGGTCTCCTCGCCCTTGAGGTGCTTGTAGTAGTGCCGCTGCACGGTGCCGTGGGCGGCCTCGTATTCGAACCAGCCCTTCGGCGAAACGAGCACGGACGTCATCATGGCGAGGCTCCCGCTAGCCGACGCGACAAGATCCGACATGACGTCGCCGTCGTAGTTCTTGAGGGCCCACAGGAACCCCCCTTCGGATCGGATGACGCGCGCCGCAGCGTCGTCGATCAGGGTGAAGAAGTACTCGATCCCCGCTGCCTTGAACTTTGCCTCCCAGTTTGCCTCGTACTCCTGCTGGAAAATGTCGCGGAAGCGGGCGTCGTAGACCTTGGAGATGGTGTCCTTCGTGCTGAACCACAGGTCGATCTTCTCGTCGAGGGCATAGGCGAAACAGGCCCGGGCAAAGTTCAGGATCGACTCGTCGGTGTTGTGGATGCCCTGCAGGATCCCCGGCCCCTTGAAGTCGGCGATTTTCTGCCAGGCCGCAGCCCCTCCCGGGGCGGGCGTGAACATGAGCACCGCAGTTCCGGCGCAGGGGATGGGCATCTCCGAGTTGTCGTAAACATCTCCGTAGGCGTGCCGGCCGATGATGATGGGCCGCTTCCAGGCGGTCACGAAGGGCCGGATGTTTTTCACGAAGATGGGTTTGCGGAAAACCGTCCCGTCAAGCATCGCCCGGATAGTTCCGTTGGGGCTCTTCCACATCTGCTTGAGGCTGTACTCGGCGACACGGTCCTGGTTGGGTGTGATGGTCGCGCACTTGACGCCCACGCCGTATTTCATGATGGCCTTGGCTGCTTCGACGGTAACTCGGTCGTCCGTGTCATCGCGATGCTTTACGTGCAGGTCGTAATACTCCAGCGTCATGTCGAGATATGGAAGAAGAAGCTTCTCCTTCACCACGGCCCACATGATGCGAGTCATCTCGTCGCCGTCCATCTCGACGATGGGCGTTTTTACCTTGATTTTGTCTTTTGCCACTGTCTATTTTCCCTTTCCGCCGCTTCACATACGATGAAGCCACAAGCCGCAAGCCACAAGGCCTTTGAGGCTCTTTTCTACACCCTCGTCCCTCGTCCCTCGTCCCTCGCCCCTTTCACGAGGTTGAGCGCTCCGCCGGCCAGCAGGATCCGCCTCTGTCTCTCCGAGAGAGTGTACATGACGTTAAAGCGGCGGCCTTTGGTGACGTTGTGCACCGCCAGGAGCCCCCCCGATTGCAGGGCGCTGCGGATATCGGGGATCTCGAGGCTGTCGCCCTGGTCGAGAAGATTGTACTCCGCTTCGTTTTCGAAATGAAGCGGGAGGATCCCGAAGTTGATCAGGTTTGCCGCGTGAATCCGCTCGAAGCTTTTTGCAATGACGGCCTTCACGCCCAGGTACATGGGACACAGCGCCGCGTGCTCCCGCGAGGAGCCCTGCCCGTAGGACAGGCCCGCCACGACGAAATTGTGATTGCCGTTGTCCCGTATCTTCTTCGCCCGCTCCGGGAACGTCGGGTCCAGGCCCTCGAAGACGAAGTCGGAGTACCTTCGGATGTTGGAGCGGTACTTCATCCTGGCACCTGCGGGCATGATGTGATCCGTCGTGATCTTGTCGCCCACCTTGATGGTGACCTCGCCATGGAGGTGCTCCGGCAGGGGCTCGTTTTGAGGCGGATTGCCGATGTTGGGTCCCCGGATGATTTCCAGGACGTGAGCCTTTTCCGGGGGCGCCGGCTCGAGGATCATGCAGTCATCGACGTGGAACACGTGCGGCATAGGGACCGCAGGATAGTCCATGCTGAGATCCCTCGGGTCCGTGAAGGCCCCTGTGAGGGCTGCCGCGGCT
>DASRZY010000233.1:0-4931 GCA_035685905.1 Syntrophales bacterium
CTCCCACCAGGGGAGGAGAACAGAGGTGGTTGCACGTTTGTCTTAGGCCAGTCGCGCCCTCACCCGATCATCCAACCTGTACAGTCCCGCCCGCCGCGCCTCTTCCAGGGCTTGTTCGTATTCCTGACGAGTGATCCTCCGGTTGATCGCGGTGTCCTTGTCCGCCTTCCAGCAGGGGCGGTACTGGTCCATGACGTTGACGTAGGTCTGTCTCGAGATCTCCGAGGCCAGAAACCGCATGACCCCTTCCGTGCCCGCCGCATCGCCTGGCATGACGAGGTGCCGGACGAGAAGTCCCCGGGTGGCCACACCGTCGGTGTCCATCTCGAGGTCTCCCACCTGCCGGTGCATCTCCCGGAGCGCCTCCACGGCCCGATCGCGGTAGTCGCCGGCATGGCAGAACCGCTTGGCCCATTCGTCGCCCCAGAACTTGAAGTCGGGCATGTAGATGTCAAAGACCCCGTCGAGGAGCCTGAGCGTCTCGACGGAATCGTACCCCCCGGTGTTGTAGACCAGCGGGACGTTCAGCCCTGCCTCGACGGCCGGGATCAGCGCTTCGAGGATCTGCGGGACGACGTGGCTCGGGGTGACGAAGTTGATGTTGTGGCACCCGCCCCGGGCCAGGTGAAGCATGACGGCGGCAAGCTTTCCCGGCTCGACCTCCGCGCCTTCCCGCAGGTGGCTGATATCATAATTCTGGCAGAAAGTGCAAAGGAGATTGCAGGAGCTGAAGAAAACGGTCCCCGAGCCCTGCGAGCCCACCAGCGGCGATTCCTCCCCGAAGTGAGGGCCAAAACTCGAGACGATCGCCTTGCGCCCGGTCTTGCAGACTCCCAACTCGCTCTCCAGGCGGTTCACCTTGCAGTCCCGGGGGCAGAGCCTGCACTCCCGGAGGCGCTCGACGGCCTCGCGGGCGCGCTCCTGCAGGATTCCCTCGCGATATAATTTCAAGTAGGATGGTTCGCTCATAAAAAAGGATCGAGGACCGAGGAACGAGGTCCGAGGACAGATAAAAGCCTCGATCCTCGAGCCTCGTGCCTTTGGCCTGCCGCGTCAGCGGCGGTACGTTCCCATCAGCTGCGCCTCTGCCAGGATGTGGCCCCGCATCGCTTTCAGGAGCTGGTCCTTCGTGATCCCCGGCTTGAGGCCGAGCATCGTGTCCAGGGCGTAGAGCTTGAAGAAGTACCGGTGCGTCCCGCCGGGAGGGCAGGGCCCCCCGTAGCCGATCTTGCGGAAGTCGTTGACCCCCTGCGTCCCTCCCCCGGGCAGGTCCTTTTCACGGGTGATCCCCTCGGCCAGCATCGTCGCCGTCGGCGGGATGTCGTAGATCACCCAGTGCACCCAGGTCCCCATGGGGGCGTCGGGATCGTCGCAGACCAGGGCAAAGCTCTTGGTGCCTGCGGGGCTTCCCGCCCACTCCAGGGGAGGCGAAAAATCAGCCCCGTCGCAGGTGAATTTCGCCGCAATCATCTCACCGCTGCCGAAGGCGCTGCTCTTGATGTCCATAGGGTCCCTCCTTTTCACGATGGATACGAGTATAATATAATCCCTTTGGGAAAATTGAAAACCCCCTTTTACGGGGCGAGGGAAAAGGAAAGCCTGCTTTGGAAAAAAATCTTTTTGTCACGGGGCTGCCCGGCACGGGGAAAACGACCTTGATCCGGAACGTCCTCGAACGCCTTCCTCCCGAGGTGAGCATGTCCGGGTTTTTCACAGCCGAGATCCGCGAATCGGGCGAACGGGTCGGCTTCACGATCAATACCCTCGACGGGCGCAGCGGTGTGCTTTCGCACATCAGGATCGGGGGCGGGGCCCGCGTGGGGCGATACGGCGTCGATGTGAAGGGGTTCGAGAGCATGGTCCTGCCGCTTCTCGAGGCGGGCAGGGCGGGGCTCTACGTCATCGACGAGATCGGCAAGATGGAGTGTCTCTCGCGGGCCTTCTGCGAGGCGGTGCAGTTACTGCTCGATTCGGAGGCCCCGGTGCTGGGGACGGTTGCCATGAAAGGGGGCGGTTTCATCGCCGAGGTGAAAGCCCGCAGCGATGTGGCACTTCTCGAGGTGACGGTGAGGAACCGCGATGGTCTTCCTGACGAGATCAGCAGGATTCTACTGAACAAGGTGCGTGAGTGACCGATGCGTTTGGGGTGTGCGCCATGGACAGCAGGGATTTCAGCCGCCTGATCGAGCGTTTTGCCCTTTCTGCAGAAGGCTATCGAAAGGTGCGCAAGGGCGTGCAGAAGCGCATCGTGCGACATATGCACGAACTGCACTGCCCCACAATAAAGGCCTACATGGATCGACTCGATTCCGACCGGGACGCGGAGAGAGAAGCGCGACGCCTCATGGACGTCTCGATCAGCCACTTCTTCCGCGACGGGCCGGTCTGGCGGGGCCTGGAAGAGGAGATCCTTCCCTCCCTGATCGGTGAGTACCCCGGCGGTTTGCGGGTCTGGTCTGCCGGCTGTGCCCTGGGGCAGGAGGTCTACAGCTTCATGATCCTGTGGGCCCTGCTGTCGGGAAAGACGGCCGGCATGCCTCCCCTGGAACTCTGGGCCACCGATGTAAATCCGGACTATCTGGAGCGGGCAATCGAGGGCATCTATCCCGCAGGGGCACTTTCCCGTGTCCCCGCAGAGGCGAGGGCCCGTTTCTTTCACCCCGTCGGGAAGGCGAGATTCCGCGCCATCGACAGTCTCCGGGAAGGCATCCGCTGGAGGATTCACGACCTCGCTGTCGATGCACCGCCTGCGCTGGACTTCCATGTCATCTTTCTCCGAAACAATCTTCTCACCTACTACCGGGATGAAATCGTTGATGCGGCCCTGCCGGCGATATTGGATAGCCTCGCGCCGGGCGGAGTTCTCGTCATCGGCAGGAAGGAACGGCTGCCCGATTTCCTGAAAGGCTTTACCCCTCACGCGGCAGTATCCTATCTGTTGCGGAAGCAGGGATCAGGCGGTATAGGATAACTCTTTCATGAAATGCTTCATGAACCGGCATAAAAGGAGCACTCAATGAGACGCAACCGCGTTCTGATCTTCTCGTTGTTGCTTGCGATGATTCTCGTGACGGGGCGATCTTTTGCATGGGCAAAAGACACACAGGGCTCGGCGT
Source organism: Syntrophales bacterium (assembly GCA_035685905.1). GTDB lineage: Bacteria > Desulfobacterota > Syntrophia > Syntrophales > UBA2192 > UBA2192. The sequence goes on from DASRZY010000233.1 coordinate 3,117, forward strand.
CTGGCGCCGTGATGGCAGAGATCGGGCGTATTGGAATGGCGGCGAAGGGAACAGTGGGCCTCGCCGCCATACACCTTGAAACGGGCCACAGGGTCGACTCCCGGGCAGATGAGTTCTTCCCCATGGCCAGCACCGTCAAGGTGGCCGTTGCAGCAAAGATCCTCGACATGGCGGACAAGGGGCAGATAAGCCTGACAACGCCCATCTCCCTAGAACAGTCGGAAATGGCGCCGGACGGCCCTCTTGGAGACATTCGGTGGCGCCCCGGGCTTTCATACCCTGCTTCCGATCTTCTTGAATTGATGATCGCCACGAGCGACAACACCTCCACCGACGTCCTCTTCCGGGTCGCCGGGGGACCGGCTGCCGCCCATGCCTGGCTGCAAGGCCTGGGTTTGCAGGGAATCCGTCCATCTCGATTCATCAGGGAATTGCTGCGGGATGTCCTGTCAATCCCCGGGCCTGCATCGCCGACGATGTCGCTGGCGGAGCAGTTCAGGAAGATGTCGCCCAAGCAGGCTGCAGAGCGCCGTGCGAAGGCCTATCGGGCGAGCCCCGCATATGATGCCGACCTGCGGGATCAAGCGAGCCCGAATGCGATGCTGGGGCTCTTGTGCAAGATCTGGCTGGCCGAGGGGATCAGCCGCGAGGCTCGTTCAGCGCTGCTTTCCGTGATGGAGCGTAGCACAACCGGGCTGAAGCGGATCCGCGGCCGTTTGCCTGCGGGGACCGTCGTTGCCGACAAGACCGGGACGCTTGCCGGCAGCGTGAACGATGTCGGTTACGTTACGCTGCCCGACGGGAAAGGCCACATCGCCATCGCGGTGTTTGTAAAAGGGTCGGAGGCGCCTTTGGCAACCCGGGAGACGGTGATCGCGGACATCTCGCGTCTTCTGTACGACTACTTCCTGATTTCATCCCGATAAGGCCGTGGTCAGATCTGCCAGGGGACGACGTAGAGAAGAACCGCAACGTAGTGGCAGGCACTTCCGCCGAGAACGAAGAGGTGCCAGATGGCGTGGTTGTAGGGAAGTTGCTTGATGAGGTAGACAAGGGCGCCCACTGTGTAAACGAGGCCTCCCGCCAGGATCCATGCGAATCCCCCGGACGGCAGCGCCTCGAGCAGGGGTTTGACAGCCACGACGGCAACCCAGCCCATCAGGACGTAGGCGACGGTGGCCAGGATCTTGAACCGGTAGACGAAAAAGATCTGGAAGACGATCCCCGCGGCTGCGAGCGCCCAGATCAGGCCGAACAAGGTCCAGCCCAGGCTTCCCTGAAGCGTCACGAGCGTGAAGGGCGTATAGGTGCCGGCGATCAGGAGGTAGATGCACGAGTGGTCGATGACTTTGAAGATGTGTTTGAGGTTCGGCGAGCGGACGGTATGATAAAGCGTCGAGGCCGTGTACAGGAGCAACAGGGTCGTGCCGTAGACGCTGCAGCTCACAATGTGGGGCGTCGTTCCGTGCAGGCAGGCCAGCACGACGAGCACGACGAGCCCTGCCGCGCTCAGGACAGCGCCTGTGCCGTGGGTCAGGCCGTTGACGAGTTCTTCGATTTGAAGCCGCTGAGGCTGCATGACTCGAACCTGGATTTTTCTCCTGAACAGACGGGGTAAAAAGCGCTTCACTTTCCCATTAAAGCGTTATATATAACCAAAACCAATGGAACCTCAAGAAATTTTGAGGGCCGCATAAAGAACGATCACGTTGTTTGTGGCGCAGGGATAACCGCTGGCTCCGCAGAGGCCGGCGGTTTTATATTGGGATGAATTGAGGACCATTTGCCAGGAGGAACGGCGATGAAAAAAGCCAT
>DASRZY010000234.1:0-4581 GCA_035685905.1 Syntrophales bacterium
CCTGCTTTGCAAGGCCAATCGTCTGTTCCGCGTTGAAGCCCACATCGGCGACTCGGACCTCGGGGACGCAGACGGCGGCCCGGATGAAGCCGTGATTGTACAGATTGAAAAAGTCCTTCATGTGATTTTCTCCTCGGACCGAATCATCAGCCTTCATCTTTATCCTAAAGGCTGTTCAAAAATGTCCAGATGCAAGGCATCCGAAGTCCTTAGGAGTGAGGCCTCTAGCAGCTATGATCCTTAATCATCCTCTCCCCTCCGTGGGAGAGGATTGAGGTGAGGGGGAATGTTCCCCCGTATCCACCGGGGGCGCTCCATCTGCCCGCGATGCGGGCCGGGGAGCGCTTCATGTCCAACTCCTTCCTTACCGGGAGGCAACGCAAAGCGTTGCCTCAATTCCTCCTCCCGCCACGGGAGGAGAACAGAGGAGATGGTCTTAACAGGCCGCAGATGGGCATTTTTGACGCCTTTATCCGCACAGCGGGGCGTCCCGGCAAGGAACGAACCATTCATGATTGCGCTCCCCTGCGGGATGCGCCCCCGGTCAAGAGCCTTGCAGGCAGAGGCGGTGGGTTTCTATAGCTCGTTCACCCGCCTCATTCATCGTTGCACCCATGGAGATGAATCCGTGTTTCCGGATCAGGACAAAATCCGCATCTCCCAGGACCTCCATGACGCTCCGGACCAGTTCGATGCTCCCGTAGGGGGCTTTCTCACGCGTTTCGGGGATATTCAACTTATTGACGCACTTCAGTATCTCCCGGCTGTGACCGTGGAAGACAGCCTGAACGTCCTTCCTTGTATGGTAGATGGCGAAATGGAGCATGCTCTCCGATGAGGGATCCCGCGTGCCGCTCGCGAATACAATGCCCTTTTCCATGTCGCAGCCTAGTACGGAGACGAACCTGTCGTCGGTAAGGCCGTCCTTCCAGCCCACTTGGGAACCGGAGATAATGAAGGCATCTTCGCCGGGCCGTATCCGGAAACTGAGGTTGCCCTGGGAGAACTCGCCGTAGGGCGGTGCGAAGTTTCTGCGATGGAACTCGGCGCACCAAGCCTTGAGCTCCTCGAGACGGCAATCTGCGGGAACGGCCTCGGAGAGGAACGCCGTTGAGAATTTCACCCCAACATGTATTTCCCTTGCCGGTGTCTCCATGGTGTGAGCGGTTATTCCTTTGCAGAATCAAGTACTTTGAAATTACTCAATTGTCGCTCCTTTGTCAAAGGAAAAGAGATCGTAAAGCCGCTTGACAGAATAGGTACGCCGGTGACATGATCCGCGAGCCAAGTTTTGTATGCAATCTTGTTTATTGATATTCTGCAGAAAGGGGAGAAGACTGTGGAATCGGCCGATGTCAAGAAACTGCTCGAGAAAATCCAGCTCTATGAAGGCGTTCTGAACAACATCCTCAGCGGCGTTCTCATCACCGACCCCGACGGTTACATCGTTTTTTTCAGCGAATCCTACGGGAAGTTCCTGGGCATGGACCCGAAGGCGCAGATCGGGAAACACACAACCGATGTCATCGAGAACTCCCGGATGCACATCGTTGCCCGCACAGGCATCCCCGAAATCAATCATCCGCACCAGATCATGGGTCGTAACCAGATCGTCCAGCGCATTCCCATCAATATCAACGGACAACTCGCAGCGGTCTTCGGGCAGGTCATGTTCGAAGATATCAAGGACGTCCAGATCCTGGCGGACAAGCTCAACATCCTGGAATCCAAGGTCCAGCTCTACGAGAAGGAACTCGCGAATCTTCGGGCCTCCAAGTACAGCTGCCGCAACATCGTAGGCGAAAGCACCGTCATGCAGGAGCTCCGGAAAATGGGGCAACGGGCAGCCAAGGTCAACTCGCCCGTCCTTATCGTCGGTGAAAGCGGAACGGGAAAGGAGCTTTTCGCTCACGCCATTCACCGGGCAAGCGACCGGCACAAGCTGCCCTTCATCCGGCTCAACTGCGCCGCCATCCCCAAGGATCTCCTGGAGGCTGAGCTTTTCGGTTACGAGCCGGGCGCCTTCACGGGGGCTGGAAACAAGGGCAAGCCCGGCAAGTTCGAGCTTGCCCACCAGGGGACGATCTTCCTCGACGAGATCAGCGAGCTTCCCTTTGAGATGCAGCCAAAGCTGCTGCGCGTTCTCGAGGAAAAGCTCGTCGACCGCCTCGGGGCCACGAAACCAGTAAAATGCGACTTCCGCCTCATCGCTGCGACAAACGAAAACCTCGAGGACTGCATTCGGAAAGGGAAGTTTCGCAAGGACCTCTACTACCGACTCAACGTCATACCCCTGCATATCCCGCCGCTTCGGGAGCGCCGGGAGGACATCTCCCTCATTGCCTCTCATCTCATCCAGAACCTCTGCAGGGATTTCGGCCTGTCACCCAGGGAGATCTCTGCCGAAGTGATGCGGATCTTCGAAAATCACGACTGGCCCGGTAACGTCCGGGAGTTGTCGAACATCCTCGAGAGGACGCTCTCGCTGATGGATGAGCGCGAGGAGTCGATCCGCGTGGAGCATCTGCCCCTGTTCTTCCGGAGCTTGAGCGAACGGTCGGATCGCTCCCAGGGAAAGATTCTCAAGGATCTCCGGGCCACCTCCGAGCGCGACGCCGTCCTTCATGCCATACAGGTTGCGAACAACAACAAGAACGAAGCCGCACGGATCCTGGGCATCCACCGGACCGCCCTCTACAAAAAAATGAAGAAGCTGAATCTGCCCCTTAGCCAGTGACTCGAATGTGTATCCAATAGTCTATATGTAGACTTTTTGGTACGCATTTCTCAAGGCATAGGAAATAAAGCGTTTTTCATCGCAGAAAGCGCATGTGTAGACATGGGTCTACATGTGCGCTTTTTCGTTGGTAGGCTTCACAAAAAATAAATGAATGATATTAGCATCTTGTGCAGAATTGTCAGCTGTTTATATCTGGCACACAAGTTGCGGATATGGGTATCCGGAGTGGTGCATCGAATAAGTAAAACTGAAAGGAGGTCTTGTTCTCGGGTTTCATTTTTAACAAATTAGTTTCATTGTATTTTTATTTAAATGGTGAGGAAGGAGGAGATAGAATGAGTGAGCAAAAAGTTGTTTCAACATCTCACGTCAAGGTTGCACTGGCCAGCCTGATCGGGACCACCATCGAGTGGTACGATTTCTTCATCTACGGCACGGCCGCTGCACTCGTGTTCAACAGGTTGTTTTTCCCCAAAATGGACCCCATGACCGGCACGCTCGCGGCCTTCGCGACCTATGCCGTGGGGTTCGGCGCCCGTCCCCTCGGGGGCCTGGTATTTGGTCATTACGGCGACCGCATCGGCCGTAAGGTGATGCTCTACCTGACCCTGCTCATCATGGGTATTGCAACCTTCGCCATCGGCTGCCTGCCGACCTATGACAGCGTCGGCATCTGGTCGCCGGTTCTGCTGATCGTCTGCCGTCTCTTCCAGGGCTTTGCCCTCGGAGGCGAGTGGGGCGGAGCCGTTCTCATGTCAGTCGAGTACGCGCCGGATAACAGGCGAGGATTCTACGGCAGCTGGCCGCAGCTCGGGGCGCCCCTTGGGCTCGTTCTCGGCACGATGGTGTTTTCGGCCATCGCCGCGTACGTCTCCGATGCGGCGTTCATGGATTGGGGCTGGCGCGTTCCCTTCCTGGTCAGCATCGTGCTGGTCGTCGTCGGCCTGTATATTCGAGGCAGAATTGCCGAATCGCCACAGTTCCAGAAGATCAAGGACAAAAAGCAAGAAGTTAAGATGCCCATCATCGAGTCGATCAAGAATCATCCCAAGGAGATCCTGCTCGCCATGGGTGCGCGGTTCGCGGAGAACGGGTTTTTCTACATCTATGCAGTCTTTGTCATGATGTACGGAACGCAGGCCCTGGGGATGCCCCGTCAGACCATCCTCAACGGCGTCATGATCGCCGCCACCCTCGAAGTGTGCACGATCACCCTGTGGGGTCTGCTATCCGACTACATCGGAAGGCGTCCTGTCTACATCTTCGGCGCAGTGTTCTCGGCCATCATGTCCTTCCCCCTGTTCTACCTGATGGGCACGAAGGTGGACATCTACGCGTGGATCGGCATCATCCTCGGCCTGGCCGTCGGCCATGCGGCCATGTACGGACCGCAGGCGAGCTTCCTCTCCGAGATGTTCGGCACAAAGGTCCGTTACAGCGGTGTGTCGCTCGGCTACAACCTGGCCTCTATCTTCGCCGGCGCCCTTTCGCCGCTCATCGGAACCTGGCTCCTCATCACGTTCAAGCCCGACACGTGGCCCATCTCGGTCTACATGATCTGCCTGGCCCTGATTACGGTGGTGGCCGTGTACTTCGCCACGGAGTCGCACAAGCGATCCGCAGAGTTTTAACCAAATCCGCAGCGGGGAGGGTGATTCCCTTTATCCTCCCCGCTCTTTAATTAGGATGTGTGCATTCAAATCGTGAAAGGAGGGTATTGCCATGGCAAGACCACTGGATAGAGTGGCCGTCATCGGAGCCGGTGTGCTGGGGGCGCAGATCGCCATGCTGGCGGCCAACGCAGGCTACACCACGAAGATCTACGACCCCGTGGCAGGGGC
>DASRZY010000235.1:0-4246 GCA_035685905.1 Syntrophales bacterium
GGGCTCGCGAACACGTTGCCCAGGAAAGACAGATCGATGCTGTTCTCCAGCGGGTCGATGAGGAAAATGCGCTGTTCCGTGCCGATCTGCAGCAGGCACAGCTTCTCGCGGAAATACCGGAACGAGTCGTACTCCGTGTCGATGGCGATGACGTCTGCCTTCTCGATTTCCTCCCGGACCTTCGGCAGCTTCTGCCGGGAGTCCACCCACAACCATTTGCCCTTCATGCAATCCGCCCGCTTTATATTTTAACGCCTTTATATAACTCTCTTTTTCGCGAACTGCAACCAAAGATACGCGGGTCGTACGGATACCCGGAGAAAAGCCCCTTTCGGCGGCGCGTCGGAATCATGCTGTAAGCGGCGCTCAGAAGGGAAGAAACCGCATAATCCCGATTCCAATCAGGAAGGCCGTGAAGGCAAACAGGGCGGCGTAATCGACCCGGGTGAATCTCAGCTCGCGCAGGTACGTCCGCGGTCCCCGGTGATAGCCTCGCCCCTCCATGGCCAGGGCCAATTCATCGGCCCGGCGGAAGGTGCAGAGGATGAGGGGAATGACGAGGGTGGCCATCTTTTTGAGCCTCCCGATGATCGGGCCGCTTCCGAAATCGGCGCCCCGCGCCACCTGGGCCTCCTTCATGCGCTCCACCTCCTCGAGCAGGGTGGGGACGAACCGCAGCGAGACGGAGACCATGATGGCGATGTCGTGGGACGGAATGCCGATGCGGTTGAGAGGCCTGAGAAGCTTCTCCAGACCCCCCACGAGTTCCGAGGGCGCCGTTGTCATCGTGAGGATGGCGGCACTCACGACGAGAGCGACGAACTGCCAGGTCACGGAGAGCCCCCGCTCGAGACCTTCGTATGTCACCGCACCCAGGGAGGGCAGGATCGGCCGCCCGTCGGTAAAGAAAAGATGAAGAAAGAACAGGATCGCAAAGAACCAGGCGAGCGGTTTGAGCGCCTCTGCAATCCGGCGGGCCGACAGGCCCGAAAGGGCTGCTGCCGCCAGGAGAAACATTGTGACGGCGAGGCTTTCGGCAAGTCCCGCGTTCAGGATGACGATGCTCAACAGCAAGGCGCAGAGGATCTTCACCCGCGGGTCGAAGCGGTGGACCGGCGAATCCCCGGGAACGAACTGGCCGAGGGGCAGCGTCTTCATCGTCGGCATCCTGTGCCCGCCGCGAGGAGAGCCGAAATCTCCCGCAGGGCCTCCTCCACGGAGAGAACATCCGGCCTCACTCCGCAGCCCTGCGCACGCAGCCGCCACATGAGCTCCGTGACCTGCGGCGTGTTGAGACCGATAGCGCGCAGGACGTCGGCTTCCCGGAAGACATCCCTCGGCGCGCCGTGGCGAAGGATTCTCCCTTCGCTCATGACGACGACCCGATCGGCATCGACAATCTCGTCCATGCTGTGGGTCACGTGGATGACAGAGATGCCCTCCTGCCTGAGGTCCCCGAGGACATTGAGGACCCGTTCGCGCCCCGCCGGATCGAGGTAGGAGGTCGGTTCGTCGAGGACCACGTAGGCAGGCCTCATGGCCAGAACGCCGGCGATCGCCACGAGACGCTTCTCGCCTCCCGACAACGAGTGAGGGGCGCGCTTGGCAAGCCGGAGCATGCCCACCGTCTCGAGGGCCACGCCGACCCGCCCGCGTATCTCTGCGGGCGCAAGGCCAAGATTTCCGGGCCCGAAGGCGACGTCCTCCTCGACACTCATTCCCACGATCTGGTTGTCGGGGTTCTGGAACACCATGCCGACCCGGCGGCGGATCTCGCGATGGGCCTTGAGGTCCTTTGTGCTGAGGCCGTCGACAAGGACTTCCCCTTCCTGAGGGACGAGGAGGGCATTGAAATGCTTCACGAGGGTGGTCTTCCCGCACCCGTTGGGGCCGATGATGGCCACGTACTGCCCCTCCGGGATTTCCAGGCTCACCTGCTCCAGCACGGGCGGGTCTTTCGGGTCATATCGGCAAACGAGATCTGATGCCTGGATCATAACCGGATCTTGTCCTTCACTTTCATGGTGATCACCGAGGCGGCTGCGATTTTGAGCGCATCGCCCGGAAGAAAAGGCAGCACGCCGGCGGCAAGGGCTTTCTCGATGGAGAGCTTCCCGATCCAGACGAGTTGCGTGACGCCCAGGATGTAGACAACGGCCGTGCCGATCAGCATGGCCAGCACGATCCAGACAAGACCGGGCTTTTCACGGGCCTGCACGATCTTGCCCGTCACATAGGCGCCGGCGATGAAGCCGAGGAGATAGCCGCCCGTGGGCCCCATGAAGACGCCGAGGCCGGCCTTGCCGCCCGAAAAGACGGGAAGTCCGATCACACCAAGGATCACGTAGATGATCTGGCTGAGCGCGCCCAGTCTTCCGCCGAGCAGCGAGCCCGCCAGGTAGAGAAACAGCGTCTGGAGCGTCAGGGGCACCGGCTGCAGGGGAATCGAGATCAGGGCCCCGATGGCCGTCAGCGCCCCGAACATGGACGCGTAAATCATCCCGCGTGTTGACAGTGTTTCACCGGCCATAAGAATGATTCACTTTCCTTTATCCTTTGACCTTTGTCCTTTTTCCTGCTCAGAGATATTCCACATCCCCCGCGATCACGCGATGAATGTCGGCATCGGCCGTTTTGATCAGGAGGACGCCATCGTCGTCAATCCCGGCGATCGTGCCCTGCAGGGATCGGTTGAAGTCCTGCACGCGCACACGCCTGCCCACCATGTCGGAAAGCTCGCGCCAGCGCCCGATCACGGGTGCGAAGCCCTCCTTACCGATGAGGTCATAGTAATGCTCGAAGCAATCGAGAAAGGCCCCGAGGATCTCCGCACGGGGCACCGTGTGCCCGGCATGGGCCGCCAGCGAAGTGGCCCGCTCGCGAAGATCGGCGGGAAAGCGGTCGGGCGGGGTGTTGATGTTCATCCCGACCCCGACGATCATGTAGTCGATGGCGTCGATATCCGTGCTGATCTCGACGAGGATACCGGCAACCTTCCTGCCCTCGAGCAGGACGTCGTTGGGCCACTTGATTGTGACGCGGGACGGGACGGCATGGAAGAGGGTCTCCGCCAGGGCTACGCCTGTCAGCAGCGTCATTTTCGGCGCTTCCGCAGGCTGGAAGCGGGGCCTCAGGACGAGTGAGACATAGATGCCCTCGCCGGGGGGGGAAAACCAGTTGCGCCCCTTGCGGCCCCGACCCCCCGTCTGGGACTCGGCAACGACGATCGTTCCCTCGACGGCTCCCAGGATGGCCAGATCTCTCGCAAGGCGGTTCGTCGAATCCACTTCGCTTTCGAAAACGATCCTGCGGCCCAGGCGCTTCGAATGCAGGGCCGCCCCGATCTCGGCGGGTCGGAGCCGGTCAAGGGTCTCCTTGAGCAGGTAGCCCTTCCGGGGGGCGGAGTCGATGACGTAGCCTTCGTTTCTCAAGCTGCAGACTTGCTTCCAGACAGCGGTCCGGGAGATGTCGAGCTCGCGGCTCAGATTGGCCCCGGACACCCATGCGCCCCTCGTTTCCTTCAGCCGGCCGAGCAGATGTTGCTTTGTGCTTGGTTGCATAACAATAGTGCCCCCGTCCAGGGGGCGATATGAAATACCACCGTCGGCATCAATTGTCAACCACGCATGTCATCCTGGTTGACAATTGACCAAAGCCCCCGGCAGCGAGCATCGCGTGCAATTGGGCTTGCCCGAGTGAGCGATTTCGAGTATGATTCCACCCCTGTCATGAAATAAACGGAGGTACTACATGGGCAGTCACAAGAAGCACGAGAGAAAAAAGGAACTGAGGCGAAAGTGGAAGCGCCAGAAGGAAAGGAAGAAGCTGGTGGCCAAGGGCTTAAACCCTGATGAAAGCAACAAGATCAAGAAGATGGCCTGAGCGGCCTCATGGCCGCAGGTAACAGGTCTCAGGTAGCAGGTGACAGGAAAAGCCAGCCCATTTTACTCAGCCTGTTACCTGTAACCTGCCACCTGTAACCTTCACGTTAACAACACTCGCTTGGCCGGTGGCTGTCGGTTGTTTTAGCAGCCCTGTAAAAATTAACAGTGCGCCTTCGGTCCCCTCTCCACCCGCCGCCGGGCGCAATCCGGACGGCAGTGTGCCCTCTCTGACCTTCCTCATCAAAGAAGCCGGTCATTCTCTCATTCATCAATCATCGTTTCGGCTGTCGGGTCATCGTCGCGGGGGTTTGTCACTGCGCGGATGAAATGCCCTGCCACAGCATCATGATCCCCTTGCGGAC
>DASRZY010000236.1:0-8131 GCA_035685905.1 Syntrophales bacterium
CCCTGCCCGCCCCCGCCCATGTACACGTAGGAGCGCGGGCCGTGTTGCTTCACGATGGACGCGATTTTTTCCGCGATCTCGGCGATCGCCTGTTCCCAGGATATTTGGACAAACCCCCCGTCCGTTTTTTTCAGGGGGTGCGTGAGGCGCTCCGCATGGTGCTGATGCCAGGGCAGGTTGGCGCCCTTGACGCACATGTAGCCCAGGCTTCGCGGATTGGATTTATCGCCTCGGACTTTGCCGATGCGGTTCTCTTCGATCTCCACCTCGAGGCCGCAGTTCTGCGGGCAGAGAACGCAGCTCGTTTTTTTCCATTCGCCCATGGCGTGACCCTCATGTGATTTTACAGATGATGAACAGGTTTACCATAAAAAAGGCCCATGGCAAACACCCTGGGCTTTTTCTTATCTAATCTGATAGTGAAGGGGCGCAGCCGGGATGCATGTCCAGCCCTGATTCCTATCTTATTCACTGGTCACTGGCCACTGACCACTAGCCACTGACCGCTATCTCACCTTCCCCCCCGCCTCCGGCTCCCTGTCGAACCCCACCAGGGCAAGGCCTCCCTTCCCGGCATCGGTCGCGAGCAGCATCCCGCGGCTCTCGACACCCATGAGCTTCGTGGGCTTGAGGTTCACGACCACGACGATCGAGCGTCCCACCATCTCCTCGGGCTTGTAGTCCTGGAGGATGCCCGCCACGATGGTGCGCACCTCGCCGCAGTCGATCTTGAGTTTCATGAGCTTGTTGGATTTGGGAACCGCCTCGGCTTCCAGCACCTTCGCCGCGCGCAGGTCGATCTTCCCGAAGTCGTCCCAGGTGATCTCGGGGAGCATCTCGAACTTCTTTGCAGGCGCCTCTTCCTCTTTCTTGTACTCGACCCTTGGGAAGAGGGCCTCGCCGCGGGTCACCGCCACGCCGGGGCTGAGCCCCCCCCAGCTGCGGATTGCGTCGAGTTTGAATACCTTCACGTCGGCAAGGCCGATCTGGTCGAGGATCTTCCGTGCCGTGTCGGGCATGAAGGGGTAGATGAAATAAGCCGTCTGGCGCAAGGACTCCATGAGGTTGTAGATGACCGTCCCGAGGCGGCCGCTCTTTGCCGGGTCCTTGGCGAGCACCCAGGGCTCGTTTTCGACGATGTACTTGTTGGCAACGTTGATGAACTCCCAGATGGAGATGAGCACCTTGTGGAAGGTGAGCTCGCGAAAGAACTGCTCCACCTCTCCGAGGGTCTTCGCCGCCGACTCGGTGATCTTCCTGTCGGCTTCTTCGGCGGCCTTCGGCGCAGGCACCTTCCCCTTGAAGTACTTCACGTCCATGGCGACAACGCGGCTCACGAGGTTGCCCAGGTCGTTGGCGAGATCCGAGTTGATCCGCTGAACGAGGGCTTCCTCGCTGAAGCTCGAGTCAAGGCCGAAGACCATGTCGCGAAGCAGGAAGTAGCGGAAGGCATCAAGTCCGTACTTGTCCTTGAGATCCAGGGGCCGCACCACGTTGCCCAGGCTCTTGGACATCTTGCTCGCATCCACATTCCAGTAACCGTGGACGTTGAGGTTCTTGTAGGGCCCGATCCCGGCCGACTGGAGCATCGTCGGCCAGTAGATGCCGTGGGGCTTCACGATGTCCTTGGCAATGAGGTGCTCGCAGGCGGCCCAGTACTTGGCGAAGTCCTTCCCGTCGGGGTAACCGATGCCCGTGACGTAGTTGATGAGCGCATCGAACCAGACATACGTGACGTACTCCTTGTCCCAGGGGATCTCGATGCCCCAGGTCAGGCGCGTCTTGGGCCGCGAGATGCAGAGGTCCTCGAGGGGCTGCTGCAGGAAGGCGAGCACCTCGTTCTTGTAGCGCTCGGGGCGGATGAAGTCGGGGTGGTCGTGGATGTACCCGATTAGCCACTGCTGGTACTTGCTCATCCTGAAGAAGTAGTTGCTCTCCTTGCGGAACTCGGGGACCGTCTGATGATCGGGGCACTTCCCGTCGACAAGCTCCGTCTCCGTGTAGAAACGCTCGCAGCCCACGCAGTAGTGGCCACCGTACTCGCCGAAGTAGATGTCGCCCGCGTCGTAGACTTTCTGCAGGATGTACTGCACGGTGCGGACGTGGTTTTCATCGGTGGTGCGGATGAAGTAGTCGTTGGTGACGGAAAGCTGGGGCCAGAGGTTGCGGAACTGGGCGCTGATCCGGTCGGTGAAGGTCTTGGGCGTCTCGTTGTTCTTCCGGGCCGCCTCGGCGATCTTGTCGCCGTGCTCGTCGGTGCCCGTCATGAAGAAGACATCGTAGTTCGACATGCGGTAGAAACGGGCCATGACGTCCCCCACGATCGTCGTGTAGGCATGCCCGATGTGAGGCGAGGCGTTGACGTAGTAAATGGGTGTGGTGACGTAAAAAACCTTCGTGACGCTCACTGTGCCTCCTTTATTCATTGCCTGATTGTGTTGTCAGAATATCGGCGGGATGTGCCCCCGCGAGGCGGGGCGGAGGATCGAGGCAGGGAATGTCAGCGCGGTCCCCGGCCCCCCGTTCTCGGGCCCCTGGGCGGCGGCCCTTCGGCTGTCGGGACCGGCAGGGGCTGGGGGTCCCTGAGATCCTTGATCTCGACCTCGACTTCCTTTCCCTCCTCGGTATAGACGGCCAGGGTTCCCTTGAGGATGTTCTGGCGGATCACCTTGCCCGATCCCCCCTGGGCGATGCCGACCCGTTTGCCGCACTTGGGCATCCCTCGTTTCATGTCCAGGTACGAGTCGTACTCGAAGGCCAGGCAGCACATCAATCGGCCGCACAACCCCGATATCTTCTCCGGGTTGAGCGGCATGTTCTGCTCCTTGGCCATCTTCACGGACACGCGGTCGAGATTATAGAGGAAATTGGTGCAGCAGATCTTCTGGCCGCAGACCCCGATGCCGCCGAAGATCCTCGATTCGTTCCGGGCCCCGATCTGTCGAAGCTCGATCCGCGTCTTGAATTTCTGGACGAGATCCTTCACCAGCTCGCGAAAATCGACGCGACTGTCGGCGGTGAAGAAGAAGATGAGCTTGCTGCGGTCGAAAAGGCACTCCACACCGATGAGTTTCATGGGGAGGGCCCGATCGCGGATTCGGCCGAAGCAGAACTCCCGCGCATCCCGCTCGAGTCTCTGGTTCTGTTCGAGCGTCCGGAGATCCTCCTCGGTGCATCTCCTGACAATGCTGCGTATCTCGGTGGGCAGCATGTGCAGGGGAACGGATCGGCTCTCCGTTGCGACAACACCCACGCTCAACCCGTTTTCCGCGTTTACGATGACCGCGTCATTCTTTTTCAGCGTCCCGTCCGAGCTTTGGAAGTTCAGCACTCGCCCTTCCTTCTCGGCACGGACGCCCACGATATGTCTCACGTTTATTCACCTTCCCGCCCTCAGCCTGTCGTGCCGCGACGGGAATCCTCAACGAAATTGGCCTTGTTCGTGAACAATGTAAAGACCATCGTCTCCAAAGTCAATTGTTTATTCACATTGCGCTCAATGGCCGCCGCGGCCTTCTGGATCGCCCCGATGCCCCTGAGGATCGTTTTTCTGTCGAGTAAGCCTGCCAGGTGCTCGATGCCGCCCGCATGATCCCGGTTGATGAGATCCCCGGCGCGCCCTGTTTCCTTGAAGACGAGCACATCCCGATACCAGGTCTTCAGGATTTCGAGCGCCTCCAGGATCTGCTCCTTGTCGCCGGCAAGCATGCCTGCAAGGGCCAGGCAGCCCAGGGGGTCGAGGGCCCCTTTCGAGACCCGACCCAGGATGCTGTCGCGCAGGGCGAGGTAGTCCCCCTTGTGCAGGCTGAGGGCCCGGCCGATGCTCCCCCCGGCCGAGGAGGCCAGGATGACAGCCTCGGCAGGCTCAAGCGAGTGCTTCTTTTCGAGGAAGGCTGCGATGGCATCGCCTCGCACGGGGTTGAAGCGAAGCCGGTGGCACCGCGACAGGATCGTCATGGGCAGCAGGTGGGCCCGCGACGAGACAAGGATAAAGATGTTTGTCGGCGAAGGTTCTTCCAGGGTCTTGAGGAGCGAGTTGGCCGATGTGATGTTCATGCGTTCGGCATCGTCGATGATCACAACGCGCCTGGCTCCCTCGAGAGGCCGGAAGCGCAGCCTCTCCTGAAGCTCCTTGATATCGGCCACCTTGATGAACTGGCCCTCGGGCCTGATCAGGAGCAGGTCGGGGTGGTTGCCCGTGTCGATCTTTCGGCAGGAGGAGCAGGCATCGCAGGGGTCGGTTCCGCCCTCTTTGCAGTTGAGGGCCTTGGCAAAGACGAGAGCCGTTGTCCGTTTGCCGATGCCCTCGGCCCCGTAAAAGAGAAAGGCATGGGGCACACGCTCATTTCCGATGGCCCTCCGGAGAACGGCGATAGGTCCTTCCTGGCCGTAGATCGATGAAAAGGACATGGGTCAGCCCCCCAGGAATGACGAGAGGATAAAGCCCACTTCACGCCGGGTCGAGTCGATGTCCCGTGAGGCATCGATGACCTTTACACGATGGGGCTCCTCCCGGGCGATGGAAAGATAGCCCTCGCGGATGCGGCGGTGGAAATCGAGGTGCTCGCGCTCGAACCGGTCCTCTCGACGGTCTTCATCGCGGCTGGCAATACGGCGAAATGCCCTCTCCAGCCCCGTTTCGACGGGAAGATCGAACAGAAGGGTGAGGTGGGGGGAAATCCCCCTCGAGGCAAGGCGGCAGACCTCGCGGACGGCCTCCAGCGGAAGTCCCCTGCCATAGGCCTGGTAGGCGACGGTGGCATCGGAGAAGCGGTCGCAGAGGACGACCTCTCCTTTCTCGAGGGCGGGCAGGATCACGGAATCGGTGTGCTGGGCCCGGGCCGCAGCAAAGAGAAAAACCTCGGCATTTCCTGAAATGTCGAAGCCCCCGCGGTTCAGCAGGATCTCCCGAATGCGGTCCCCCAGGGGTGTGCCTCCGGGCTCCTGGGTCATGACGACGGGGTAGCCCTTGTTCTGCAGGAATTGCCCCGCGAGCCGGATCTGGGTCGTTTTCCCTGACCCTTCGACGCCCTCAAAGGAGATGAACCATCCTGCCATGACCGATCGGCACCTCTTTCAGGACGGACGGGGATAGTGGAGTCCCCGCTGCACACCCGGTGACAAAAAAGAAAGAGGGGGAAACCCCTTCCAAGGGTTCCGTTCCCCTCATCACAAGCTCGCTGCTCTGCGGTCCTATTCCTCGTCGCCGGGGCTGATGGCCTCGACGGGGCAGATATCCGCGCAGGCCCCGCAATCGGTGCAGAGAGTTGCGTCGATGACGTACTTCTCGTCCCCTTCGCTGATCGCCTCGACAGGGCACTCTTCTTCGCAGCTCCCGCAGGCGATGCACTCATCACTGATGACGTATGCCATTTCCAAAAACTCCTTCGTGTGAAAACGTTTGCACGCTCATTCCCCGCAGCTTGCTGCGGGGCAAGCGAGCATGATAACAGCTAAACCCACTTCCTCATGTTTCTAAATTCCTGGCACCTTGGTGCGAGGAATTTTAATTTTCGTTATCCGGCGTGACAGTTGCTGCCCTAGGTGGACTCGACGGTCTTCACCTCCGGGACGTTCATCTTCAGAAAACGCTCGATGCCCATCTTCAGGGTCATCTGCGACATGGGGCAGCCGTGGCATCGGCCGGTGAGTTTTACCTTGACGATACCGTCTTCGGTTACATCCACCAGCTCCACATCCCCACCGTCGCGCTGAAGGTTGGGTCGAACCTGATCCAGAGCCGCCTGGACTTTTTCTCTCAACATGTTGCTCCTCGCTTCGCAAGAGGCATCGGGTATTGGGTACTGGGCAAATGTAAAAATCGAACAGCCCTTTCCCCTCTATCCGATATTCAGCATTAATATAGTCACGAAACGTAATCTGTCTATTGCCGCGCAGCGGCCCCATCACCGGTCACTGGTCACTGATCACTGGTCACTCACTGATGGAGCATCGCTCCATCAGTGCGGCATCTGGTCGATCATTTTCCTCACCAGGGATCGGGCCATGCTGGAGAGATCGGGCGTCAGAAACCGGTACTCTTCGCTGACCGGGTGGCCCGCCCGCCAGACGGTCTTGCCCGTCCTGGTGTCGATGAGATTCATCGAAATCCCCACGCGGGCGATCTTGTCGCCGCTGAGCATCGTGTACTCCCACGTATCGACCGTGGGGATAAGAAGCGCTTCGATTCCGCAAAGCTCGCTGATCACTTTGCAGAGCTCGGGGTCCGAATAGTTCAGCTCCCGAAGCTTGGCAAGGTAAACATCGACGGATTTCTTGAGCTCCTCATTGGCCGCGATCCGCTTGCGGATCTCATCGCCGCCGACGACCGTCTTGAACCACTTCGTTCTGACCAGGACATCCGCGATGATGGGGTCAATCTTGCCCTCGGCGTCCTTGTAGACGCCCACTTCGGCAGGGATCACCCCGATGCTCTTCGGGTGGAAGCTCTTTGCTTCGTCAGTCGTCTGGACGAAGCGCAAACCCTCGCAGCCGGTGACGGAGAAAAAAACGGCGAAGGCAGCCAGAGCAGCAAGGACCGTTACTGAAATTCTTTTCAAGGTCCGCTCCCTGTTCTCACGCGAGCAGCAGGCGGGCAGCAAGCCATCCAATCGTGCATAACCCCGCGAGAACATAATTGGTTTCCAGCAGTCCATTGATCACGGCCGCAGAAAGCGCCGTTTTTCTATCACAAAGTTCGAAACAAATCCACATGTAAAATACACAGGGCAAAAGCGTGAAACTGAGAGAAGTCGTCAACTTGAGGGGATAGGAGAGAGCGAGCAGAAGGGCCAGGAACAGGGAAATCCCGTTCAGGAGCTTCCGGGTTTTGTCCTCGCCGATGACAACGGGGATGGTTTCACGCCCCAGAAGGCGGTCGCTCTGGATCTCGATGAGATCCGAGAGGGCGGACCGGACAAAAACAATCGAGAAAATGAAAAGGAATGCCACGGCCATGTCCCCGGAGACGACCAGCGGCCATTTCACGTAGGGGATGACGGCGATCACGAGAGCCCAGGCAGCGGCCATGAAGAAGTTCTTCGTGCCGGGCAGGTCCCGAAGCCTGCGGAACCGCCACCCCTTTGGGAAGACCCGCATGTTGTACAGGGCTCCCACGAGGGAGACGGAGGCAAGCATGAGCCAGGGCACAAACCCGATCAGGTAAGCAAGCCCCAACGACAGCAGCATGGCGAAAAAGGCCGTGACGACAAAGAGCCTGGTGTGTCTCGCGTACGTTTCCTCGCGGAAGGTTCCCCGGATACCGCTCACCTGCCGGTCGACGAATCGATTGAGGGTGTGGACGGAAAATACATAGGAGGCGGCCATGAAGAGCTGCAGGATACTGAAGGAGACCCCCTGCAGATACTGCGCGGCGAGCGCCAGGCACGCCGCCCCGACGGCGGAATAGATGTCGGTGCCTACGGAAGTGAGCCACAGGTTGAAGAGATAGCCCCGCGTGTCGGCGCCGAGGCGGGCATTCTGAATCGTGTCGACGACATGTTCGATGATCCAGTTGGGAGTCGAGGCCCCTGCGGAGATGCCGATGCGGTTGTACTTCTCCAGCGGGAGGCCCCGGATTTCCCCGGCCGTCTCGATGTGAAAGGTGGGGGTGCCCATGGATTGGGAAATCTGTACCAGGCGCTGGGTGTTGGCGCTGTTCCGGCCTCCGACAATGAAAACGGCGTCCATCTCGCAGGCCAGCTCCTTGATCTCGGCCTGGCGTTTTTCCGTGGAGTCGCAGATCGTGTCGAAGACAACCGTCTCGGTAACCCGGCCGCGGATCTTCTCTACAATCGCCCGGAACCCGTCAAGGCTCTGGGTCGTCTGCGCCACAACGCAGACTTTCTCCATGGCGGGGATCCGGTCCACATCCTCGAGGCTGCTCACGACGATCCCGCTGTTGCCCGCATATCCCAGCAGTCCGTCCACTTCGGGGTGCTCGGAATCGCCCACAATGATGATGCGGTAATCCTGCGCGGCGTGTTTCTTGATGATCGACTGGACGCGCCCCACCCTCGGGCAGGTTGCATCGATGATCATGACCCCTTTGTTCTTCAGGGTGTCGCGTTCCCGGGGCGATATGCCGTGGGCCCGGATGACGACGGTGGTCCCTTCCTCGATCCCCTCGATG
>DASRZY010000237.1:0-6162 GCA_035685905.1 Syntrophales bacterium
GCACGTCTACAGTGGCAACATTCCGGGCCAGGGGGGAGAGGACACGCAGTGCCGTAAGTGTGGCAATCTTCTCATCGGGCGGCAGGGATATATCATCACGGCCAACAATCTGAAGGGATCGAACTGCAATCGCTGCGGCACTGAATTGGCAGGCATTTTTAGTGGCTCGTAGATTAGTGGCTTGTGTCTAGTAAAGAAGAATTCAAATTCCTTCACTAGCCACAAACCACAAAACACAAGTCACTGCTGTTTGCCGCTCATTTTCTGGCCGCATAGGCTCGTTTTACCATTTCCACGATCTCGGGGGGCGCCTTCGCCGGTGACCCGGCATCGAAGGGGGGATCGGGATCGTATTCGATGCCGAGCTGAATCCCCTGAGCGGCGTTGTCCCCCGCCATCCACTGCACAAGACGAAGCGCCATGTCGATCCCTGCCGACACACCCGCCGCCGTCACAATCTTCCCATCGCGAACCACCCGTTCGGTGAGCACCTGTGCTCCGAATTCTGCGAGTTTCTCCATGTAATTCCAGTGGGTCGTTGCCTTCACCCCGTTCAAAAGCCCCGCGGCTCCGAGAACAAGCGACCCCGTGCAAACGGCCGTCGTAAAGATCGACGTCCGGTGAACGGACTGGATCCACTGGATCACCTCGGTGTCTCTCACGACGGCGTCCACACCGGAGCCGCCCGGCACGAGGACGATCTGCGGACTTGGCACGTCGTCAAGACGGCAATCCGCCGCGAGTATCAGCCCGCCCTTGGCTTTCTTGAGACCTGGAGTGGCTGAAACCCACGAGACCGTTGCCCCCGGGATTCTCGACAGCACCTCGTAGGGCCCCACCGCATCGAGAGCGGTTATATCGTCGAATAGCAGAATCGCAATGTTCATAGTTTCTCTCCGCGTAATAGTGGGATTGAACAAGTGAGACGTTGTAAAGGTCGGCAAATTTGTGTGGCAGGCACCGGTTGCCGGGACGCGATACCCGGGACCCTAACCCCTGTTTCCTGCCTCCCGGGCAGTTTCAGGCCTTTCAGGCGACAACCTTCCCGTCGGCAAGAATGCATTTCTCTTTCACGGGTCCGTCGGGCGTCTCGATTTCGAAGTGAACGTCTTTGATCAGGCTCGCCGCTTGCAGTTTTCTGCAGGCATCTTCCAGAATCTTTTTTGCTTCCTCGACCTGTGCAATGGTCAAGTCGACATGAATGACAGCCTTCATCTGAATCCTTTTCTCTTTCACTGAACACTGGCCACTGATCACTGGCCACTGTCTTTCCAGTCCAGATCCTCTTCACTGTACTCTTTTGCCAGGACGCGCAGGGCATGCCCCACCCATTGCTCCGGAACAAGAATCTGAACTTCGCCGAGCCCGTCCACCGTGATGGCATAAATTTCCCCGATCGGCTCGTACTGCAAACGCACAGGGATCCCTTCCGCTTGGAGCCTTCCCTCGATGATGCGCGCCTTGATGACACCGGAAGTGACGTGGACGACCTGCCAGCTTGTCTCTTCCATCTCTCAACCTCCAACGGCAATCTCCAGATAGATATCGCCTGACCGGCTGCCCTGCCGTCTGCCCAGCCCCGCAAGGCGGATCCTCGTTCCGTTCTCCGTGCCCGGGGGCACCGTGACCATAAATGCTCTCCGGGCGGCATCGCCGGGGATACTGATCATCTTCCGGGTACCGGCCCTGGCCTCCTTCGGGGAGATTACGACTGTCCCATGGAGATCCAGATCGTCATCGTCGGCAACCGGCATGATGCGTTGAAGTCTCGGAGTGGAGCTGCGCGCAAAGGCCCCGCTGAGCTTCTCGTCGATACGGCTGTCGGGGAGTCGAGAAAAAAGCTTGACGGCGACCATCCCGAACACAAACCCCCCGATGTGCGCCCACCAGGCGATGCCGCCCCCGCCCTCGGGCCCTGGCAAGCCCGCGTAAAAGAACTGGAACAGAAACCAGATCCCCAGGAATATGACAGCCGGGATCTCGATGAAATAGGGGATGAAGAAGATGGGGATCAGGGTGATGATCCGCGCCCCCGGGAAGAGGATCAGGTAGGCCCCCATGACCCCTGCTATGGCGCCGCTGGCGCCGATCGTCGGCACGGTCGATGTCCAGTTGGCCCAGAGGTGGACAAACCCGGAAACCCAACCGCACAGGAGGTAGAACAGCAGGAAGCGGGTCGGCCCCATTCGGTCTTCCACGTTGTCGCCAAAAATGTGAAGGAACCACATGTTTCCGAGAAGGTGGAAAAAGCCCCCGTGCAGGAACATGAAAGACAGGAGCGCGAATGCCTGCTCGCCGAACGTGAAATGGGCTGCGATATCGGGGATGGAATAACGCACCGGCACCAAGCCGTAGGTGTAGATGAATCTCTCGAGATTATCCCCCTGTGTCATCTGGAACAGATACACGAGGACATTCAGGCCGATGATGGCGCGGGTGACAACGGGATAGCTCTTCGATGGGATCTGGTCTCGGATCGGGATCATTGCCTATGAAGCTTCCATCCATAATCTTCCTCTCCCTTGAGGGGAGAGGATTGAGGTGAGGGTGAGAATCCACTTCCTTTTCCTCTATCTCACAAAACCCGATTCGCGACAAACGGTTTTCCAAAGCGCGGTCCTGACAAAAAAAAGGGCGGGCCGAAAGGCCCGCCCTGTAACCGTCTCAGCGGTTATAAGCTCATCCGATTACTTTACAAAGGGTGCCGGAATCGGGTAGATCACGCGCCCGAACACCGTGTTGCAGACAACGGCGCCGGCAACATAGACACCGAGCCAGCCGGAGACCACGAGCAGCCAGCCCACGATGGGCCTGCCGACTGCGGGGTCCATCTTGCCCATGTCCAGACCGACGATGCACCACAGGACGATGTCGATCAGAACGACGAGCAGGAAGATGAGCTTGTTGGACTTCAGGTAGGCAGGGGTCACGGCGGTGAGGAAGCCGGCCCCGGCCATCCATGTCCATCCCTCGACATAGACATGGGGAGCCATGCCGAATTTAATCATGAGGAACTTGGACAGAACGCTCAGCGAGGCGCCGAACATGAAGAAGGCCGAGAAGAACAGAAATACGTTACCGCCGGTGATGTTATGATCTTTTAATTCCATAACAGCCGTCGTGTACTGAACAACGCCGCCGCCAACAAGCCATGCAAACAGGATGGGGAGGCCTTCCGGCTTTACCCAGCCAAGAAATACTGCGGCGAAACCAAAGCAGGCAACTGCGAGTGCGCCAAGACCGGCGGGAGCCGGAGATGCAAAGGTGTGTTCCTGTGCCATAGAAAAGATCCTCCTTTTTATCAATTAATAAATGTGAAAAGAATGTAAAAAGAATTAATCACATCTTACCGGAACTCTCTCTGTCACCCCCCTTCCTTATTGATTTTTTCAGGCCCGACGTTTTATTCCGGGCCGTTGATTGAGCGGTGCTTTAGGCGCTCATGCGAAATATAAAATCCCCCTGTTGGTAAGATGATCGATAAGTTTGGCACATGGTTTCAAAGAACTTTACCCGATAATACGAATTCTACCTACCAAAGATAAATTAATCCTGTCAAGAAGAAAAACGTTTGAAGGCCTGTCATTTTTTCGGCCCGACTCGGGGACCGTGTGAAGCATCGTTTACGGAGAGTGTTTTCAAGAGGGGCCGGCGGTAAGCGTTCGTTACGAAGCCCGGTAGGCAAAAAGAATGAGGAAGATGCCCAGAAGCCAGACGAGGTAAGCCATGATCCGGTGTCTCTGCTTGGAGTCGAGCTTCGAAAACATGGAGATGAAGTTATCCTTTTCGTCACGGGCCGGTGCGGAATGGGTTTCTATCTTTTTCTTTTCTTTCTTGGACATGGACTGCATCCTCCCGTCACGCTTGGTTCCGATGACCCTTCATAATGGAATCGGCAGGTCCTGTCAAGACATAGACACGATGTAAGCTGCCGCATGAAAACGCCCGGGCCGAAGCCCGGGCTCTTTGTGGTTGCATAGATTGCGCTGGTTACTTGCCGCTCCAGAAGGGATCCCAGTCGAAGCCGACGGTCTCGCTGTTGAAGGGCATCTTGTAGAACTGTCGCTCCTTGGGTGCCGGATACCTTCTGCTGCCGCCTTCCTCGGGGAGGAAGTTGATCTTGGACTTCGGGGGCAGCACGCCCTCTTCCTTGGCCACCCTCCTCAGCATTTCCCTGTCGTCCGGGTGGGCGATGGAGATGAGCGCCTCGGCCCTCTCGTAGCCGTTGAGGCCGCGGAGGTTGACGATGCCGAACTCGGTGCAGACGTAGTTCACGAGTTGCGCCGGGACGTCGACGGAGCACCCCTCGGGCAGGAAGGGAACGATGCGGGAGGTGCCGTGCTTGCTCCGGGAGGTCATGGCGACGACGCTGCGTCCGCCGCGGCTCTGGGCGCAGAACGTGATGAACTGGAAAAAGCCGCCCGTGCTGGAAATGGGCCGCTTCTCATAGAAGCCGCAACATGCCTGGCCCAGCAGGTCCACGGCCACGGCGTTGTTGACGGCCAGCATGTTGTCCAAGCGGGCCAGGTTGTTGCCGTTGTTGGTGTATCCGATGTCGTAGGCTGCCATTTGCGGGTTGCGGTGGATGGTGTCGTAGTACCACTTCACGTCGACGGGGAAGGCGAAGGTCCAGACGCTCTTGCCCTTGTCGCCGGGGAGGGTCTTGTACTTGTTGGTCACCATGCCCGACTCGATGAGGTTGATGAGACCGAAGTTCATCATCTCCGTGTGGATGCCGAGATCCTTGAGACCGGCGCCGCTCATGGCCGTAGCCACGGCGGAGGGAAGGCCGCCGATGCCAAGCTGGATGATGTCGCGGTCCCTGGTGATCTTCAGGACGTTCTGGGCGATCTTAAGTTCCTCATCCTTGGGCTTGATGGCCTTTTCGTTGATCTGGGGCCATCTGTATTTCTCGACGTCCACCTCGACCCAGTAGTCGATGTCGTCGATATGGAAGGTGTTGAAGCGGCCGCCCTCGGCCCAGGGGTAGTCGGTGCGGACTTCGACGACGCAGCGCTTGGAGATCTGCGAGTTGATCATGCAGTTGTTGGTGCCGTAAGACCAGTTGACGAAGCCGTGATCATCGAAGGGTGATGCCGCGTTCCACCACCAGTCGATACCGCGTTTCTCCCTCACGGCGTTGATGAACCGGTAGTGGCAGAAATACATGCCCAGGGCCCATCCCCAGTTGGCCCAGCTCGTGACGTTGTTGGTGTCACGGGCCTTGCGGTTCCAGGGGAAGAAGAAGTATTCATGGAAGACGTGGTATTCCTGGTGGGGGTCCACCTGCTGGAATTCGGGGTGGGGGAAGAAGTTCGCATAGTTCCAGATCTCGATGTCCTTTACCTGGCCGGGGCCGGGGCCAAGGCGCCTCGCGAGCTCCTTCATGCACTCCGTGGAGTCTCCTCCGACGGAGCCGGGCTGGATCCAGTCGCCGGATTTTACCATGTCGAGGATCTGTTGCGGGGTTCGTTTTTTGTCGCGGATTTTCTGCTGTACGGGTGTTGTCATTCTACTCCCTCCTTGAGAATGCTAGGCTTTCACCTATTCACGAGTCCCTGGTTCGTATCGGATAAGCCGGCAGGAAAAAATGATGCGACCCTGTGGTTCGCCTCCCCCCTCTCGTGATGAGGATTTTTGGCCATAACGAATTGATTTTATTGGTATCGAGTAATATGTGGTCCATTGTCTTGTCAAGAAAAATAAGACCGGAGGTGAGAAGCGAAAGAGATTCCTGCAGACAATATTTTTTCTGGAAAATTGTGCGGAAACGGTCCCGGAAAGCTGTATCTGGAACGGAATTTGAATACAATATGTAGTGGTCAGAGGGCGAGAGGGCACATTCAGTAGTAGTTTTTAGCCCTTTACAACGTTCGGGTGCTTTGGTAAAGTGTCAATAATTTGTATGAAGCGTCGTCAGAGCGACAGAATTATGGGGATGGAATGAAACTCAAGCGGCTCGAGATCATCGGATTCAAGTCCTTCAGGGACAGAACCGTTATTGACTTCTCTAAAGGCATAAGCGGCATTGTAGGGCCCAACGGGTGCGGGAAAAGCAACATCGTCGACGCCATCCGCTGGGTCATGGGGGAGCAGCGGGTGTCGATGCTGCGCGGCAAGAAAATGGACGATGTCATCTTCAATGGCAGCGAGGAGGCCCAG
>DASRZY010000238.1:0-2538 GCA_035685905.1 Syntrophales bacterium
AAAAGGAGCAGGATATGGAATGCAAACGCGTGACAACCCTTTTCCTGGACATCGGCAACGTCATCCTCACCAACGGATGGGACCGCACCATGAGGATGAACGCCGCAGAGAGCTTCGCCCTGGATTGCGACGAGATGAACGAGAGGCACCATCTCACCTTCGACACCTACGAAGAGGGCAAGCTGAGCCTCGACGAGTACCTGGACCGGGTGGTCTTCTACGAGACGCGCCCGTTCACGAGGGAGGACTTCAAGGACTTCATGTACGCCCAGTCGAAACCCTTCCCGGAGATGATCAACCTGATCTGCCGGCTCAAGGTCCGCTATCACCTCAAGGTGGCCGTCGTCAGCAACGAGGGGCGGGAGCTGACCGAGTACCGTATCGCGAAATTCAGGCTGGCGGACTTTATCGATTTCTTCATCTCCTCCTGCTTCGTTCACTACCGCAAGCCCGACGCGGACATCTACCGGATCGCCCTGGACATCGCGCAGGTCGCGCCGGACTGCGTGGCCTACGTCGAGGATCGGCCCATGTTTGTCGATGTTGCACAGGGCCTGGGGATCCGCGGCATCGTTCACAAGACATTCGAATCGACGAGGGATGCCCTGGCGGCAATGGGCCTCGTTCTGGACACATCCCATCCCGGCGGGCATTGACAGGGAACCCCTTTTCATCCGCTTCGAGCCGGGCGAGGAAAAACGAGGAGAAAAGAAATGACTCAAAAGAAATTCGACATCGGCATGATCGGCCTGGGCGCCATGGGGAGAAACCTGCTTCTGAACATGGCCGATCACGGCTACTCGGTGGCGGGCTACGACAGGGAGACCGACAAGGTCAAGGCCCTTCTTGACCACTCCCCGGGACGGGTGATCCGGGGAACGGAAAATCTGCAGGAGTGCATGACGCTTCTGAAAGCCCCGCGGGTCGTCGTGATCCTCGTGCCGGCAGGGCCCCCGGTGGATGCCGTCATCCGGGATCTTCTGCCCCTCTGCCAGCCGGGGGACATCCTCATGGACTGCGGCAATTCCCATTTCACCGACACGGCCCTGCGGCAGAAGACATTGGGGAAAAAAGGGATCCATTTCCTCGGCGTGGGCATCTCCGGCGGCGAGCAGGGCGCACGCCAGGGGCCCAGCATCATGCCCGGCGGCCCCCGGGAGGCGTACATCTGGGTGAAGAGCATCTTCGAAGCGATCGCCGCCGACGTCCACGGCGAGCCCTGCGTCGCGTACCTCGGGCCCGGATCGGCGGGGCACTTCGTCAAGATGGTCCACAACGGCATCGAGTACGCCATGATGGAACTCATCGCCGAGGCCTACGACCTGATGAAACGGGGGCTGGGCCTCACCGACGACGGGATCGCCGAGGTCTTCGAGAAGTGGGACGGGCAGACCTTTCATGCCTATCTCATGGAGATCACCGCGCGCATCTTCCGCCACGTCGACGAAAAAACGGGAAAGAGGCTGATCGATGAAATCCTCGACGAAGCGCGTCAGAAAGGCACCGGGAAATGGACCTCCCAGGCGGCCATGGACCTGCAGGTCCCCGTCCCGGTCATCGACGCCGCCGTGGCCATGCGGGACCTGTCCGCCTTCAAGGAAGAGCGGGAAGCGGCAAGCCGGATCCTCGCCGAGCCTCCCGTCGAATTCAAGGGGGCGGGGCCCCGTGTCCTGGAACAGCTCGAAGGGGCCCTGTATGCCGCGATCCTCATCGCCTATGCCCAGGGCATGGTCCTGCTGCAGGTTGCCTCGACGGTTTACGGATACAACCTCAACCTGTCGGAAGTGGCCCGCATCTGGCGGGGGGGCTGCATCATCCGCTCGGCCCTGCTGGAAGAGATCCGTCTCGGCTTGAAGAGCCGCCCCGACGTGCCGAACCTGCTCGTGGAGCCGCGCCTGTACCGCGAGGCCGCCTCTCGCCGCGACGACCTGAAGACCGTGGTCTGCACGGCGGCAAGCCTCGGGATACCGGCGCCTGCGATGATGGCCGCCCTGGCCTACTTCGACGGGTATCGCAGCGCCTGGCTGCCGGCAAACCTGATCCAGGCCCAGCGCGACTACTTCGGCGCCCACACCTACGAGCGGGTGGATGCAAAAGGGGTCTTCCACACCCGGTGGGAAGATAAGTGCGGCAAATAAAACGGACGCGACATCCCGGAGGATAAGCACATGGAGCCCTTGACCCAACCCAATCCTGTCATCATCGTCATCTTCGGCGCGGCGGGAGACCTCACGTGGCGAAAGCTCGTCCCGGCGCTCTACACCCTCTTTGCCGCCGACTGGCTCCCCGAGCACTTTGCCATCATCGGCCTGGACATCAAGCCGATGAGCGATGAAGAATTCCGGGGGCACCTCCGGTCGGGCGTCAACGAATTTTCCCGCAGCGACGACCCCGACAACACATCCTGGGATCTCTTCTCCCCGCATCTGCGATACCGGGTTGCGGATTTCGGCTCGCCCGATTCCTACCGGGCGCTTACCGGGATGCTCGACGAGCTGTGCAGCCAGTGGGACAGCGATGCCTTCATCATCTATTACC
>DASRZY010000239.1:0-2804 GCA_035685905.1 Syntrophales bacterium
ATCTGCCCGTTGTAGAGCGAGATCAGTGTCTCATCGGCATCAACCCGGACGAGGAATTCCGTTCCTTTTACCGTGCCGTTGACGTGGGGGGTGAAGAGCTTGAGGCTGCGCTGGATGCGGCTGAAAAAGCAGCCTGCACCGTTGAGCATCCTCATGACGATGGTCTGTTCTTCCATCTCCTGGAAGGTGATGGTGGTGTTCTGATCGAGCCTCATGGTCGAGTCGTTTGTGAATAGCAGGGCGGCGCGGCTTTCCGCCTCGACGCGGACCATGTCGCCGGGGAAGAACCGGTCGTTGATCCTGGCGGGCAGCCACTGAGCATTGCCTGTGCGCCGGATGAAAACGCTTCCCTCCATCGAGGTCAGGACGGCCATCCACCTCTCCTGGGCGGCCTCGGCCGTTGCGGCCTGAGCCGTTGCAGCCTGGGCCTGTGTCTGGGCATGGCAGGGCGTCAATGATGAAAGGATAGCCAGGATCACCAGAGTGAAGATCAGGAATGTCGCATGCGGTCTCATTCGTTTCCCCCCTTAACGAACGTTCGAGCAGTGTTCCCTCACTTGCCGCTCAGAGTGACGGACCCCTCCCACCCCTCGGGCGGCGGCTTCACGATAAATTCCCTGCAGATCATCTGGTAGAACCTGGCCGGCCCGTCGTCGGGCCGGAGTCTCAGGACGTCCTCAAAAAGGCCGATCGCCTCGTTCCAGTCCCTGCTCCTGTAGGCCTCCAGGGCCCGGGAAAAAGCAAGGCACAGGGCGAGCTGCTCCCCGTCCGCCCGTTCCCTGCGGCAGAGCAATTCGTGGACGGAGACGGCGTTGACTTTTCCGGCAAGGACGAATTTCCCCAGCGGCCGGGCAAGGTACTCATCGGTCCCCGCCAGGACGTCATCCGACACCACGATGCGGGTCTTCAGGTACTTGTTGAGGCCCTCCAGCCTCGATGCCGTGTTGACGCAGTCGCCCACGGCCCGGTATTCGTAGTGGTCGATGGCGCCCACCGTGCCGATGGACACGTGGCCCGAATGAATGCCGATGCGCACGGGAAGCTTGTGGTTGTCCGAGCCGTCATTGAACTGCGCGACGGCCTCGGCAATCTCCAGCGCCGCCTGGCAGGGTTTCACCCTCACGCCCGCATCGGGGATTTCCCCGTACCAGATGGCGAGCATGGCGTCGCCCACGACGTCGAGCACTCGCCCGCCATGCCGCTTGACAGGGGTGAAGACGACTTCATAGTAGCTATTCATGAAGCTCTTCAGTTCCGCAGGCGACATGCCCTCCGCAAGCGTGCTGTATTTTTCGGCATCGGCGAAAAGGACCGTGCCGTGGACCATGTCGCTCTTGTCCTTGAATGCCGCAATATTCTCGACCATGTGATCGATCACGTCATCCGGCAGGTAATAGCCCATGGCCTTCCGGACATCCTCCCGCTCCTTGCGCACCTCGCGGTAACGCCAGACCGACGCGGCAACAAACGCGAGGGGCGCCTGAAGCACGACGGGAACGAAAACCGGGAGCCACATCTCGCCGGACCGGAACAGGTGGATAACGAGCCCGATGTACAGCAGGGACATCAGCGCGATCAGCAGTCCCGAGCGGAGCAGCGTCATCACCCTGCAGAGGATGCCGATTGCCAGGCCCCAGAAAAAAACAAACGCGAGCTGGGCCATGGGCGCCATCATGTTGATGGAGCGCCCTTCCAGGAGATTTCCGAAAACGGTTGCCGCAAGCTCCACGCTGCAGAGATCCTCGGCATCCGGGCTTGAAAAGACCGTGTAAAATCCGCCCACCTGCTCCGACCGGAGGTCTTCGGCCACCCCGACAAAGACTGCCTTGCCCTTCAGGTCGAGCCCTTCGCCGCCTGTCTCGAGGATCTTGTAATAGGGCACCCTCGCGATGCTGCCCGGCGGGCCGTAGTAATTGATGAAATGGCTTTCTCCCTCGGCGTACATGTCGAGAAGCGCCCTGAGCGTCCTGGCCTTCCGGGCGTCACCGCTGATTTGCGGGAGCTGGGACATTTCATCCAGGACGTTCGTTCTCAGGGACGGGTTTTCCTTGAACAGCTCCCGCAGGGCCCGAACGGTATTCTGGGCTTTGCCGTCCGTGAAGAAGGATTGCCTGTTGCGGGGCAGATGATCAACAAGCGCAGGATTGATCCGGGCGAGAGCCCAGATCATCTCGTCATACAGGTCCATTGCGTAGACCTGCATGGCCACAACGGGGAGCGTCGGGACATTGCCCATTTTGAATGACCAGCACTGGTCCAGCCGTTTCGGGATTCTCGGCAGGGGGAAGGACGCCGTCGCGACGGCGGCCGAAGCCAGCTGCTCTACCGGGGAAATCATGGTCTCGACCATCACGCTTCCCCCGGGACTCCTTCCCTTGGCTTGAAGCAGGATGTGCTCGGAGACGATCGTCCCGCTGAGGATGACGTTTCCCGACCTCTCGATGGCTTCGGCAAGCATCCGGTCGTCGCGTTGACTGCGGGATTCATCGAACATCAGGTCGAAGGAGATGACCTTGATGCCCTGTCTCGAAAGGATGTCGACAAGCCTCGCATGCAGGGCACGGGGCCATTTCATCGGGTCGCGCGGAATGTCGAGACGCAGGGCCGATGCCCTGTCCAGCGTGATGATGACAACCTCTGGTGGCGCCGGGCGGGGGCCCCTCATGGAGAACAGCAGATCGAGCCCGATGCTCTGATCGTACTCATCGACAAGGCTCAGCATGCTGGCCACGATCCCCAGAATGCCGATGACGCAGCCGAAGAGGACAGCCCTGGAATGCCTGGCGATCATAGGGGCATTTCAC
>DASRZY010000240.1:0-5670 GCA_035685905.1 Syntrophales bacterium
GGCTTGAAGGTCCGGTAGTTGATCGTCTCGGGCTTCTTCACCTCGCCGTGCGACCACGAGGCGATCTTCTCCGGGGAGGCGATGGACATCTTGATGGCGTTGAATCGGATGGGATCCTTCGGCTTTTCGAAAAAGCTGAAAATATCTTCCACGTTGGTACTCCTTATGCTGAGGGTCCAGGGTTCAGGGTCCAGGGTCCAGGGGTGGAGAGGGATTCTCTCCGTTCCTGTCACCTGTCACCTGCCGCCTGTCACCTGTTTATTCCTTTTCGACCAATTCCACGTCCAGGCAGAGGCTCTGGAGCTCCTTGACGAGCACGCTGAAGGACTCGGGCAGGCCCGGCTCGAGCGAGTGCTCGCCCTTCACGATGGCCTCGTAGATCCTCGTGCGGCCCGCCACGTCGTCGGACTTCACCGTGAGGAACTCCTGCAGGGTATGAGCAGCGCCGTAGGCCTCCATGGCCCAGACCTCCATCTCGCCCAGCCTCTGGCCGCCGAACTGGGCCTTGCCGCCCAGGGGCTGCTGGGTCACGAGCGAGTAGGGGCCGATGGAGCGCGCGTGGATCTTGTTGTCCACCAGGTGGTGGAGCTTGAGCATGTAGATCATGCCGACGGTCACGTTCTGCTCGAAGGGCTCTCCGGAGCGGCCGTCAAAGAGGATGGCCTGTCCCTTGGTCGGCAGGCCCGCCTTGCCGAGCATGTCCCGGATCTCTTCCTCCGTGGCCCCGTCGAAGACCGGGGTTGCGACCGAAATTCCCTTCTTGAGGCGCCGCACGAATCCGCGGAGTTCGTCCTCGGAGGCCCCGTCGATGAACCGGCTGAATTCGTCGGAGCCGTAAACACGCTTCATTTCCTTCTTCAAGGCGTCGATGCTCGAATTTTTCTCGAAAAATCCGTTGATCTTGTCGCCGATCTCCTTGGCAGCCCAGCCCAGGTGCGTCTCCAGGATCTGGCCCACGTTCATGCGGGAGGGGACGCCCAAGGGGTTCAGGATGATGTCCACGGGGGTCCCGTCCTCGAAGAATGGCATGTCCTCCTCGGGGAGGATCCTGGAGAGGACGCCCTTGTTTCCGTGACGGCCGGCCATCTTGTCGCCCACGGAAAGCTTGCGCTTGATGGCAATGTAGACCTTGACGAGCTTGATGACGCCCGGGGGCAACTCGTCGCCGGCCTTCTGCTTGTCCACCTTCTCCTCGAAGTAGGCCTCGATGAGATCCACCTTCCGGCCAAGATTGTCGAGCATCCCCCGGAGGTTCTCTTCGAGGGTCTCGTCCTCCAGAGAAATGCTTTTCCACAGGCTGAAGGGAAGCTTCTCGAGGATCTCCTCGGTGATCTCCTCGCCCTTCTTGAGGACCGTTTTCTTCTTCTTCGGGTCGACGAGCTTCCCGGCGGAGACCTTTCCGAGAAGCAGGTCGTAGATCTTGCTCTTCACCGTTTCGGAGATGATCCGGATCTCGTCGTCGCGGTCCTGGTAGATCCTGCGGACCTCATCCTCCTCGATCTGCTGGGAGCGGCGATCCTTCTCGGCGCCCTTGCGGGTGAAGACCTTGGCGTCGATGACAATGCCTTCCACACCGGGAGGGACCCTCAGCGAGGTGTCGCGCACATCGCCGGCCTTCTCGCCGAAGATGGCCCTCAGGAGCTTCTCCTCGGGAGAGAGCGTCGTCTCGCCCTTGGGGGTGATCTTCCCCACGAGAATGTCGCCGGGCTTCACGTAGACGCCCATCCGGACGATACCGCTGTCGTCGAGGTTGCGCAGGGCCTCCTCGCCCACGTTGGGGATGTCTCGGGTGATCTCTTCCTTGCCGAGCTTCGTGTCGCGGGCCATCGTCTCGAACTCCTCGATGTGAACGGAGGTATAGACGTCCTCCTTCACGATCCGCTCGGACACCAGGATGGAGTCTTCGTAGTTGTATCCGCCCCAGGACATGAAGGCCACCATGACGTTGCGGCCCAGCGCGAGCTCGCCGTCCTGGGTCGCCGGGCCGTCGGCGATGATGTCGCCGGCCTGCACCCGGTCGCCCGACACGATGACGGGCCGCTGGTTGAAGCAGGTGTCCTGGTTGGTGCGCTGGTACTTGGTCAGGTTGTAGATGTCGACGCCGGTGTCGAAGCTGCCGCGCTCGGCCTCGTCGCACTTGACGACGATGCGCGAGGCATCGACGCTCTCGACGACCCCCGGCCGCTTCGCCGTGACGACGGCGCCCGAATCCTTGGCGACGACCCTCTCCATCCCCGTGCCGATGAGCGGCACCTCGGGGCGCAGCAGCGGGACGGCCTGGCGCTGCATGTTGGAGCCCATGAGAGCGCGGTTTGCATCGTCGTGCTCCAGGAAGGGGATGAGGGCGGCAGCCACGGAGACCAGCTGGTTCGGGGAGACGTCCATCAGCTCGACTTCCTCGGGGATGACGGTGACGAACTCGCCCCCCTTGCGGGCGTAGATGAGCTGTTCCGTGAAGCGGCCCTTGCTGTCCAGGGCGGCATCGGCCTGGGCGATGGTGAATTTCTCCTCCTCGATGGCCGTGAGAAACTTGATGTCGTTGAGCACGCGTCCGCTGTCCACGAGACGGTAGGGGGTCTCGATGAAGCCGAACTCGTTGACCCGGGCATAGGTCGAAAGCGAAACGATGAGGCCGATGTTGGGCCCTTCCGGCGTCTCAACGGGGCAGATCCGGCCGTAGTGGCTGTTGTGGACGTCGCGGACCTCGAAGCCCGCGCGCTCGCGCGTGAGGCCCCCCGGCCCCAGGGCCGAGAGCCTTCGCTTGTGGGTGATCTCGGAGAGCGGGTTGGTCTGGTCCATGAACTGGGAGAGCTGGCTCGAGCCGAAGAACTCGTTCACGACGGCCGAGACCGGCTTGGCGTTCACCAGGTCGTGGGGCATCATCGTCTCGACGTCCTGGAGGCTCATCTTCTCCTTGATGGCCCTCTCCATGCGGATCAGGCCGATGCGGTACTGGTTCTCGATGAGCTCGCCCACGGAGCGGATGCGGCGGTTTCCCAGGTGGTCGATGTCGTCGACGCTGCAGTCGCCCTCGCCGAGCTTGAGGTTGATGAGGTACTTGACGGCCTCGAGGATGTCCGAGTTGCGCAGCGTCGTCACGTCGACGGGAACGTCGAGCCGAAGCTTGTAGTTCATCTTCACACGGCCCACATCCGAGATGTCGTAGGTCTCGGGGTCGAAGAAGAGGCTCTTGAAGAACCGCTTTGCCGTCTCCGGGGTAGGCGGGTTCGAGGGGCGGAGCCTTCGGTAGATCTCGATGATCGCCTCCTCGCCCGATTCGATCTTGTCGGTGAGCAGTGTCTCCATGACGGAGGCGTTGGTGCGGTCCTCGTCGAGGTGGATGAACTGCAGCTCCTTGATGTCCTTGCTCCGGACGAGCTCGAGGCGATCCTTCGTGAGCTCCTGGTTGCAGCGCACGAGGACCTCGCCCGTGGCGGGGTCTGCGACGTTGCGGGAGAGCACCTTGCCCACGAGGTAGTCTTCGCTGACGGGGATGCGCTTGATCTTGAGCTCGTCCATCCTCTTGAGGGCAAGCTTTGTGATCTTGCGGCCCTTCTTGACAATGACCTCGCCGCCCTTGGCCTTCGTCTCGATGTCCTCGGGGGATTTCTCGTTGGCCAGGAAGGGGCCCACGTCGAGGTAAACCTTGCCGTCCTCGAAGGTGATCTTCTCAATGTTGTAGAAATGGTTGAGGATGTCCTCCGTCGTATTGCCCATGGCTTTCAACAGGATGGTCACGGGCATCTTTCGGCGGCGGTCGATGCGCACGTAAAGAAGGTCCTTCACGTCGAACTCGAAGTCGAGCCAGGACCCCCGGATGGGAATGATGCGGGCCGAGTAGATGAGCTTGCCGCTGGCGTGGGTCTTTCCCTTGTCGTGGTCGAAGAAGATGCCCGGCGAGCGGTGCAGCTGGCTCACGATGACCCTCTCGGTGCCGTTGACGATGAAGGTCCCGTTCTCGGTCATGAGCGGGATCTCGCCGAAATAGATTTCCTGCTCCTTGATGTCCCGGATGACCTTCTGCTCGCTCGTCCGGTCGGCGTCGAAAACGACAAGCCGGACCACGATCTTCAGAGGCGCCGCGTACGTCAGTCCCTTGGCGATGCACTCCTTGACGTCGTAACGGCTCTCGCCGATCTTGTAGCTCACGAATTCGAGGGAGCACTTCCCGCTGAAGTCGCTGATGGGATAAATGCTCTTGAAGGCCCCCTGCAGCCCGAAGTTCCCGCGCTTCTCGAGCGGGGTGTCCATCTGCAGGAACTTCTCATAGGACTTCATCTGGATGTCGATCAGGTTCGGCACATCGATAATCTTCTGGATCCGACCGAAATTCTTCCTGAATTCACGCACCATGGTTTTTCATTCCTCAAAAAAATGTACTACCCCGTCCACGTTTCCGGGTTTCCTTCGGCCTGCCGGGCAGGCCGCACCGGGAACCGGGGGCCTTCCGGTCGCCCCGGAAGAACCCTCCATCCCCTGATCTGTGGAAACCCGTAGCGCCGCTACGGGGTGTAATGATGAATACCTTAAGATCAAATTGCCTTACTTGATCTCGACAGTGGCGCCAACGGCCTCCAGCTTCTTCTTGATCTCGTCGACTTCTGCCTTGGCGATGCCTTCCTTGACGGGCTTGGGCACGCCTTCGACGAGGTCCTTGGCTTCCTTCAGCCCGAGGCCTGTGATGGCGCGGATCTCTTTGATGACCTGGATCTTCTCGGCGCCGAAGCTCGTGAGAATGACGTCAAACTCCGTCTTCTCCTCCGCCGCCGCTGCAGCAGGGGCTGCGCCGCCCGCTACGGCCGCCACGGCCACCGGGGCCGCTGCCGATACGCCGAACTTGGTTTCCAGTTCCTTGACGAGCTCGGAGAGTTCGAGCACCGTCATCCCTTCGATAAACTTTATGACGTCTTCCTTCGTGATAGCCATGTTTCTCACCCTTCCTTACTGGTTTTCTTTCTCTTTTTTCTGCCTGTAGGCCTCGAGGACCTGCACAAGGCCGCGCGGCACGGCGCTCAGCACCGTGACGAACTGTGTCGGGACCGCCACAAGGGTTCCCAGGAGTATTGCCAGGAGCACATCCCTGCTGGGCAGCTCGGAGATCACGTCCAGCTGCTGCCTGGAGAGCAGTCTGCCGTCCATCCAGGCGAACTTGATGTCCAGTTCGGGGTTTTTCTTGGCAAAATCGATGAGGATCTTCGTCGGGGATGCCACGTCGTCGCCAATCATGGACAGCGAGAGCGGCCCCTTCAAATGGTCCTTCAGGCCGGCAAAGTCCGTCCCCTGGGCCGCAATGCCCAGAAGGGTGTTCTTCACGACCCGGAACTCGGTTCCCGTCTTGCGCAGTTCATTCCTCAAGGCAGTAATCTTCTCCACGTTCATGCCGCTGTATCCGGCCAGAACGCTGAGTTTGACGCTTTTGAGCTTCTCGTGAAGCTCCGCTACTGCCTGCTCCTTTTCCTTTCTGTCCAACCTTGAACCTCCTTTCCCACGGTCAATTGCCTTTCCCGGTTTCAGGGGCCGGAAGGCCTTTTCGAAAGTCGGAGCGCGCTACAGGGAGAAACATGACTGCCTGAACGAGGGTCCACCCGGCGGAGAATCCGCCGCTTCCTGCACCATCCCGTCGCTTCGCCACGGAGAGCTCGGGGATTTCGTCTCGGCAGGCCGGCCCAA
>DASRZY010000241.1:0-7083 GCA_035685905.1 Syntrophales bacterium
CGAGCCGATTCCTGACTGTTGACTCAGGGATTTGGACTCGAGGATTCGGTCTTTGCCCGATAGGAAAATAGGGGCCTGTCGCGGGAAAGTAGAACAACGGTCTTGTGTCATCCGC
Organism: Syntrophales bacterium; assembly: GCA_035685905.1. Lineage (GTDB taxonomy): Bacteria > Desulfobacterota > Syntrophia > Syntrophales > UBA2192 > UBA2192. The sequence goes on from DASRZY010000241.1 coordinate 116, forward strand.
CACAACAGGAGGGGAAATGAGCGAAGAGCAGTCGACAGCGAGCACCGGGCTGGCGGCAACGCGCCGCGTCTTCATCAAGGGGTTCACGGGGATGCTCGTCGTCCTGTGCTCCGTGCTGGTCGGGGTGCCCCTCGTCGGCTCCCTGGTCGGCCCGGTGTTTCGCAAGATCGTGCCCGGCTGGATGAAGATCGGCTCGATGGCGGCATTGCCACTGGGGCAGCCCGCCCACATGACAAGCGTCGACGTCCAGACGGACGCCTACATCCGCGAGTCGGTGACGCGCCACATCTGGGCCATCCGGAAATCCGACACGGAAGTGACGGTCTTCTCCCCCATCTGTCCCCACCTCGGATGCCACTTCGACTGGAACCCTTCCACGAAACACTTCGAGTGCCCCTGCCACGGCAGCGTCTACTCGCTGGACGGGAAGGTCCTGGGCGGCCCGGCGCCGCGCCCTCTCGACACGCTGCCGACGAAGATCGAGAACGGCGAGCTCTACGCCGAGTGGATGCAGTTCAAGAGCGGCACTGCCGAAAAAATCCCGGTGTAGGAGGCCCGATGTTCTCGCGGCTGTTGAATTGGATCGACGAACGGTGGCCCCTCAGCCCACTCGTCCACCTGGCCCTGGATGAGGAGATGGCCGGGGGGTCGAGCTATGCCTACGTCTTCGGCAGCTCTGCGCTGATCATCTTCCTCCTGCAGGTCGTCACGGGGATCTGGCAGCTCTTCTACTACGTGCCGACCCTCGAGCAGGGATACAACAGCCTCAACTACCTGCGCACGGAGGTCCCCTTCGGCTGGCTCATCCACGGCCTGCACTACTGGGGCGCCAATGCCATGGTCGTCCTGGTGATGCTCCACCTCTCCCAGGTCTTCATCTGGGGGGCCTACAAACGGCCCCACGAGCTGCAGTGGGTCACGGGCGTCCTGCTGTTCTTTCTCACGATGGCCATGAGCCTCACCGGGGGCGCCCTGCCCTGGGACAAGCGCAGCTACTGGCTCGTGGAGGTGGCCTCGAGCACGGCCGGCACCGTGCCCGTCCTGGGCGAGCTCTCCAAGCGCCTCATGCTGGGCGGCGGCGTGATCGGCCAGCTGACCCTCTCGCGATTTTTCATCCTCCACGTCGCCATTGCCTCGGGCATCCTGCTGACGATTGCCGCCATCCACCTCGTCGCCCTCCGGAAGGCCGGCAATGCGGGGCCCTGGGACGAGATGAAGCGCAGGATCAAGGGGCCCTTCTGGCCGGACCAGGTCTTCAAGGACGGCCTCGTTGCATCGCTTGTCATCCTGGCCCTCGTAGCGCTTTCCGTCACAATCCCCCCGCCCTATGCCGGCATGGCCGATCCCCTGGATGCGACCTACATCCCCAAGCCGGAGTGGAACTTCCTGTTCTTCTACCAGGCCCTCAAGTATTTCCCCGGCTCCCTGGAGGTGATCGCCACAGTCGGCATCCCTCTTGGAGGGTTTCTCATTCTCGTGCTCGTGCCCTTCGTGGACCGCAGTGCCGAGCGCAATCCTGTAAAACGCCCTCTCGCCATGGAGGCCTGGGCCGTTATCGTCGTTGTCTTTGTCTCGCTGACCATTGCCGGCGCCTACAGCACACCCGAAGGCCTGGAGACGCCCGCCCCCGCCGCTCAGCCGGCCCAGACGGCGCCGTCGGCTCCGGCAGCCGCACCGACAGTGCCGCTCACTGCCGGTGCCCAGGCGGGGAAAGAACTCTTCCAGACGCAGGGATGCACCGCCTGCCATCGCATCGGGGCTGCCGGCGGGAACATCGGCCCGGACCTCTCCGATGAAGGGCTCAAGGGAAAATCTTCCGAATGGCTGATGGAGCAGCTCCGTGACTCCAAGTCCCACAACCCGGCATCCATCATGCCGCCCTTCGCGGCACTCGGGAACGAAAAAATCGGAAACCTGGTGGAGTTCCTGCAGAGCCTGAAGACCCCGTCTGCAGCTGCATCGAAAGGCCCGGCCGGGGCTGCGATGGCAGCCGCACAGGGGCTGGCGCCGGCCCTGACGGCTGAGCCCGGCCCCCACGGTGAAAACGGTTTTGCCGTGTCGATCATCGGCAGCGCCGAGCACGGCGAGCTTCTCTTCGAGCAAACCTGCACGACCTGCCACGGCCCCCGCGGCACAGGCAAGGTCCCCAACCCGGGGTCGAGCGACGGCAGCGTCCCCTCCCTCAATCCCGCGGACAAGGACATCTTCAATGCGGACCCCAAGACCTTCGCGGAAACGATCGACCGCTACATCCAGCACGGCTCGAGACCCGAAGGCCCCTCCCCCTCTCTCGCCATGCTCCCTTTCGGCGACACGCGCGCCCTGACGCAGCAGCAGATCGCCGACATCGAGGCCTACATCATGAAGCTCAACGGCGTTGACCGGGCCATGATCTACTACCCGGGCATCTCTCCGGGGATCTTCCTCCTCATCACCGTCGTCGTGTTCGTTGTGGCGGGACTGGGGCTCGCCGGCCTGTGGAGCCGCAGGGCCGACGAAGTGATTAGACACGAAGAGATCAAAAAGGACGAGATCGGAAAGCAGGAGGAGAAATGAGAGTCATCGCAACAATCCTGTGCCTGTGGATTCTTGTGGTCCCGACAGGCGCTGCAGCCCATGAAGAGCTGACATCGGAACAGGCGGCGGCCGCCGGGATCGGCATCGATGAAAAAACGGGACAGACGCTCCCTTCCGACATCACCCTCTACGATGAAAACGGCGCCAGGGTGAGCCTCGGCGATCTGCTGGGCAGGCCGGTGATACTCAACCTCGTCTACTACTCCTGCGACCGCATCTGCCCTCAGATGCTCTCCGGCATCGCCCGGGTGCTGCCGCAGCTGTCCCTCACTCCGGATAAACAGTACCGTGTCCTCACCGTCAGCTTCGACGAGACGGACACGCCCCGGATCGCCCGCTCCAAGAAGACAAATTTCATCGCGGCCGTCGAAAAGGCGTTCCCCGAAGAGGCCTGGCGATTCCTGACGGGAAGCCAGGAAAGCATCCACCGGCTCACGGAAGCCGTCGGGTTCAAGTACCGGCGGGATTCCCATGGTTTCATGCACCCTGTCGTCCTGGTCATCCTGTCCCCGCAGGGAAAAATCATGAGATACATGCAGGTGACGAAGTACGAATACGGCCAGGCCTACCCCATCACCTTCGCCCCCTTCGATCTCGACGTGGCCCTCACGGAAGCCGCCCAGGGGAAGGCCGTTTCGGGCATCCAGAAGGCCGTCCTGTACTGCTTTGCCCACGAGCCGGCGGGCCTGGGGAAATTCTTCGGCATCCTGAGCGTCGTGGGGGTCATCACCCTTGCCGCCCTGGCCGCTTTCTTCATCTACCTCAAGGTGACGGAAAAACGATACCGCATGGATCGATAAATGGCACAGATGAACGAAACGCCCGAAGGGGCCAGCTTCTACGCAAGAACGGGTCGGTACCGCTGGGCGATCGTCGAGTGGATGATGTCCACGGACCACAAGCGCATCGGTGTCATGTACCTGGGTGCGCTTCTCTCCTTTTTCTCCGTGGGCGTCGTGCTCGGATTTCTCATCCGGCTGAGCCTCCTTTCGCCGGGGTGGCTCGTGGATGCCCAGACCTACAACGAGTTCTTCACCCTCCACGGCGTCATCCAGATCTTCCTCTTCATCATCCCGGGGATCCCCGTTGCCTTCGGGAACATCTTCCTTCCCATCCTGATCGGCGCACAGGACGTGGCCTTCCCGAAAATCAACCGCCTGTCCTGGTGGCTCTACGTGACGGGGGCCCTGATTATTCTGCTCTCCCTGTTCGCAAAGGGAAGCCCTCCCGACACGGGATGGACCTTCTATGCCCCCTACAGCATCCGGACCCCGGCCAACATCTCGACTGCCGTCCTGGGCGTCTTCGTCCTGGGGTTCTCGTCGATCCTCACCGGCCTGAACTTCGTCACCACCATTCACCGCATGCGGGCCCCCGGGATGTCGTGGTTCCGCATGCCCGCCTTCCCCTGGACGCTCTACGCAACGGGCTGGGTGCAGATGCTCGCGACGCCGGTCCTGGCCATCACGCTTCTGTTCATCGTCCTGGGGCGGTTCTTCGGCGTCGGTTTCTTCGACCCCGACAAGGGGGGCGACCCGATCCTCTACGAGCACCTCTTCTGGATGTACTCGCACCCCGCCGTCTACATCATGGTGCTACCCGCCATGGGGATCATCAGCGAGATTGTCCCCGTCTTTTCCCGGCGGGCCCTCTTCGGTTATGTCGCCGTGTGCATGTCGGCCCTGGGGATCGCCATCGTCGGGTATGCCGTTTGGGGGCATCACATGTTCACCAGCGGGATGAGCGACACGGCGCGCGTCATTTTTTCCTTCATCACCTTCCTGGTGGCCGTGCCCAGCGGGGTCAAGATCTTCAACTGGGTGGCAACCCTTTACAAGGGCTCCATCTCGCTCGATGCGCCCCTGCTTTTTGCCTGCTCGTTCATCTTCACCTTCTCCGTCGGCGGCCTCACGGGCCTCATCATCGGCTCTCTGGCGCCGAACCTGCACCTGCACGGCACCTATTTCATCGTCGGCCACTTCCACTACGTCATGTTCGGCGGGGCGGGGATCTCCATCCTGGCGGGGCTCCACTACTGGTTCCCGAAGATCACGGGCCGCATGTACAGTGAGCGCTACGCCAGGATCGGCTGGCTGAATTTCTTCGTCGGCTTCCACATCCTCTATTTCAGCATGTTCGTCCTCGGTTTCCAGGGGATGCCGAGACGCTACTTCGATTACCCGCCCCAGTACCACACGGGCCATGTCGTCTCGACGATGGGGTCCTGGTTCCTGGCGCTGGGGCTGGTCATCATCTTCGGCAACCTTCTCTACAGTATCTTCAGGGGTCAAAAAGCCCCCGCAGACCCCTGGGGGGGAAAGACGCTGGAGTGGACCATCCCGTCCCCCCCGCGCTCCGAGAATTTCCGGGAGATACCCGTCATCACCCGGGGGGCCTACCCCTATGACGAGGAAGAGGTGAGGAAAACCCCGTGAGCACGCAGAACGGTCACATCGATGCCGCCGGGAAGAAGATGGGGATGTGGTTCTTCCTCTTCACGGAGATCCTCTTCTTCGGGGGGATGTTCCTCCTCTACTCCATCTACCGGTACAAGTACGCACAGGATTTCCACAACGCCGCCGCCGAGGAAAACATCGTCCTCGGCACGGTCAACACGGCCATCCTGCTCACCAGCAGCCTCTGCATCGCCCTGTCCATCTCGGCCATCCGCCGCGGGGAGCGGTACTTTTCGTCGTGGCTTCAGCTCGTCACGATCGTCATGGGCGTCGCCTTTCTCGTGATCAAGTATTTCGAGTGGATGGCCAAGATCGACATCGGCATCTACCCCGACTCGCCGGTCCTCCTGAAGATGGCCGCCGGCGAGATCATCTTTTTCGGGCTCTACTATGTCATGACGGGCCTGCACGGGCTTCACGTCCTGGTGGGCTGCGTCGTCATCGCCTTCATGATGCGCTTCACGATGAGACAGACGATCCACCGGGGCAATGTCGCGCGCCTCGAGAACACGGGCCTGTACTGGCACTTCGTCGACATCGTGTGGATCTACCTCTACCCCCTCTTTTACCTGATCACGTGAGGAGCAACCGTGAAAGACCCCTCTGCAGAAACCCACATCGTCGCCACCCGGACCTACGCGGTTGTCTGGCTCGCCCTGCTCGCCCTGCTGGCCGCCACCCTTGCCGTCGCCAGGCTGCAGCTGATGGCCCGGTACAGCGTCCTGGGCTCCCTGCTGATCGCCACGGCAAAGGCCGGGCTCGTGCTCGCCTTCTTCATGCACCTGAAGTACGAGGGGAGGTTTCTGAAAGGGCTGCTGCTTCTCACGCTGTGCGCGTTGACGCTTTTCATCGGCCTCACATTTGTCGACGTCTGGTACCGGTGAGGTGGATCATGATGCTGGGACCTTCCAATACGGCAGGCCGGATCGACAGCGCCTTCGTGGTCATTGTCGCCGCCTGCGTCGTCCTGCTGACCCTCGTCACGGTCTGCATGGTGATCTTCCTCGTCCGCTACAACCGAAAGCGGCACCCCCAACCGGAGCACGTCAGGGAAAGCCTCATGCTGGAGATTGTCTGGACCGTCGTGCCGACGATCCTCGTCATCCTCATGTTCTATTTCGGCTGGGTGGACTTCTCATACATTCGAAATCCCCCGAAGGAGGCTGCAACCGTCCACGTCACCGCCCGCCAGTGGTCCTGGCTCTTCACGTACGACAACGGCAAGCAGAGCGATCTGCTGCGGGTCCCCCTCGGCAAACCGGTCCGGCTTGTCATGACGTCCCTCGATGTGCTGCATTCCCTCTACATCCCGGCCTTCCGCATCAAGGAGGACTGCGTCCCCGGGATGAAGACCCACCTGTGGTTCACCGCAAACAAGGCGGGCTCCTACGACCTCTTCTGCACCGAATACTGCGGCGCCGGCCATTCCCACATGCGCGCAAAGGTGATTGCCCTGACTCCCGAGGACTTCGAGACCTGGCTCAACACGGCGGAGAGCACGGAGCTGGCCGATGCGGGGCCCAGGCTGCTCCAGAACAAGGGGTGCACAGGCTGCCACACCCTGGACGGCACACCGAAGATCGGGCCCACTTTCAAAGGGCTTTTGGGCCGCAGGGAGGTCGTGGTCACGGGCGGACAGGAAAAAGAGATCACCGTCGACGAGGCCTTCATCCGGGCGCACATCCTCGATCCCCGGGCCGCCGCCGTCAAGGGCTACCCCCCGGTGATGCCCCAGGTCCCCATGACGGAAGACGAGATGAAAACGATCGTTGCCTACCTGGAATCGGTGAAATGATGTTGAAAGAGAAGGCCCGGGTCTGTCTATGCCTCTGCAAGGCGAGGATCTCCCTGTTTTCATCGCTTGCCGCCGCGATGGGGTTTTTCCTCGTGACCGAACCGGCATGGGAAATGTTGCCGGAACTTCTCACGGGGGTC
>DASRZY010000242.1:0-3506 GCA_035685905.1 Syntrophales bacterium
CTGTCAATCTCTTTTTCGGCTGGAAGACTTGGAAGAAATCGTCGCGGGGATTCCCTGCGCGGCAACGGCACCAAACGCCAGGGCCTAGCATCGTCCCGGCTGGATGTATTCCTCAGGATTTCCCTGCATTCAGTTCAATGAAGTGGTTCAGGGCCTTTTCGACGATGGTCATGAAGAACTCGTAATTTTCCCGGCAGGCCCGATAAATGACGGGCGTGACCAGGTCCTTGTTCTCCTCGTAGAACTGGTCCACCAGTTGCTGGTACTCGGCTGTATCGAAGACGATGGGCGCTGCGTCGGCCGTGAAGGCGTAGCCGTGGAGGTACATCCCCCGGAGCTTGATGTCCTCGATTGCCGCGATGCGTTCTTTCGGGGTCTTTTTGTCTTCTGGAGTCTCTTCGGTCGATTTGTCTGTTCCCATTTTTTCTCCGTTAGCCTCCGAATAAAATGAATCCGCTGAAGATTGCGGTTTGAGCCTTGTTGCTTGTCCTCGTTCCTCGAACCTCGGTCCTCTATCCCCCCAAGTAGGCCTTCTGGACTTCGGGATTGGCCAGGAGGGCCGAAGCCGAATCCTCCAGGACAATGTTTCCCACTTCCATGATATAGCCCCGGTTGGCGAGCCTGAGAGCGGCGCGGGCGTTCTGCTCGACGAGCACGATGGTCACGCCCGCCCTGTTGATCTGCTCGAGCGTCCGGAAGATGGCCTTTGCCAGGAGCGGCGCAAGCCCGAGCGAGGGCTCGTCGAGAAGCAGGATCTTCGGCTCGGCCATGAGCCCCCGGGCAATGGCAAGCATCTGCTGCTCGCCGCCGGAAAGAGTCCCGCCCAGCTGGCCGCCGCGCTCCTCGAGAATCGGGAAGAGCTCGTAGATCCACTGCCGCGTCTTCGCGATCCGGGCGGAATCATGGCGTACGAAGGCCCCGAGCGAGAGATTCTCCTCGACGGTGAGCGCGTTGAAGATGCGCCTTCCCTCGGGGACCTGGATCACGCCCTCTTTGACGACATCGTGGGCCTTCAGCCTGTGCAGCGCCCTGCCGCCAAGCTCGATCGAACCGGCCGATGATTTCACGATCCGGCTGATGGCCATCAGCGTCGTCGATTTCCCCGCCCCGTTTGCCCCCAGGATGGCAACGATCTCGCCCTCGCCGACGGCAAGGTTGATCCCGTGCAGGACTTCCACGTTGCCGTATTTCACCCGGAGGTCCCGGATCTCGAGCTGCATCGGCTAATCCTCCATCCCCAGGTAGGCCTCGATGACCTTCGGGTCTCCCTGGATAGCTTCCGGCGGCCCTTCGGCGATCTTGGTGCCATACTCCAGCACGACGATCTTCTCGCAGGCCTTCATAACGAGCGACATGTCGTGCTCGATGAGCAGGACCGTGATTCCCCGCTGCTGAATCTGGCGAATGGTGCCGATGAGGGCTTCCGTCTCCTGCCCGTTCATGCCTCCGGCAGGCTCGTCCAGGATGACGAGGCGCGGCTCGGAAGACAGGGCCCTGGCGATCTCCAGGAGACGCTGGCTGCCGTAGGAAAGGTTTTTCGCAAGCTGCATCTCCTGGCCCGCGAGGCCCACGAATGCAAGCTCGTCGAGGGCTCTCGCAAGCGCTGCCTTTTCCTCCCTGCGCTCACCCGGGGTGCGGAGCATGGCCGCCAGGGAGCCCGAGCCCATCCGGCAGTGGCAGCCGGCCAGCACATTCTCGAGGACGGAGAGATTCTGGAAGAGCCGGATCGTCTGGAAAGTCCGGGCGATTCCGAGTTTCACGATCCGGTGGGTGATCCAGTTCGTGATGTCCTTGCCCTCGAAGCGGACCATCCCCCTGTCGGAGCGGTAATTCCCGGTGATGAGGTTGAACACCGTTGTCTTTCCCGCGCCGTTGGGGCCGATGAGCCCGACAATCGAGCCGTCCTCCACGTCGAAGGAGACTTCGTTTACGGCCATCAGCCCGCCGAAGGACTTGGTGAGGTTCGCAAGGCCAAGCAGGCTCATGGGCTGCCCCCCGCTTTCTGCGTCTCGGGCAGCGCGTAGCTCCGCGGCCGCTGCGGCAGGAGCCCCTCGGTGCGCACGATCATCATGACGACCATGGCGGCGCCGAAAATCAGCATGCGCGCGTTGGCAAAATCGCGAAAGACCTCGGGCAGACCCACGAAGAGGACGGACCCCAGCAGCACCCCCGGGATGCTGCCGGAACCGCCCAGGATGACGATGGCGAACATGACGACGGATTCCCAGAAGTTGAAGGACTCGGGAGCGATGATGGTCATCTTGGCCGCGAAGATATCGCCCGCCATGCCCGCCCACGCGGCGCCCAGCACGAAGACGGCGAGCTTGTAGTGCGAGGTGTCAATCCCGCTTCCCTCGGCTGCGGTCTCGTCTTCGCGCAGGTAGTTGACGGCCCGGCCGAAGCGGGAGTTCTCCAGGCGGTGGAAGAGGAAGATCGTGACCGTCAGGAAGGTCCCGATGAGGTAATAGAAATCATGGGGCTTGCGGATCACGTACCCGAAAACGGCGGGCCGCGAGATGCCGAAGATGCCGTTGGGCCCTCCGGTCAAGCCGAAGATGTCGTTGGTGAGGGCAATGCGGAGGATCTCGCCCACGCCGATCGTGACGATGCAGAGGTAATCGCCCCGCAGGTGGATGATGGGCCGGGAGATGATGCCGGCAAAGAGTCCGGCCGTGATCGCGCACACGGGGAGGAGCCACAGCACGGGAATCCCGCAGAGCGTGTTCAGTATGGCTGCCGTGTAGGCCCCGACGGCAAAGAAGGCCGCATGCCCCAGGTTGAAGATCCCGGCGTGACCCACGATGAGATTGAGCGAGAGCCCCAGGATGGCGTAGAGGCCCACGTTGTTGAGCACGTCCACCCAGTAGGGGTTCAGGAAATAGGGGGCCACCGCCAGCACGGTAAATATCACCCCATAGATGTACATCTTGTATTTCATCTTTTTTCTACCCTGAACCCTTGACCCTGTCCCCTGGACCCTTGTTTAGATCTTGTCCGCCACCCTCTCGCCCAGGAGCCCCGTGGGCCTCACGATGAGGATGAGGATGAGGACGAAAAAGGAAATGGCGTCTTTCCAGGCAATGGAGATGTAGGCCGACCCCAGGGCCTCGATGACCCCGAGGATGAGGCCGCCCAGCATGGCGCCGGGGATGTTCCCGATCCCGCCGAGGATGGCCGCCGTGAAAGCCTTCATGCCGTAGGTCCAGCCCATGGTGAAATTGATCTGACCGTACTGCAGCCCCACCATGAGCCCCGCGACGCCGCCCAGGGCCGGCCCGATCAGGAACACGAGCAGGATCACACGGTTGACATCGATCCCCATGAGCCTTGCTGCGTCCTGGTCGATGGCGGCCGCCCGGATGGCTGTCCCGATCCGTGTTCTCTGGATGAAGGTGAAAAGCGCGGCCATGAGGGCAAGCGATGCGAAAAAGACGAGGATCCGCACCATGGGGATGTAGAGACCGAAGAAATCAATGGAGGTCTCGGGGATCAGGTCCTCGGGGTAG
>DASRZY010000243.1:0-4195 GCA_035685905.1 Syntrophales bacterium
TGAACGCGGGCACCCAGAAGAAGAAGGGGGCCTCGTTCATCGCCGGCGTGACCACCCTGGGCAGGTTGCACAACCGGGCAAAGTCCCCGAATGAGTGCAGCGAAACCCCCTCCGCGTCGATCCGAACGCGCCAGAAGGGCAGGGCGAGCTGATCTTCGCCGGTCTTGTCCGGGATGACGTAAAACGACATCTTTTCGAGACCCTCCGATCCCCGCTTCCATACGCGCTCGCAATTCCGGCAGGTCAGCATCAGGGTATCCCTGTCCCCTTCGAGGTCCACTCCGCAGTTGGGGCAGGTTGCCGCATAGAAGGTAACCTGGGGCTCAGACCGTTTCGATTGTTTGAGAAGGGCATCCCACTCCGCGACAGGCCCGAAGCTTCTGTCCTGTAAAGCGTCGAAAATCCGGCCGTCTCGACAAACCATGGGGTAGTACAGCAGGCTTGTCTGCTCGCCGACGAAGGTGCGATGGAGGGCCCTGTCCGCCCAGGGCGAGATGCCGAGCTGCTTCATGTTTGCCTCAAAGCCCGAAACGGCCTGCTCGATCGCCAGGGAGGCCGAGAGGAAATCTCCTTTGACAGCGGGGTCGAAGAATTGAAGTCTTGAGATCTGCGGCTGGATTCCCAGGGACCACGGTAGGGCTTTTGCTGTGAGGGCGATGTGATTGATATCGATGGCGCCCGCCTTGACTGCCCCCGGTGTGCAGGTAAAGGCCATACCTTTGAGTCGCCAGTAGGGGACGTAGGAGACTTGTTCCCGCAAATCAGGGGGTGCCAGGATACAGCACTCCAGGGGGCCGCGGCTCCCGAGGCAGAGCTTCACCCGACAGTACGCGCAGGTGAAGATCCGCTCTGTCTCCTCGAGACTGACGGCCCCGCCGCAGCGGGGGCACTGGAAGTCGATGAGCCAGCGCCGGCTATCCGATCTTGTTTCCACAATTGTTACAGTAAACGGAACCGGGCAGATTATCAGTTTTGCATTGCGGGCATGTCTTCGGTGCGGGCGCATCACCCGCCGGGCTGCCGCACCGGGAACAGAACTTCGCGTGAGGCGTCAGGTTCTTGCCGCATTGGGGACACTTGCTGAAGACGACAAGCTGGTGCCCGCAGGTCGGGCAGAACGTCGCATCGGCTGTCACGGGGCCCTGGCAGTCGGGGCACTTCATGATTTCGGGCTGGCCGCTCTGCTTCATGTATTCCGAGTAGAGGGCCGGCATCATGAGCCCCAGGCCCATGCCGATGCTCGTGCCTGCCTCGGATTTCGTCTCGGCGATTTTCTCCAGGGCCATGGCGGCCTTGACCTTCAGAAGCTTGTTCACGTCGTCGAAGACGGCGAGCCGGCTCTTGTCATCGATCGCTTTCTGCACGTCGTCGGGCGGCGTGATCGAGTTGATGTAGAGCGCAGTGAGGCCCAGGCCGAACTGACTGAAGTCCTCCTGGAGGCGCTTCACGAGCCCCGTGGAGAGCTCCTCGTAACGACCCGGAAGCTTGGAGACGGTGTCGATGGTCTCGCCCATGAGGTCGTTGAACCGAGAGACGATGGCCTCGCTCAGGTAATCTTCAATCTCCATCGTCGAGAACATGCCCTGCGTGCCGACGAGGCGGTTGACGAGAAGCGCCGGCTGCAGCACCCGGATGCCGTAGACACCGTGGGCACGCAGGCGGATGAGACCCAGCTCGGAATCACGGAAGGCCACGGGGTCGCGGGTTCCCCACTTGAGATTGGGGAATGTCTTCATGTTGACGAAGTACACCTCCGCCCTCAGGGGGCTCGTCATGCCCCAGGGCAGACTCATGACCTTGGTCAGGATGGGGATGTTGAGTGTTGTCAGCGTGTGGCGGCCGGGCCCGAAGGCATCGAACGCTTTGCCCTGGTAGAAGAAGATGGCCGACTGGCTCTCGCGCACAGTGAGCTGGGCGCCGTACTTGATTTCTCCGGAGCCCTTTTCCGGTATGCGATGCACGAGCTCCTGTCCCGTCTCGTCGAACCACTCCAACACTTCCAGGAAAACAAGATTGTCTGTACCCATCGCCTGTGTCCCTCCACCGGTATATTTCCAACGAAACCTGAGTCCGGATGATGCAATCATGCAATAAGCATGCATTCTGAAGAGGGTATTGGGTACAGGGTAAAGCCGCTGCGCGGCAGTGACCGTGAACGAAGAGGGACCAGGGACGTGGGGGTAGGGACAAGGAAGAAGTGTCGGAGTGAGAAAAAGTGCCTGAGTGTCTGAGTGAAGAATATGGCAAGTAAGGAAAGTGAAAGAAGTAGCAGGAAGAATAGCGAAACAAACGAAATAAACGAACCAACGAAAGAAACGGATTTTTAATACCCAATTCCCAGTGCCCAATTACTCAATTAACCAGTCAACTAGTTAACCAATCGACCCATTAACCAATTGCTTCCAGTGGTGGATGGGGCATCTAGTTCTCGACAGGGAAAAAGAGATCGGGTATGCTTCCGCGACATTCATGAGTGGAGCAGTGAAAATGATTCGACCGGAGAAGACAATCGCGAAGCTGAAGTCGGGCGAAGACGTGAAGATCGTCGCCATCGGCGACTCCCTCACTTACGGCTGGCAGGTCAGCAAGGGATATCTCGACTTCCTCAAGGAGATGCTCGGGAAGCAATACCCGGGGACATACTTTCAGATTGTCAACAAGGGCATTCCCGGCGACACGGCCTCGGGAGGGCTCGACCGGATCGACACCGATGTCTATTTTTACAACCCGGACTGCGTGCTCGTGGAGTTCGCCCTGAACGATGCCTTTTGCGGATATTCTCCCGAGCTCTTCGGCCGCAACATCCAGGAGATGATCGCCGGGATCGGGAATCACACACAGGCCGAGGTCGTCCTCGTCACGGCCGTCTGGCTCGACGACCCGACTTCTTACGATTTTGTCGAGAAATCCTTCTACGGGAAGCTGGAAGAAATGGCTCAGAAGTTCAGCCTGCCCGTGGCCCGGGTGCACGAGCACTGGAGAAGGAAGGTGAAGAGCGGCGCCGTCGATTTCCAGGAGCTTGTCCAGTTCGACGGGGTTCACCCGACGGTCGAGGGCTACAAGCTCATGGCCGAGGCTGTCATGGATGTCTTTCGTGGATAACCGCCGCAGGGCGTGGAATGCATGCTCTCAGATGCAGTCACAGTTTAAATCTTTTATGCCGGCGTCAATGAAGAGTTCGACGATTTTAGGAAGCAACGCTCAGAATTGAGCAAGCCGATCGTTATGAGACGAGCCCCTGGATGATTGAGAACGTCATGGCACGAGGGAAATCTATAGCAAAAGTTCGCAGCCCGGTGATGTTCTTCTGAAAGATCATCGATACATTCAATGACCCGTCCCCTATCACTTAATTCCCAAGACGACTTTTTTTTCTAACAAGGATGCCTTGCCCAGGGTAATCTTAAGATATTCCAGCATCAATTCTTCAATCATTTGCTCTTTAGGGGTGTTTGCATAGGAATCCTGTTTTATTTCATCTGCTTTGATTTTGCCGCTCCGAACGGCCAAGGCTTGCCGAGCCTGCTGCAGGGCAATATATTTTACTGTTAAATCACTCAGCGGTATGGATGAGAACTGTTGATACGTCAAGGCTATCTGGTTTGCCGAGGGCAAGTTTGGCGATTCCATGACAGTTTTTGAATTCCCGGCTCGTCGCTTCATTCCCTTGATGACATGCTCCGTTTGGATAAAATTGATCCCGGACCATCCGCCCCGAATCCATTGAAACATGCCGGACCTGACCATGGATGGCGAAGGGCCTGACTCGACATAAACTCCAACCGAAAAATAGTCATAGATGTAAGATTTAATCCACCCCAGGCCTGTTTTGGCCGAGCCGGGTACTCCCGAATAGTAGTAATTCCAATCGTCATCGTTCCCCAGGATGAAGCCTTTTTTGCCGACGTCGGATATATCGACCTGTTTGGAAATGGAAATCAGCGCTTGCCGTCCCTTGTGGTTGAGGAGGATGAGAGTTCTTTTCAGGTCGTATTCGTAGTAGATGCCGGTGGTGAGGTCGGGAGTGATGACGTCGCGTTGTATCCCGTGAATGATCACAGGCTTGACGCCCGGCAATGCCGCTTTCCAGCTGCCGGGCAGCGTTTGTGCGTCCTTCCACAGTGAATATCGCAGAGAAGACGGGCTCATGATAGCCGATGGAATTTTGCTGCTGTACGAGTACTGCAGGAAACTG
>DASRZY010000244.1:0-5877 GCA_035685905.1 Syntrophales bacterium
TGCCTTGTCCTTCGCCGTCCAGGTGCCGCCGGGATCGATGGTAAACGTTATCGTCCCCTGGGGCACGGTGACATTAGGGGTGAGCTTTAAACCCTCGGAATTGACGAGCAGAAGATCCTTGCTGAGCTTCCAATTGCCTGACCTCGTGTAGAGGGTGTTCCCGTTGCCATCATCGACCTGGAAAAAGCCGTCGCCTTCAATGGCCCAGTCGAAGCGGTTTCCCGTCTGCTGGTAGTCGCCCTGGGTAAAGACCTTCTGGATCGCCGTCATCTTGGATCCCAAGCCCACTTCCACGCCCAGGGGCAGGGCCGTTCCCGATGTCGTCTGCACGCCGGCCTGACGGTGAATCTGGTACATGAGATCCTGGAACTCGGCCCTGGAGGCCTTGAAGCCGGGAGTCTGGACGTTTGCGAGGTTGTTGGCGACAACATCCTGATTGATCTGCTGGGCCTGCATGCCCGTTGCCGCAGTGTAAAGTGATCGGATCATCTTATCCCTCCACCCTTGTCTGGTTTATTCTCAGCCAATCTTTCCGACCCGGCTCGTGGCGAGCCGGTCCTGGTCGCTGATCGTCTGCATGGCCTTGCTGTAGGCCTCGAAGGAGCGCTGGATGTCGATCATCTCGATCATCTCCTTCACGGCCGACACGTTGGATGTCTCGAGGTAGCCTGCACGCACCTCGGGATTTTCGACCGCCGATTGTTCCGCGGTGCCGGTTGCCTCGAAAAGACCGGCCCCCTTTTTTGACAACGCATCCTTCTTCTTGAAATCGACGATCTTGATTTTCCCGACGCTGCTGCCGTCCACGGTAACGCTTCCCGTATTGTCGATCTCGTACTTCTTGCCCGTGATGGTGATCCGGCCGCCATCCCCCATCACGGCGTCGCCGGACTTGGTGACCAGTTCGCCGCTGGCGTTCAGGGTAAAGCTGCCGTTGCGCGTGAAGCGCTCGCCGTTCGGGGTCTCGATGACGAAGTACCCGTCACCCTGGATAGCCACGTCCAGGGGGCTTCCGGTCTTCTCCACGGTTCCCTGGGAGTGGTCGATGATCACGACGGGGTTGTGGCTGAATGAGTCTTCCGCCATGGAGTCGGCATCGGGCCTGCGCACGAAGAGGAGACGCTCGTTCTTGAAACCCGGCGTGCTGGCATTCGCAAGATTATGGACAACGTAGTCGAGCTGGGAGAGCTTCTTGACTGCCGCACTGACCGCCGTGTTCACACCGTACATCATGGTAATCGTTTCCGCTCCTGGTTGTGTTGACTCCATAGTAGGCAACGGCTGTGCCACCGCAAGGGCCCGGGGACGAGGGACGAGGGACTAGGGACGAGGCGGGGATTAAGTATCCGAATCTATTTACTTTAATCCGACACAGCTGGCAACTGCGCCGCAGGCTTCAAAGCACGGTATGGGGGAAAAAGGCTGCCGATTGTTGTTTCGGTGGGAAAATTTGGGGTCGGCGGGAAAATTTTGCCCCGGGATGTCTTTATGCCGGTGGGTGTTGTTGTCTGAAGCATGCAGCCTGTAGCCTGCAGCCTTTACACCCTACCCTTTACCCTGCTGCCCCCGGTACTGCTCGTTTGCCGAGTAGACAAAGGCCAGGATCTCGGCCACCGCCCGGTAGAGATCGGGCGGGATGTGCTGATCGAGGTCGAGCTTGCCCAGGATGTGAACCAGCGCCCGGTCGGTGCGGATGGGGATATTGTGCTGACGGGCAAGCTCGATGATCCTTTCCGCCACGTGCCCCTTGCCCTTTGCCGTAAGCCTCGGGGCATCGTCCTTTGCGGCATCGTAACGGATCGCCGCCGCCATCTTCGGTTGCGCACTCTCTTTCTTCTTCTTTACCGGCATATACTGACCTTCTGTGTTACAGCTTCAACTTTGGTCACACAGTCTACAGGATACAGGCCACAGGCTTTTTGTCTTCACTCCGACACTCAGGCACTTATTCACTCAGACACTTCTTACTCGTCCCTACCCCCTCGTCCCTGGTCCCTTTATTCACGCCATGACGCTCAGTGTCTGCCCATCCCCGTAAATTTCCTCGCGGAGGCAGTCTTCCATGGACTCGCGGACGTTGGGTTCCACCCGTGCAGCAAGCTCCGTTACCCGGTAACCGGCCCTGTTGAGTTGACCTTCCAGACCGGGGAGCAGGCCGGTGATGAAGGCCGCCATGGCCTCGTCCCCGCACCGGATGCGACAGCTGAGCGATTTGCCGTGAAACATCGCCTGCGCGATCACATTGCCGAGGGCATCCATCTCGAGGGCAAAGACCACGCGGAATGCATCCGTCTGTTCTTTCCTGCCTGACTGCCCTTTTTCGCCGTGGATGAAAATGTTCGCTTTTCCCGTGAGGCCCGGCAGGAGAACCGGAACCTGGACGAGCACCTTTCCTTCGGTCTCGTGGAAATGCACGTTGAGAACCTGCTGGCTCTCGATGGACCGGACCGCCCGCTCCAGGACGGGGATCAACTCCCGCATCGCCTTTCCGTCGGCAGGATCCAGCCCCGCCGAGTCGAGCTTTGCCCGCAGCTCTTCCAGTGTTTTCATCAGGAACGTCTTGAGGTTTGCGGCCGAGGAGGACGGGTCTGCAGCGGGGTGTTCCAATGCTGCTTTCAGCTCGCCCTCGAGCATCAACCCCAGGGACCGGATGGCACTGCGGAGGGAAAACCCTTTTTCCACCTGCTCGCGGCCAAGCGCGGCAGACCCCAGCCCATCGAGGATTGCTTTCAGATTGTCGCGGCCCACAAGACGGTCGAGGTCGGAGTCCCGGGTGCCGCTGAAAATCTCCTCCAGTTCGCCAAGGCTCTCTGCCAGGGCGCCGGGGTTGGTCCGGAAGACGCGCAGGTACTCCGCCGTAATGCGTTCCTCGGGCGTGGATACGGCCGACAGCAAGACCCTGGGGCTCAGGCTGTCCACCCGGAGCGCCATCGTCTGCCCGGGCTGCAGTGCCGATTCCGCCTCGGCGGTGAGATGGCTGCTGCCGACGCTGAGCAGAAATCTCCCGTCGCCCAGTCTCTCCAGCACGCGGGCCTCGACGATCTGGCCAAGCGAAAGTCCGGGGGGAGGCTGTTGAGAAAGCTTGATTTGTTGAACCGGGTCGATCAGCGGCTTGAATACGGGTGGGAGTTGGACGCGGGAAGTCATCAGCGGCTTGCACTTTTGCGGCGGGAAAGATCGATGATGAGGCGGATCTCCCCTTCCGAAAGACCGAGGCTCTCCGCGATCTCAGCCGGCGCGAACCCCCGCCCGGCAAGCCGGAGCACCTCGTCGTTCTTCTTTCCCGGGAGAACGTCCTCGATGCCGGCGTTCGTCTTGTCGAGCTTTTCGATATGGGAGGATGCGCGCTCGATGAGCCGGTTCAGGCGGTCTTCTTTCTCATCGATGGAAAGGGACATATCCCGCAGGGCCTTCTTGCTTTCCTCCATGGCCTCGAGGAGGCCGGCCGTCGCCTTCTGTGACTCCAGGATGAGCCGTTTCAGTTCGGCCATGGTCTTGACGAAACTGCGCCTCTTCTTCAAATCCTGGCTGATACGGGCAATGATGAAGACAACGGCAATGCAGAGCACCACGTCGGCCACGACCTGGATGACAAAGAAGACCTGCGGATTGACGCCTGCCATGATTCTCACCGCCGATTCCCGCCTTTTGCAGGCAGGGAGCCTCATTAACGTGGACTCATTGATTGAATGCCGAGCAGTTTCAGTATCGAGGGTTCGAGGAACGAGGTGAAAACGAGATTGCCACGCCTCGCGAGGCTCGGCTCGCAATGACTGTCTTCTTTTATCTCCTCACTCAGACACTCAAGCACTCAGTCACTGAGGCACTTTTTACTCGTCCCTACCCCCTGGTCCCTCGTCCCTTCACCAGTCACTGGTCACCGGTCACTCATAGCCGCCTTTTGGCCGTTAGACTCGGATGTTGATCCTCCCGCCTTGCTCATCCTCTTCGGGAGAATCTTCCTCCGGAGGACCCTGGTGGGGCTTATCCTCGGCCGGTTGATGATCCCGGGCCATCCTGCGCTTCCGCTCCCGTTCCTCCTCGCGCTGCATCCGGGCCCTGTCGGACTCATCGGACTCCTTGACCTTCTCCTTGAGGAGCTTTTTCTCCTCGCTTGCGTGCGTGGCGACATAGCGCTGCTGAAGCTCGGATTGCTGCTGCTGCGTCTGCTGGATGCGCTCCACAGACGTCGTCTGCATCAGGACCTGCTGTAAATCGACCGCCCTTAACATGTCCGGCTTACCTCCTCCGGTACGGCTTATTCCTCGGGCAGCTCGGGTCGTAACCCCTCAGCGGCTAGGAAGGGCCCCGCCTCAGACCTTCCCTAATCATGCAATCGACGAATCAGGCAGGAATCTTTAATCCCGCCGTGCTGTTTATGATAATGAGCTTGTCTAAAAACCCCTGTCCTCTGAGCCCTTTACCCTGGACCCTATACCCTGTACCCTTTCCTATTTCCGCACTGCCTTTTTCCGCGCTCCCGCAGGCTGGCAGGGAATCTCGATTGTGAAAATGTTGATTCCCGCCTCGTGGTCAATTTCGAATCGCACGCCGTACTTGCGAAGCAGAGAGATGGCCTGAAGCAGCCTCGAGGCCCCTTCCTGTTTCAGTTCCTGCCCCGTGTGGGCTTTCAGGATCGCTTCCTTCAACTCAACGGATATCGGCCGGCCCGTGTCCTGAAACTTGAGCACAACGTTCCCGTTGCGCCGCGTCGTGGAGACGAAGAACTCCTTTTCGGG
Organism: Syntrophales bacterium; assembly: GCA_035685905.1. Classification (GTDB taxonomy): domain Bacteria; phylum Desulfobacterota; class Syntrophia; order Syntrophales; family UBA2192; genus UBA2192. The sequence goes on from DASRZY010000244.1 coordinate 4,740, forward strand.
GCTCTCTCTCATGGACTCCATCGCATAGCGCACCCATGTGGAGATGAACATGGAGTAGTCGGCAGGAGAGCCGCTCACCTCGTGCAGGTCCCCGTCGAGATCCATGATCTTTTTCACGTTGTGTTTGAAATCCAGGTAGAAATCGAAAAACCGGATCTCGTTCTCCACCAGCTCCGAGATGTTGAGCTGCTGCGTGTTGCGGTCGCCGAGCGCGTAGAACTTCCCCGACACGTGCTTGAAAAGATCGAAGAGCCGGTCCGACTCGTGGGTGATGAGATCGATGTCTTTCAGAAGCCTCGCATGGTCTTCCGACAGGGTGCGTTCCGACTCCGGGAAGGCCTCCACGGTCTTGCGGATCGTCTCCTCGAGGCGCCTCTGGAGAAGCCTCGTGCGGCCGATGATCCCGTTGAGGGGATTGGCAAAATTGTGCAGGATCCCCGGTATGAGCTCCTCGATGAAGGTGCCCTCGAACTCGCGTTCCAGGAACCGAAATGCATCCGTTTCCCGTGCTTCCTTTGTCTCCTTCGCTTTGATCATGTCCTCCTTCTCCGGTCCTCCGCGGGCATGCTTTTTACCATTACCGCTTACGCTTATTTTCGTCGGTTGTCGATGATCATATTCTGATTCTGAAGCATTTTCCATGCCTCTTCAACCTTTTGCTGCTCCGACTGATTCTGGGTGGGGGCACTGGGAGCGCCCGTCGAATAGATGACCGACGTGTTGCCCTCGGCATCCTTGACCTCCCTCGTGCCGATCTGGTCGGCAGGGTTGCCCTGCTTGCCGGAGCGTTCCTGCTCGATCATGGTCTGTATGGTCTTCTCGCTCACCCCCGCCTTCTTGAGCTTGATGACCTCATCGGTCGTGAGGGCGAAGGCCCACGAGACACTCAGAGCGATGATCATAATGACGATTGAAATCTTTTTCAGCTTCTTCATTTTCCTGTCCTCTGGTCCCTGTACCCTGGTCCCTGGTCCCTTTTTTCTATATCAACACATAACGGGTAAAGTAAATCTCCTTCAGCGCATCCTCACCCAGTAGATTCCGGAGCTCGTCGTGCATCTCCTTCTTGAGCCGCTTGCTCGAATCGGCAGCCCGGATCAGCTCCTGGCCCTTGTGCCGGGCAGCCAGGTAGATGACC
>DASRZY010000245.1:0-2144 GCA_035685905.1 Syntrophales bacterium
TGGTCTATCCGGTCTATTCGGTCTGTCCCGTCTCTCCCGTCATGAAACAGTTATTAAATAGCATGGTTAAAACAAAAAAGGCAGGGCTTTTGTGCACCCTGCCTCCTGAATCTTCACAGGATGTCAGCACAATCAGCGGCAATGGCCGGTGAGAACCGGATGAGGTCGGAGCCCGGCCGGAAATAATCAACCCGTTTTGCGCGGTGGGCCTGGAATACCACGATGGCGTATCTCCGGCGGCAGGCTGCCGAGCCAGCCCTGCTCGATGACCCCCCAGAGACCGATGAGGATAGCCTCGGCGGCATCATGCCGCGGGGCCGTGCGACGGGAAATCCCCGACCAGGCGATGACGGCGTCGGCGAGGTGAGACGCCCTGTCTTTCGCCATGGCGCCGGTTCGTCGCTCCCTGCCGAAAAGAATCGTCTTTCTCCAATCCTCGGCCGTGATGCGGCGCACCGGGATGCCGCGTTTGCCCGCCCCGTGCTCCCAGATCTCGGCGATCCTTCCTCCACCCTCGATGATGAGCTGGGCTGCATCCGGGATTTCGCTCAGGAGGCTGTGGACGGCCCGCTTCAGGCGAGTCGTCGTCCCGAAGTTCTTCGAGCGGTACCAGAGGAGCTTCCCGTCCTCCCCGTAGAGGGCAAGACCGGTCTTCAGCCCCAGGTCGACGGCCAGCAGAGATTTCACCCCCGCGATCCTCAGTCTTTCTCTCTTCGATTCTCACCCGTTATTGCCTGCAGGCAGACCCATCGATTTCCGACGATATTAACACGGCGTGGGGAGGGCCTCAAGGGCCGGCAGGCGAAAAAATCGTTAAAGAAAAGGGTGGTATCATCCGATAGAGATAACGAAGCCTTCAGACCGGGCTGCTGTACTCCATATTCTCCTTCACGTGCTCTGCGATCTGCGCGGATCGGAGGCTTGTACCTGGAAAGGGCAAACCATCTGAAAGGATGGGGCGCAAAGCCACCGGCCTACGTCCGGGAAGCCGGATACGGCGGCGGGGTTGCCGGGTGAGCGGTGCATCTCCAGGGATGGAGGTTCCGCGCGCCCCAGATTCAAAGGAGGTGTCTGCGATGGATCCATCCGATGGGCATTCCGCGTGGAGGTTTCAGTATTCCCAACCCGCCAAGACAACAGCAAGGGCAAGACGCATACCCCTGCTGTCCTGGCTTGCCAATTTCATTTTTCTCTCCGGGACCCTGCTTTTCGCATATCAGCTCTATGGCTGGTTCGGGTATGACGAGTGGACGAGGTATCCCTCCATTGCCCTCGTGAAGTATCTTCCGGCTGGCTATTTCAGTTTTCTCAACAAGGCCACCGTCGTCAAGGACTTCCTGCTGTGGCTTCTCGAGAGGGCGGACCTTTCCGTTCTGATGATCCTCATGGGGTTCTTCATCACAAAGTTCTTTGTTGATTCGGAGTGATCGTCCGGAAGGAACATCTAAGGAAGGAATGGACTGATGCGGCAGAGCGGTGTGCCTGGCGAAGGTTCAATCTTGCCAGGTTCACCCACTCCATATCGAATGGCCGGCAACGATGCGCTCTGCGCACACATGGGGCTTTCTGCTCAGCTGTAAAATACTGCGTTCGGGTTTATCCGGGCATCTTTGACGCAGAGAAGACAGTAATAGGCCGGGATAACGGTACCGCATCCTGAGCCGATCAGTTCGAAACAGGCACACTCCTGGCAGAGTGGTATCTCACATCCGGTGCATCTTATGAAAGACAGTCTCTTTCCGCAGTGCCCGCAGACTTCCCGTTCCGTGTTAGCACGGGACTCCATCTCGTCCTCTTTCCTCTCTCCTCAACCGCCGATGGGGAATGTCGGCCGGCCCGTCCGTAAAAAGAGAACTATAAGTTTGTTTGGTGCATGGTGCTCATATCAGAAAACCGAAATAATTTCAAGCATTAGCTTTTCCTGTGATATTCACTCCTTAGCATGTGAAGCCCCTGGCGGGCATTGTTTCGGTGGCGAACAGGATCAGACTGTGCTATAGAAGCGCCGGGTCTGAATGGGTGTGTCAGGGCACCCTGTATCCCGGCATGTCGGGGCCGGACAGGGAAGCCACCGGTGGTCATTCATTGCTTCCATTGAGGGTAAAGAATATGCGCGGATGTAGGTACCCCCGTTTTCCAAAGTG
>DASRZY010000246.1:0-3332 GCA_035685905.1 Syntrophales bacterium
ATCAATCTATTGACAGATACCAGCAGCATGCCAGTACTCGAATTCGACGTCAAGGGGGCAGAAAGGCGAACTGATTCTAGATGATTACGTTTTTTACAGGAAGCTTGAGAAAAATTTACACAGCTCCGCCCTTTCGATTACATTTGGTTGAAAAAACCTGATTCATCTTACACTTTCAACCGTATCGAATGCCTGAAAGAGGCCGCTAATACTGAATTTGACAGGCTAGAAAAGTATCCCAGCAAATGCTCCAAGTCAAGAAAAAACGTATCATCAGTTGCGCTGGATGAACGGGTTGAAAAAATTGTAACTTCTTGTAGGGAAAGCAAAATCTCAAGGCGAAGGAAGACGGGTCGCAGTGGGCGACAGCGTGTTGCTGACAGTGAAACAGGACCCTGATTTAGCGCTGTGCCGGACGGCATCATTCAGCGCCTGTCGGCGGGACCCCATTTAGGATTTGATTCTCATAAGATTATAGGATAACTAGAGAATCCGTCATGAACCCGTCTGAGGAGCGACTGCTGCTTGGCAACATCATCTACACGACACCTGCTGATCTTCGAAAACAGAACGGAAGGCCATCACCTGCACTGGCTTCGTTATATCGCCGAGGATTTTCTCACGACGGGCAGCAGGGTCACCCTCGCCCTGGATTATCGGCCGGAGAAAAAAGAGCGGATTCACAGCCATCTCCGAAATCTGACGGAAAAGGCGTCCATGATTTCCGTTTATGACCCGGCGGGGGCACTGCGGGGCGGAAGCGTCGTGGCCACGGTTGCCGCATGCCTGGAGGAAAGCGGCGCCGATGAAGTGTTCATGAATAATCTCGACGAGATCGCGTCGGGGTGCCTGAGGCGGGCGGCCGTCGGTCTCTATCCGCCCCGGCTGCTTTGCGGCAGAGTGTCCGGCGTCTATTTCCGGCCCCGATTCCTGGCAGATCCCGTCTGGCCTCCGGGTAACATTGCAAAAGGGACAGGTTTTCGAAAACTCACCCGCCGGGGCTGGTTTGACAAAATCTATCTGATGGATGAGTATCTGCTGGAAAAAGCGCGTCATCGTTATTCCGGACAGAGATTCTTTTTTTTACCGGATCCCTGGGACGGGACCTTTCTACTCGATCAGAAAGAAGCCAGGGAGAAGATCGGCATCCCGCCCGATCGATTCGTCTTTCTGTGCTTCGGGATCGGCGACCGCAGGAAAGGGTTGCATCTGGCAGTGCGGGCCTTGCTGGAGACATCGGCCGATTCCCCCATGCACCTGCTCTGTGCAGGGAGCATGGCTCCGGATCCGGAGACATTGCGCGGTCTGAACGAATTGAAAGCGCAGGGGCGGGCAACGGTGATGGACCGCTACGTCTCCGATGCCGAGCAAAGCCTGTGCTTCTGTGCCAGTGACGTCGTCCTGCTTCCGTACATCGAGCACTTCGGCTCCAGCGGCGTCCTGTCGCTTGCAGCTGCGGCAGGCAGGATGGTCATTGCGTCGGATGGGGGGCTTCTGGCCCGGCGGATCGAGGAGCATCAACTCGGCTGGGTCTTCCCCTCGGGTGATAGCAGAGGGCTCAAGACCTGCATGCAGAAGGCATCGCTTCTGAAATCGCCTGAGACGGCGCCATTCCGGCAGGCCGCTGATCGGTATGCACAGACCTGTTCCCGGGATGCATTTCGAAAAGCCCTGCTGTTGCCCTATGGAGGGGGATAGAACCGGGGTGAAGGAAGATGCAGGGAAGGGCATGTCCCGAATTTTCAGCACGTTGATTTTTAGAATGGAAGGCGGACAACGCATCACGCGGATGCGATGACACGACAGGCTCCTGATCCGTATGCTGTTGAAACGAAAGACCCTCTCGAGGGACAACATTCGAACTATCCTGCTCATCCAGCTCGGGGATATCGGCGATGTCCTGCTGACCTTTCCCGCAATCCGCGCGCTGAAGGAAAATTTCCCCCGGGCGGATGTCTTCGTGGCCGTCAGGGAAAAAGCAAAAGAGCTGGTCGAGGAGTGTCCCTGGGCCGCGGGGGTCATCTCGGTCAATGAAGAGAAACGATCCTGGCTGGACGAATGGTCTTATCAGGCGAAGTTCTTTTCCGGACTGCGCAGTCATCATTTTGATCTGGCCATCGACATGAAAGCGGGGGATCGCGCCGCCATCCTTGCTCTTCTGTCGGGCGCAAAACAGAGAATCGGGCTGTATGCTCTGGACGGCAAACTCTGGCGCAACAGGGTTTTTACCCACCTTGCGCTTCCGGTCCAGGCACCGGGGCGGCATATGGCCGAGCATTACCTCAGTCTGCTTGAGGAATACGGCATCAAGACAGATCATGTCTGGCCCGAACTTATCCCCTCCGAAGCCAGGCTCCGGGAGGCCCGGGATCTGCTGAAAAAGGAAGGAGTCCCGGCAGACCGGCCGGTCGTTGCCCTCCAGCCGTTCTCGCTGTGGCCGTACAAGGAATGGGGCATGAAGAACTACATCGGGCTGATCCACTGGCTCGTCTCGCGTTATGGCGTGTCCGTCATTGTGACCGGGTCCGGAGATGAGCGTGCCAAGGCCGATGAGTTGATGAGAGAATGTCCGGCAAACACGTATAACCTCGCCGGCAAAACGCCCATTGGGGTCTTGCCGGCCGTCTTTCGATCGTGCAGGCTGTTCATCGGTGTCGACAGCGCCGGCATGCATATCGCCGCGGCAACCGGCATCCCGACGATCAGCCTCTTCGGCCCCTCTTCCTCGATGGACTGGGCGCCGAGAGGGCCGCTGCATCTCGTTATCCACAAAGACCTGCCCTGTGTCCCCTGTCAGAAAAAGGGCTGCGAGGACAGCGGGGCGAGCCGGTGCCTCGACGAGCTCACGCTCGAGGAAGTGCAGGATGCCGTGAAAAGCCATATGGAGAGGATCGGATAGCAGGGCCCGCGGAGCATGGCCGGTTGCCCGTGCAAAAAAGTGTGAATCCCATGAATGAAAAAATACCTCTGTCGGTAGCCATCATCGCCAAAAATGAGGCACAGAACCTGCCTGCCTGCCTTGAAAGCGTGGGGTTTGCCGAGCAGATCGTCGTCGTCGATTCGGGAAGCGCCGATGAGACGGCGCAGATTGCCCGGACCTTCGGCTGCCAGGTGTACAATGAGCCGTGGCGCGGGTTTGGCGCTCAAAAGCAATTTGCCATCGACCGGTGCACCCATTCATGGGTGCTCCTGCTGGATGCCGACGAACGCGTTCCTCCTGCGACCGCGTCGGTGATTAAAACGATTGTGGATTCGGACTCCGAAGAGGCAGCAGGGTACAGCTTCCCCAGGAAAAATTTCTTCCAGGGGCGATGGATCAGGCATCTCTGGGG
>DASRZY010000247.1:0-2947 GCA_035685905.1 Syntrophales bacterium
TCCTTGATCTTGATCAGTTCAATCGCATCCTTCTCCTCCTCGAAAAGCCGGACCATGGCCCCCCGGTAGATCTGATCCGCCTGGTTTTCGAGCAGGTTGATGTCCGCACATAAATGCAGGATCAGCCCCGCGTCCTGCTTCTTCCTCACGGAAAAAACGATTCTCCTGATCTTGGCGATCGCCGTGCCGAGGATCTCTGTGAGCATCACGAGTTCCTCCGTGGGCGTTTTCATCCTGTACAGGTACATCCTCACGGCGGCGCCCTCGATCTCGTCGAGGACGCTGTCCATCTTGTTTGCCAGCAGATAGATGTCTTCCCGGTCCAGCGGTGTCAGAAAGGACTTGTGCATCCTCTTGTAGACCTGGTGGGTGATGTGATCGGCTTCGTGCTCGATCTCCTTGAGTTTGCCGACTTTGAACTCCGAGTATTCATAATTGGCTATGATTTCGGTAAACAGCTTTCCGCCCTCTTCCACTTTGTCGGCCAGCGCTTCAAAGAAGTCATAGAATTTCTCGCGGTTCGATTGGAAAAACTTCATTTCGTCCCTGCTTTCAACAGTGGTGCATGTTTTTTATCGTTTACTCATACCACAGCCCGGCCAGGAAATCCCCGGAAAATGATCTGCCTCCGACGGTCTCACCACCCCGCCAGCGCCAGTCCGTCCCTGAACAGCAGAGCGGCAAAGACAAGAAGCATCAGGCCCAGGGCCCGCATGACGGCCCCATAGACCTTCCCGCTCAGCATGTGTCTCGATCGGCCGACGGCGGCGGCGATCAGCACCTTTGACCCCACGATGCACCCGGTGAACACGGCCACGAAGGCAACGGCCCCGAGGGGGCTTTCCGCCCATTCCCGGATGACGGAGGGGCCGCCGACCGTCAGCCAGAAGAGGTAGGGATGCGGGTTGAGCGCGTTGACGGCCGCCCCCCGGCCCAGGGACTGCGGCCCGATCTCACTGTCGCTCAGTTCCAGCCGCGTTGTCCGGAAGCACTCGCAGGCAAGATAGATCACGAACAATCCGCCCGCCATCGAGATGAGGCCCAGGGCGGTGCGGCTCTCCGACAGCGATCGCATGACAAGAACGGACACCAGGATGATCGGCAGATCGGTGATGAGGGGCGCCATGGCGGCCTTTGCGCCCTCGCGGGTTCCGTACCGCAGAGTCTGGGAAATGACGAGCGCCAGCAGGGGCCCCGGCAGGAAACCGGCCGACAACCCATAGACCGCAGCGGCGCTCAGCAGGGTCACCATGGAGATTACCCCGCCCTTCCCTTCGTGGAGGCGGCCTGCCTGAACAGGATGTGCTCCAGGAACAGGACAGCCAGCACGCCCATGACGAAGCTGTTGCCCGCCACGGGGCGGATGAGAGGCGGGAAGGTCGAGACGACGGCTGCGGGCAGGAAGGCCACGATGACGGCGACAAGCAGCGGCATCCCCACCACCAGACCGTCCTGAAGCTCCGGCTTGCGGCCATCCCCGAAGAGGACCATGAGCCCTGCCGCCACCTGCGTCGAGAGGACGTAGACAAGCGATGCCCCGATGACGACGGCCGGGACGTTTCCCAGGAAGGCGATGGCCAGCGGAGAAAAGGCAAGCGCCAGCAGGATCGCCGCCGAGGGGACGAGCGTCCAGCGCGAAAGGCAGCCCGACGAGAGCACGACCCCCAGGCTGAGCGAGTAGTTCACCTGGCCGATGACGCCGAGAAAGCTCGACACGATGTTGGCCATCCCCGTGACGAGGATCCCCCGGTCGATGCGTCGGGCCATGTCGGGAGGCGCCGCGAGGGCGTTCATGGACTGGATCGAGCCGAGGTCGTTGATGGCCAGCGCAATAAAGCAGATGACGAAGGACAGGGTAAGCCCCACGTCGACAGAGAAAGACGTCGTCAGGTTCGTGAAGAAGGATGCCAGCGGGGCCGCCCCTTCCATGGCGCCCCGGTCGAAAGCCTCCGGGAAGATCAGGAAGTAGATCACCGCCCCGGCAAACATGGTGCTCACGATGATGACGGAGCGTCCGATGCCCTCCAGGAACCGGTGCAGCGTCATCATGGAAAGGGCCAGCACGAGGGCAAAGAGCAGGTTTGCCTTCACGGGCACGGCGGCCCGCGTCTCCGTGATGAGGCGAAGCACCGTGGGCATCAGGCAGAAGGCGATGAGCAGCAGGACGACGGAGACGACCCTCGGCGTGAAGAGCCTCTGCAGGGTGCCGAAAAATCCCGTCACGGCGCAGGCCGTCAGGAGCACGCCGCCGACCAGGGCTGACGTGTAGATGGTCTCCGTGCCGAATCCCTGGCTGGAGACGATGCCGATGAGGATGACCGTGGAGGGGCCGAAGACCAGGGGAAGCCTGTGCCCCGCCACGACCTGCGCGAGGACAAAGACTGCGGCGATGAAGAAGAGCTTCTGGAGATAAACCGTCCTGTCGCCGGCGCTCTCGAAGTGGAAGACCCCGGCGATTTTCCCCAGGATGATGATCCACGGGACGATGATGGCGCACCACTGAAGCCCGATCAGCAGTGATTCCCAGAGGGGTGGACGGTCGTCGAGTCCGTAACGGAAATTCATGCTGCGCCTTTCATCCCGCAAACTTTACCTCCGCCGCAACGCGGGCTGAAGCCCTTCGTTCGCAGGCATTGCCCCCTTCTGCGCCCTGCAGAACTCGCCGGGCTTCATTGCCCCAGGGTATGTGCCGATCATTCGAGTTTGTCTAATTTGTCAACAACGTCCCCGAATTTTGCCGCTGCCACGTCGGCGAGGGCCCCGCGGTCGAGGATCGTGATCTTCTTGCCGCCCACGCGGATCATCCCGGCCTGCGTCATCTTGCCGAGAATGCGCGAAAGCGACTCCCCCGTCGTCCCGAGCAGATTGGCGATCAGCCCCTTCTTGATGTCGAGCTCGAACTCGTCGGAGCCGCCGGCAAGCTCACTGAGGTGAAGAAGATAGGCCG